>CAZGNA010000001.1:0-62805 GCA_964526945.1 uncultured bacterium
CTTTCGCGTCTGCCCCACAAGTGTCAACATCATTACGACTCAGTACACTCTAGAGATCGGGACTTTTGGCGCGCGGTTGGCGGTGTCCAGTGGCCGGGGGTTGGCCAGGCTACCGACGAGCCGCAGGAGTGGGTACCGGAGGCATGCATGCTCGCTGGGCGATCGGGCTGGTGGCTGTGTTCATCGCAGGGGCGCTCGCTGCGCCAGTAGGGCTTCAAGCCGTGGGGGACTTCCTCGTCGTCCGCGACGTGCTGCAGCCGGCTGACGTCATCATCGTCGTCAGCGGCGATGGTACCGGGGAACGGGCGCGGAGCGCGGCAGCGCTCTGGCAGCGAGGCCTGGCCCCGTGGGTATTCGTCAGCGGGAGTCGCGCGGGCGCGGCCCGCGGCGGCGCGGCAGCTGAGATGGTGCGGGTGCTCGTGCGAGCCGGCGTGCCCCGTGACCGAGTCGTGGTCGACGATCAGGCTGCCAGCACCCATGACAATGCCCGGCAGAGCGCGGCGCTCATGGAAGCCCGCGGATGGAAGCGCGCAATCCTCGTGACCTCACCCTACCACAGCCGGCGTGCAGCGGTGATCTTCCGCGCCGCCTTTCGTCCACGCGGGCTGGGGCTCCGGGTGTATGCAACAGAGGCGAGTTTCTTCGAGGTGCGGGCGTGGTGGACGCGCGAGCAGGACCGTGCCCTGGTGCGTAGCGAGTACCTGAAGCTGGGGGCTTGGTGGCTTGGTATCCGGTGACGACTGCCCGGACCAGGATGGACCGTTACGGGCGTGCCAGCGGAATCGTGAGGAACGGAGCGAACGCATGACCGATGAGGAGCAGCAGCGGCGCGGTGAGGAAGGACCCCGGGTGCGCGTGCGTCCGCGGCCGGGTCGGCGGGCGGAGCCGGTACGGGCTGTCCTGGGCGAGGTGCGGACGCGCCTGCGGGACCTCGAGCGACGTTTTCTCGCGGTGCAGGCCGCTGCCGAGGCGCGCCCGCCAGCCGAAGTGCTGGGCGAATACCTGGTGCTGCTCCAGCAGGTGAAGGAGGTGGACCAACGGCTGGAGGGCGCCGCGGGCCGACGCGATCTGCAGTACGGAATGCACCTGCGGCTTCGTTACCTGAACGACAACTGTCGATGGCTGAGCCGCCAGATCGCGGCGGAGGTGGTGTTGACCCTGCAGGTGCATCTCGAGCAACGGTTCAAGCGCGCGACCGACCCGGATGCCTACCAGATGTTCCTGCGACTGGAGGAGCTGGCGGACACGGGGCGCGAGATCGAGCGGTTGTCGGACCGGGAGTTGATGGAGCGCCTGCGGGATGGGACGCTGGTGCGCGATGTGCTGGAGGCGGTGCGTCTGGCGGACGTGGTGGCCTGGCCACTGCAGACGCCGCAGGCGCCGCAGACGTGGTGAGCCAGTTTCCCGGCGAGGTGGACGAGGCAGCGACGGTGCCGACAGTTGCGGAGCGTCCGGATCTTCAGGTGCTCCCACCTGACGACGGGGCGACAGACGGACGCACGCGCCTCACCGTGCTCCACGTGGTGGAGACACTGCGGACGGGAGGGACAGAACGGCAGCTCGTTGCCTTTCTGCAACGGTCGGACCGCCGACGGTTCCGACATATCGTCTGCGTGCTTGCGGCCGGGGGACGGTTCGAGCACGAGCTGCAATGTCAGGGTGTTCCCGTATACCACCTGAACAGCCGGGGGCGGCTAAACCCGGTGACGGGGGGGGTGCGCCTGCGACGGTTGGTGCGCGCCCTGCGCCCCGACGTGGTGCATGCGGCGTTGTTCTGGCCCGGTGTCCTGGCGAGGACCGTCGGACGCTGGAGCGGGGTTCCAGTGATCACGACCCTGGTCAACACAACGTACGAGCCCGAGTGGCGTCTTGACAATCCCCAGTTGACTCCGTGGAAGGTGTGGGCCGTGCGTATCGTCGATCGGGCCACGGCCCGATTGCATGGCACATGGTACGTGGCCATCACGGAGAGCGTGAAGATCTCAGCCGTGCGGCAGCTGCGAATCCCTCCTGAGCGCATCGAGGTCATTCCGCGAGGGCTGGTGCCTGAAAGCTATGCAGTGGAGGAGGACCCGGCGCGCATCCGGCGGGAGTTGGGCTGGGAGGACACGTATCCGCTGATCCTCAACGTCGGGCGGCTGGTGCCCCAAAAGGGCCAGCGGTACGCCGTTCGCGCCATGCCGGCTGTGGTTGCACGGTTTCCCAACGCCAGGCTGGTCATCGCGGGGGAAGGCCGGCTGCGGTCGATATTGGAGCGCGAGGTACGAGAGCTGGGCATGGACGCGCATGTCAGCCTGCTCGGGGAACGGACGGACGTGCGCAGATTGTTGCACGCAGCGGACCTCTTCGTCTTCCCGTCGCTGTTCGAAGGTTTTGGAAACGCGCTGCTGGAAGCTATGGCGGCCGGGCGACCGTGCGTCTGCAGCGACATTCCTCCCCTGCGTGAGGTGACCGACGGGGGACGTGTGGCAGTCTTGGTCGAACCACGATCGCCTGCCGGTCTGGCAGCAGCTCTGGTTCGTTTGGCGGCCGATACCACGACTGCCCGCGCGCTGGGGCACGAGGCGCAGGCATGGGTGCGCGAGCGCTACGACCTCCGCAGCGTCGTAGCGTCGCAGGAGGCGTTCTACGAGCGCGTGGTTCATGCGTCGGCCGTGCGCAAGGTGCAGGGGCCGTAGTCCCTCCCGAGTGGGCCGGGGTGGTCGGATCGGTGCAGTCGACTCAGCGCTCGTAGCCCCGTACGGCGGGAGGGGGCGCCCGACAAGGGGGTCAGTGGTCGGGTGTGCTCCACCGATCAAGGCGGCGACGGTGTTCTGGCTGTGGGTGACGTTCCGTACGGTGCGAGCGTGAACGCGAGAGACCGCGTGCTTCCACCTCGTGAGTCTGCGGCTTCGGTGGGGAGCTTCGTTGTCACGTTTCGCCGGCCAGGTGCCGTGCAGGACACGGTCCGGGCGCTCGAGAGGCAGACGTGGCCACCGAGCGAGATCGTGGTGCTCAACAACGACGGAGCTCTGGCACTCGCTAGGCTCTTGGGGGAGCGGTTTCCGCGCGTTCGCGTTGAGAACCTTTCGGACAACCGCGGTTCCGCAGGAGGCTTCGCCCGTGCGTTGGAACTCGCGCGGGGCGCAGGGTTCACCTGGGCGTGGTTGCTCGACGACGATGCCACTCCCGCCCCCGATGCGCTCGAGCGCCTGTTGGCGGCGCACCGGACGTGGCCCACACGTGATGGAGGACCGGTCGGCATCCTCGCGCCCGTTCAGGTGTCTTCGCGACGGGTCTACGGGGTCGCGGCCTGGGAAGACCGCATCGCGCCCTCTTCGATTCCGGGCGCGCAGGCCGATGGCCCCCCGTTCGAGGTCGACGTGACCTACTGGGCAGGCATGCTGGTTCACCGGTCGGTGGTGGAGACCGTGGGGCTGCCCAACAGCGCGTTCTTCCGCTGCTACGCCGACTACGAGTACTGTCTGCGTGCCCGGGCGGCCGGCTTTCGGATTCTGGCGGTGCCCGACAGCCGCATCTTCCACGAGCACAAGACCGTGACCGTGGTCCGATTTGGCCGCCCCAGCGTCCGCACGGTGCAGTCGCCCGAACGCACCTACTACCACGCGCGGAACGCAGCGTACACCATGCGGTTCGTCCTTCGGAGCCGACGGGCCTTGGTCAATCACGTCGCACGCCAGCTGCGTCTTGCGCTTGGCGATGTGCTCTACGAGGACCAGAAGGTGTGCCGGCTGCTGCTACGATTTCTCGGGCTCCTTGACGGGTGTCGTGGACGACTGGGGCGACGCGATCGGTTGGGCGGCGAATCTTGGAACGGGCAGACTGGTCACGCACTTCATGGCCATAAGCCACGCGGTGGCCGACGACGTCCGGCGTGTCTACCGCGTGCCGCCGCAGCGTGTCTCGGTCATTTATCGCGGCCTCGAGCCGTCGTGGTTGGTGCCCGAGTCTCCGGAGTGTGTAAGGGCGGTGCGCCGCGCCCTGGCTCCGCCGGACGCCTTCCCGATCTTGATTACGGTTGGCCGGCTGGTGGCACAGAAAGGGCAACAGTACGTGATCCAGGCCATGTGGGGTGTCCTGGCGCGTTTTCCGGGGGCGTACTTGTGGCTGGTGGGAGATGGGCCACTTCGCGACACCTACCTGGCGCTCGCGGAAGGCGCCGGTGTCTCCGGCCGTATCAGCTTTCTTGGGACCCGCCGGGACGTGAAGCTCCTCTTGCACGCCGCCGACATCTTCGTCTTCCCGTCTGTCCATGAGGGGCTGGGGGTGGCCATGCTGGAGGCCATGGCCGTGGGGCGCCCGATCGTCGCTGCGAACATTCCCGCGCTGCGGGAAGTGACCGGGGGAGCAGCCGTGTTGGTGCCCCCGCGCCACGCAGATGCCCTTGGGGACGCCATCGTAGCGCTGGCAGAGCGGCCGGAGGAATGGGCAGTGATGGGTGCACACGGGCAGAAGACCGTGCGAACCCGGTTCGACATTGGCCGGAATGCTGACGCGTTTGCTGCACTGTGTATGAGGCTGACCACCGCAGCCAATAGACACGTCACCATTCCCGGATAGCGTCGTTGGTCGTCCCGGCCTGGTTCGTGCGCCACGTGACCTACCCGCTCTGGCAACAGCGGCGGGGTGGGGCTGTCCTGTCCGCCCTGGCGGAGTTGCAGAGGACACAATGGCTTTCGCCGGCGCAGCTGGAGTCGCTGCGGCTGGCGAGACTGCGCAGGGTGATCGACCACGCTGTGCGCTGCTCCTCGCTGTACAGGCAACGGTTTCTCGACGCGGGGGTGAGTGCAGACCGTGTACAGTCCCTCGAGGATCTCGCACGGCTGCCGGTGCTGGAGAAGGCCGACTTACGGGACCGCGGATCTGAGGTGCGGACCGCCGCCACGACGGAGGGGCTGGTACTGCGGCGTACGGGTGGTTCCACCGGCATCCCGCTTGCCCTGTGGGCGACTCCGGCCGCCCGCGACGCGTGGACTGCGGCCAGTTTGCGCTTCATGCAGTGGTGGGGGGTTGCCATTGGCGACCCGCGGCTGACGCTCATCAGCCGACGGACCCTCACGCGCGTGGGGTGGGTCAAGCAGTATCTCGGCGCCAACGTGCTTGAGCACTCCGCAAAGGACCTTTCGCCCCGAACGCTCGAGAAGATCTACCGTCGGCTCACAGCCGGCGGCATTGCCGCGTTGATGGGATACCCCTCCTCACTCACCTATCTTGCCGACTACGTCCGCAGTCGAGGCGGATTGCGTCGGTCGTCGCTGCGGGCAGTGTTCACCACCGGCGAGGTTCTGCATGCGGATCAGCGGGCGCTGCTCGAGGAGGTCTTCACGTGTCCGGTGGCCGACGAATACGGTTCCTCCGAAACCGGCCACATCGCTGGCGAATGTCCCCGCGGGAGCCTCCACATCGCCGCGGAGCAGCTGATCGTAGAGGTCGAGGGCAGCGGCGGGCGGGTTGGGGTGGAGGGGGAGCTGCTCGTGACCGATCTCCTGAACCTGGCGACACCTCTCATCCGCTACCGGATCGGCGACCGGGGCGCGCTGGGCAGCCCCTGCCCCTGTGGGCGGGGACTTCCCGTGCTCGCAATACGCGTGGCCCGCACGTCTGACCTGGTGGTGCTACCCGACGGGCGGCGGCTGGACTTCAGCGCCGTGGACGACGTGCTGGACGACCTGGTTCTCGCGGGCTTCCCTCTCCACCAGTACCGGGTCGTGCAGCACGCCCTGGACGCTTTCGAGATCCTGCTGGCCACGCCGGCGCCACTCTCTCGCGATGTGGAGGACGACCTGCGACGGCGACTTCGCATGGCCCTCAACTATCCGGTTCATGTTGATGTCCGGCGCGTGGCCGAGATTCCTCCGGACGGAACCGGCAAACGGCGCCGCTTCGTCTCCAGGCTCCACGAGCGGCACCGAACAGCCTGATCGCTGCGGGACCGTAGCGCGCCCGCCAACGCTTCGGCTGCCATGAGTCGTCATAGCACGGCGATCGCACGCCTCGCCTGGTGGTGCAGATGAAAGTCGCGAAGACGATACTGCGTAATCCCTGGCGCGTGTTCAACGTCTGGCGGCATGCATGGCGCGTGCTGGGGGAGCCGGTGACGCCCGCTGGGGCGCTGGACGCGGTGCGGCGGCGCATGGCCGAGCGGGAGGAGACGTTCCTCCGTACTGTGGAGCACACGGTGTTCGCCAATCCGGCCAGTCCGTACCGGGAGCTTCTGGCCGTGGCTGGCTACGACCTCCCGCGTGTGCGGGCTGTGGTGGCTGCGCGGGGTCTCGAGGGCGCGCTGGAGGAGTTGCGCGACGCAGGCGTCTACGTGACGGTGCACGAGTTCAAGGGGTTCAGCGAGGCACGGCGCGGGGGGCGGAGCTTCCGCTGGCATCCGCGGCTGTTCGACAACCCGGCGGTGCGGTGGGGGTTGACTGCCACGTCGGGCGGGACACGCTCCTGGGGCGTGCCCTCAACCATCTCGGCCAGCAACCATCGTATGGGGGCAGAACACCTGGCCCTGGCGCTCTCAGCGTGTGGGCTGGATGACGCTCCTATGGCTGTCTGGATGTCCCATACGCAGGGTGCGAGCCTGTTCAATGTGTTGAGGCTGGCGGCGATGCGACGGCCACCCGCTGCTTGGTTTACGCAGTTCGCGAGCAACGGACGTTCCGGCCGTGCCCTCGACGTTCCACTGGTGGCCCTGGCGGCGCGTGCCCGCGGCGTGCGGTTGCCGCGTCCGACCCACGTCCCGATGGGAAGCGAAGAGCGCCTGCTGCGCTGGACTGAAGGGCACGTAGGACGCCATTGCGGGGTCTTCACCACGCCCAGTTTGGCCCTGCGGCTGGCGTTGGTTGCCGCACGGCGCGGGGTCAGCCTGCAGCATGTTACCTTCATTACGACTGCCGAGCCGCTCACGCCCGTGAAGTCGGCCGCTATTCACCGAGTGGGGGCGCGCGCATTTTCGTTACTGGGGTTCTCGGAGTTCGGTCCGGTGAGCTACGGGTGCGTGCACGCAGTCGAGCCCGATGATGGGCACGTGTGCGAGGACGCCGTGGTGGTGATTCAACGGCGACGCGCCGTGGATGCGTTTGGCACGGAAGTGGATGCACTGCTCTTCACGTCGGTGCGTCCGGATGCGCGGAAGATTCTCCTGAACGTGGAGACGGGGGACTACGCGGCCGTGCTGCGGCGACCGTGCGGCTGTCCACTGGAGCGAGCAGGGTGGACGCAGCACCTGCTGACCATCCGCAGTTTCGAGAAGCTGAACGCGGAGGGGCGGCTGTTCTTTGGGGCGCAGCTCATCACGCTGCTTGAGGACATTCTGCCGCGGCAGTTTGGGGGTGATCCCACGGACTACCAGCTGGTCGAACAGGAGGACCAGGAGGGGTTCACCCGGCTGAGCCTTGTGGTCCACCCGCGACTGGGGCCGCTTGACGAGAGCGCCCTCGTCGCGTGCGTGGAGACCACCCTCCGGGGCCTGCATGCGGAGAATGCGCGGGTGATGCAGCAGGCGGGGACGGTGCAGGTATGCCGGCGGCCTCCGTACGTGACGGGCGCGGGGAAGTTCATGCCGCTGCACCGCCTGCCGCCAGAGGGGTAGGCTGCCTGGGCGCGCACGGAGGCAGGCAGTTGCGTCCCCTGGTGCGCGACAGAGGGCTGGATTGAAGCATGAACTGGCGGTTTTTGGCGCAACGCCTGTGGCTCGAGCGAACGCAGTGGTACAGCGCGGACCGTCTTCGCGCGTGGCAGGAGCGGCGGTGGCAGAAACTGCTGGTCCATGCCATGGCGCACTGTCGCTACTACCGGGAGGCATTTGCAGAGTACCGCGACGGGGCGGCAGGGAACCTGGAGAGACTGCCTTTGCTTCCGGTGCTGACGCGCGCTGACGTGGCGCAGCAGCCGCTAGCCATTCTGGCCGACAATGCCTGGCGTTTTCGCCCGCACGTGGGCAGGACGGGCGGCACCAGCGGCAGGATGCTGGAGTTCGTGCGGGATCGGGCGACGGTCGACGTCGGCAACGCCGTGCGCGCGCGCTTTGCCGCCTGGCACGGGGTGCGGCGGGGACACCGGGTCGCAGAACTTCGGAACATGAGGACCTCCACGGGCACGCCGGACTTCCAGACGCTTGGGGCCTACTCGTCCAGCACGTCGACCCTGCGCCTGAACCTGCTGGTTCTCAGGGATCCCCGGCGATGGTCGGAGGTCGCTGCAGCGCTGGCAGAGTTCCGCCCCGACGTCGTGCGAGCAGGTTCGACGACGGCTTTGACCTACCTCAGTCTGTACCTGCTGAAACATCTCCAGTACGCTGTTCGGCCCTTCGTGGTGTTCGTAGGCGGCGAGCGGGTACTGCCGGATCAGCGGGCGACGATCGCCGAGGCGTTCAAAGCGCCGGTGGTCGAGCAGTACGGCAACTGGGAGTACGTTGTCTTTGCCGGCGAGTGTCCACAGGGCAGACTCCATCTGGCCGCGGAGATGGGCATCGTGGAAATCCTCCGGGCTGGACGGCCGGCTGCGCCCGGTGAAGCTGGCAACGTAGTCGTGACGAACCTTTGGAACTTTGCCTTTCCCTTCATCCGCTACGCCATTGACGACGTCGCTTGGTTCGAGAGCGCCCCCTGTCCATGCGGGCGCGGCTTGCCCACCTGGCGGATCGTCGGTGGTCGCCAGAAAGATCTTCTGGCCACACCTGACGGATACGTGCACGTCCCCACCTCGCTCGTGGCGACACCACGCTGGCGGGGGAAGGTCGCGGGGATCCGGTTCTATCAGGAGACGCGGACTGCCGTCCTGGCGCAGGTGGTGAAGGGTCCCGACTTCCGCCCGGAGGACACCGACGCCCTTCGCAACGAGATCCGGGAGTACCTGCTCGGTCGGCTGCGTGTGGACGTCGCGTTCGTCGATAGCCTCGAGCAGACCGCGGGTGGAAAGTTCCGGTCCGTGATCTCCACGGTGCCCGTCGAAGTGTGACCGATCGGCAGCGCCGCCGCCTTTGACGGTCTGGGGCGTTCCCGGGCGGGCACAGGCAGCGCGAGTTTGGGCAGTAGGGTCTAGCGTTCGTTTGTTATGGCCGCCCCACGTCTTGTCGGCGTGATTCCTGCCGCCGGGCTCGGCCGCCGCCTGGGCCTGACGACGAGCAAGGAGATCCTGCCGATCGGTCAGCTGGATGCGACCGGCAGAGTACGGCTCCGGGCGGTTTGCGAGTCCCTGCTCGAGAGCATGGCGCAGGCGGGCGTGCAGCAGGTGTTCGTCGTGCTGCGAGCCGGGAAGTGGGACATCCCCGCCTTCCTGGCCGACGGCAGTCGCGTCGGCCTGCCGCTCGCCTACCTGGTCGTGCCCCCCACGCCAGGCGTCCCCCACACGGTGGCCGCCGCCCTCCCCTTCGTGCGTGGCGCGCTCGTGGCGTTTGGTTTCCCGGACATCCTGCTGCCGGCAGGATCGCTCTTTGCCCCACTGGTGGCCCGCGTGCGGGAGGCCGGGGCGGACGTCGCGTGCGGCCTGTTTCCGTTCTCTCGGCCGGGTGAGCAGGACGTGGTCGGCGTGGACATGCCGGGCGCGTTCTGGACCTGGTGGTCCGCGGGGCTGGCGCCCGGTCGTCGTACACCTGGGGCGTCGCCGTGTGGGGGCCTACGTTCAGCGAGTTCCTGGAGACGTACGTAGCCCGTCTGGCCGATCCTGCTGCGGGGGAGGTGGCGATGGGCGCGGCTTTTCGGGCTGCGCTGGAGGCGGGGCTGCGGGTGGAGGCACTCGTCGTGTCGGACGAGCCCTACATCGACGTTGGCACCCCCGCGGGGCTTGCTGCAGGCTGGCGCGGCGCGCTTACGGGGGTACCGCAAGCGTGAGGCCGTCGGCGGAGGCCGCGCGGATGTTGCGGCGGCGAGACCCTACGGCGTGCGGTGGCCGGCCCGGCGTCTAGACCGTGCGCCGACCGGGCATACTCATTGGTGAATCCGGTACGAGATGAATCCGGTACACTTGGACACGGGAGCCTCCGACAACGGCAAACCCGGAGTGATCCGGGGGCGCAAAGCTACGGGTCTCATGGGGGTGAACCCATGAGATGGCCGAGTTGCCGAAGAGGGCTTCGCGCGCGGGACATGCGCGCCGGATGGCTCCGGAGATGGAGGCGGATCCGATGCGCGTCCGCGCGGGTGTCGCGCTTGTCTGCACTGCTGCACTTCTCGCTGTCGTTGCGCCGGTAGGCTTCGGTTCTGGCGGCGTTGGGTCTGCACACCGCGGACACCAACGGAACGATCACTTCGTACACTACCGGAACGATCGGGCGCACGAGGCGAGTTTTCGTGGGTTCGGGGATCTCCAGGCCGCGCTGGTAGAACCGGCAAACCGCCCGCGGCTCCCCAGCAGGCGTCCTTCCCCCTCCCCCAGTCCCACCCCTGGGCCATCGCCCACACCCACGCCGGCACCGACGCCCGTCCCCTCACCGACCCCAACGCCCAGCCCTGGGCCATCGCCCACACCCACACCGAC
This sequence comes from uncultured bacterium, assembly GCA_964526945.1. GTDB lineage: Bacteria > Sysuimicrobiota > Sysuimicrobiia > Sysuimicrobiales > Humicultoraceae > Fervidifonticultor. Next base: position 10,474 of record CAZGNA010000001.1, read on the forward strand.
ACCGACGCCCGTCCCTTCACCGGTTCCGACACCCAGTCCGTCCCCGGGCATCACGGGCGCCCGCTGGAGCGATCCGCGCACGTGGCCCGGGGGGCAAGTGCCCTCACGCACGACCGACGTGCTGATTCCAGTTGGCAAGGCCGTCGAGGTCGACACGGAGCAGGCGGAGGCACGTGTGCTGATCGTCGAAGGGACCCTGGTATTCAGCCGCACCCGCGCTGCGCGGCTCGCGCTGTACGGCAACCTCATCGTCCGCCAGAGCGGACGGCTCGAGATGCGCCCCGGTGCGCCGGAGATCGTGCACACGATTCAGTTTCTGGGGATCGACGAACGCCGGTTCGTGGGCGGCCACACGATGGAGCCGTTGCCGTCCGATGTGGGCCTGTGGGTGCAGGATGGAGCCCTGCTGGACGTGCAGGGCAGCCCCAAGCTGGCGTGGGGGCGGTTGGCGGGAAGTGCCGCCGCGGGCGACAGTCGGCTCGTGCTGGCGCAGGACCCCGTGGGCTGGCGGGTGGGTGACGAGCTCGCCATCACGCCGACGCTTCCGCCAACCGTGTGGGGGCACTACGACGCCTACGACTATGCCACTGTCACGCGCATCGTGGGGCGCGAGGTCACCATCGACAGGCCCCTGCGCTTCGCCCACCCGGCCGTCGAAGTGCGGCCGGGCGTGACCATGACCGCCGAGGTGCTGAACCTGACGCGCAACGTGCGCATCGAGGGTACACCCCAGGGGCGTGCGCACGTGATCTTCAACATGGCTCTCCGGCCGCAGGCGCTGCGCTATGCCGCGCTGCGGTACATGGGGCCCCAGCGGCCGCCCGATGCCGATGGCAACGTCGTCGGCGTGCTTGGACGCTACGGGGTGCATTTCCACCGAATGGGTGACGCAGCGCGGGGGAGCATGGTCGAGGGGGTCGTGGTCCGGGATGTCGGGCACATCGGCGTCAACGCCCACGGAAGTCACGGTGTGGTGGTCCGCAGGACCATCGTGCACAATGGCTATGCGCCAACGGCCTTCGGCTGGGACCCCATTGCGGTCGATACGCGCACCAAGAACTTTGCCAACGGGAGTCACGACGTGCTCTACGAGGAGTGCGTGGCATCCCGCATCACCGTAATCCCGGCATTCAGGGGATACAGGCTCTCGGGGTTCAGCCTGGTCGGGGGGAAGCGCAACCGGTTGATCAACAGCGTCGCCGTTGGCGTCCAGGGGAACAAGGACGCCAGCGGGGCTGGCTGGGGCGAAGGAGAGTCGGTGGAAGCCACCAAGACGCCAGACGGTGAGCCGTGGGGCGTCTGGGACGTCCAGGGCTTTGTCGGGCACAACAACAGACGCCATGGGTGGTTCGTGTGGCAGAATACCGACAACCCGCATGTTGTCGGCGACGGCTCGGTCTTGTACCACAACGGCGGATTGGGGATCAACCACGGGGCGTACCTGAACGTCTACCGGTACCGCAACATGACGTTGTTCGGGAACGGTGAAGGAGGGATCGCACTCCGGGCGCGGGGCGCCATCGTCTTCGAGAACCTGCACATCGACCAGGGCGGGATGACGGACTACGCGGTGCACACCGCCGAGCACGCACTGTCATCGGAGGGGCGCACGCTCTTCCTCGGCGGCGTGATGCGCGGGTACCGGAAGGCCGGTGTGGCCTTGTTGTGGCCGGGCAGCAGCGGGGTCGCCGACAAGCTCGACGTGGTCGATGTGCAGTTCGGCGGCAACGAGTTCTGGGTGAGCGATAGCACCGCGGCGACGTCCAGTGTGCGATGGCAGCGCGGCGGCGACGCGCTGCTGTTGCAGCGACGCGACCAGCCCGGCGAATACGTGGAGTCGCGATGGAACGCGAGCGTCACGCGGATCCCGGTGTTCCGGTAGCGACGGACTGCGCCAGCGGTGCGAGGGCGCGGAGGCGCGGACGTCGGTTGCCATGGAGGTGACGAGACGCGCCAGCAGCGTGGCGTGTGGTGTGTGCGGGTACGCGGTGTGCGGGTACTGCGGTAGGCGGCCCCCGTCCGGCTCGGAGCGCCTGCTGGCGCTGGCGCCGTGGTGGCTATAGCTCGTCGCGTAACCGTAAGAGCACTCCGCGACACAAGTTGGTAAGGTTACGCCACGCCCGACGTCGCCGAGAGCGGCGGGCGACCGCCGCACGGGCATGGCGGCGCAGCTCCGCTGCCAGCATCGTGCCCGCCCAACGGTCGCCGCGGAGCAGGAACTTGCAGTAGAAGGCACCGCGCCCCCGGGCGGAGGCGTCGAGGACGCGGTCAAGATCTTCGGGCGTGCGCCGACTCAGGTCATGCCACACGAGGGGGGCGGGCGTGTAGAGAATCTGGTACCCCCGACGCAATACCCGAAAGGCATACTCGGTGTCGCTGGCCGCGCCCACGGGCGTGCCCGCCCCCATCCGCTCGTCGAACTCGCCCACCTGTTCGACCAGCGTCCGTCGAAACGCCATGTTGTTTCCGTGTCCAATGGCCCAGGGCGGTGTGGGATACGCATACAGGCGGCGTGCCGGGTCGTCTTTGACGGACAGAGCGACAGCCGAGCCAGCGGCCAGGCGGGTTCGGCCAAAGACCATCGGAACGTCGGGGTGAGCGTCGAACTCTGCCGCCAGGTGGGCGAGCCAGTAGCGGTCGACCACGCAGTCGTCGTCGGTGAAGGCGAGAATGGTACCGCGGCTGGCGCGGAGCCCACGGTTTCGCGCTCGGGCCAGGCCGGGGTGGCGGTCATAGAGGTAGTACGTCGGCAGACGTGGTTCGCGCATGAACCGGTCGACCACACGGCTGGTCTCGCCGGCGGTTCCGTTGTGGACGATGATCAGCTCCGCCCGCAGTCCCTGGGGCAGCACGAGGTTTGCGAGGCTGGTCAACGTGTCGACCAGGCTGGCAGGGCGATCGCGCGTGCAGACAATGACGGATACATCTGCCGAGTGCATGCTCGACGTCTCTACAGCGGGTGAAGACTTGGGGCCGTGCATCGTTGAGGCGCTGCCGTGATGGCGTGCCTCGCCCTTCGGATACTTGCCTCGGCCCGTGGTCCGGCCGGTCCCGTGGCGCCGTGAGCGTTCACGGCGTTTCCCGGCGCGCCCCCTGGTGCGACCCGCGGTGGCAGCTACTCTTGGGGAGCACGCGGGCACTCATCGCCGCATGGCAGGTACAGGGTAGCTGACCGCCAGGCCCCGCGCCGGCACCGGTCGTCCGCCCTCGGACCGTGACTGCAACCCGAGCACGCTGATGCCTGTGGAGAGCAGCGTGCGCTCCACGGGTACCGGCGGCCGACCCGTGACGAAGAACTCGACGAGCGCGTGCACCAGGTACCCGAAGTGCTCGTAGGGCGCGCCCTCGAGCACCAGCCCTCCCACGTAGTCCTCGCCGCTGTCGTAGCGGACCCCCAGGCGAAATTCGGCGTCGTCGAACTGGCCCGGCAGCAGGGCCAGGACGCCACGCGCTCCGTCGAGGTATTCCACCAGGACGACGAAGTCCCGGTCGCTGAGCCCCCCCGGCACCCGCGGAGCCCGGGGCGACCGGGTACGGGCGCCTGTCAGCAGCACCTCCAACAGGTCGACTCCCCACCGCTCGCGGTCGGGCAGCGTCCACAGGTCGCGCCCGACCTCACGCACCCAGGCCACGCCTACTTCCCGCGGGCTGCGCGACTCCATCACAGCCTGCAGCAGTTCCGCGGCGTGAATGGCGTACAGGCGGTACGGAGCGGCCGCCGCTGCGATCACCAGCTGTGGCCGCCGTCCCAGGGGGAGCGGCGGCACGAGGGGCACCCAGGGGACTACCGAGCCGCCCATGAGCGGAACCCGCCGCCGGCCGCCCTCGGCGACGACTGCCAGGCTCTCGTCGAGCGTCGCTGCCAGGTTCTTGTCGACGAACACCGGTGCACCCCGGCCGGCGCGATCGAAGGCCGCCATGGTGGCGCGAAACAGACGGAACTGCGGCGAGCCTTCCGGTGGTGCCTGGAGGTCTGGCAGGGTGCGGGCGGCGATCACCACGCCGTCGACGGTCAGCTGCGGCCGCGCCGCTGCGGGCGCATCGAGCAGGGCCTCGGCGGGCGACGACACCGGCCGCACGCCGAACCGGGCCGCGAGCTGCGCGCCAAGGTGGTCGGGACGGGGTGCCGCCTGGTACATGGTGGCGATCGTGACCGGCGAGCTGTACTGCACGTCGCCCCGCCGGTAGCCGGTCAGGAGGCGCGTGCCGATGACGTCGGCGTGGGAGACCGGGTGCCAGCTGTCGACGAGGAACGCCACCGCACGCCGGGCGGGCTGGGCTGTGAGCGCCCCCTGGGCGGCGACGACCGCGTGCAGCAGTATCACGGCCAGCGTCACCGCCGCGCCTGGCCGTCGCCGGTGAGTGCCGACCGCTGTCCGTAACACGCGTCCCGCGAGGCTCACGCGCCAGCGCCATGTCGGCGCGGGGTCAGGGCGCGGCGGGCCGGGCGATCCCGTGGGCCAGTGGAGGCGACGCACGGAGGCGCTCCGGCTCGGGTTACGGCGCTGCCAGCCGGGGGAACAGCAGCAGCCGCAACGGGTAGGCGGTCATGATCACCAGGGTGCCGTCGCGCGTCGCCGTCGATCCCTGGATGATGAGGTTGCGGGCCACGGTGCGGGTATAGCCCGGCGGTGGGGGGCCCAGCGGTGCGACCCGTCCGACCACACGGGGGACGCCGTCGTCGGGGTGCACGCGGAGGAGGTACAGGTCGTTGCCGTAGGTGGCGGTGTAGTACAGCGCTCCGTCGGGTGCAGCCGTGATGGTGTAGTGGACCCCGGGCGGCGTGTACCCCGGAGGGATCGCGGCGCCGAGCACGCGGACGAGCACCTCACGCTCGCGCGGCTGATAGAGGTAGACCTGGCCGGATCCTTTGCCTACACCAACGAAAGACCGCCCCTGGGGTGTCGCAGCCAGCGCATACGGCGCCTCGTAGGTGCCGGCGCCCGTCAGGACCAGCGGCAGGCGTTCGACGACGCCCCGGGCGGCACTGTACCGTGCGATGGTGGCCTCGGGCCAGGGGTGGAAGGCATCGCCGTTGGCGAGTACGACCAGGTAGCGGGTCGGGTCCTGTCCGGGCGGCCCGAACTGTCCCCGGTCGGTGAACGCGCGCGTGCGCAGGTCGTAGGTGACCAGGTGGCTGTCCGGGTCGGTCAGCACATAGACAAGATGCCGCTCGGCATCGAGACCGACGGCGATGATGCTGACTCTGGGCTTGACGATACCGAGGTCGGTCGTGGTGCCCGTCTTGGGGTCGAACACCAGCAGATGTCCGCCTGGATAGTGCGCCTGGGCGGCGGCATCCCGCGCGGGGCGGCCCGACTTCGTCCCGAAGTACACCCGCCCGTCCGGCGCGATGACCGGTTTCGTGTGGATCTTCGCCTGGGCATAGGGTCCCGGCATGCGCTCACCGGTCACCGCGGACATCTCGGCAAGGCTTTCGAACCGCCCGGTGCTTCCTGTGAAGGCCAACAGGTGCGCGTAGCCATTGTAGACCGTCGTCCCGAGGTAGATCCGGCCGTCCTCGGCGGCCTGGACGGCGGTGTAGGCGCCGCCGGTGTGATACTCCTCGGGTACGTAGACGACGGTAGGGGTCAATACGGGAAGCGGGGCCGCTCCCGCAGCGGTGCCCGTGAGCCCGAGGGTGATCGCGGCCAGTACGAGATGTCGTCGAAGCATACCCATAGGTCGAGGCCCGACCGGCATGTGTCGTTCCCAGTATACCCCAGACGCCCTGGCCCCGGGCGTTCCGGGCTGGTGGTCGGCCATCGTCGGTGGGCGCGCGGTGCGCGGCCCGGGGGGCGCTGCGTGGCACCGGATCTCCGGGAGCAGCCGGGTGGCGACGGTCTAAAAGGTCGAGGACTTGGCCATTAGTACTGTGTGGGAGCACCACCTGGGTCTGGACGTCAAAGTGAGCGGCATACGTGCCGCCATGTCGTGGTAGAACCTGCCGCGACCGGCGGGTATCGTATGTCTGGCAGGACGGGGCAATGGTGGCTGATGACCTGCTGGCGGCGATGGAGCGCATTGCGCGCGCTCCGGGTCGCAGCGGGGGGCGTGCGCCGCTGGCCGCCGCGGTGCGTGAAATCGCCAGTCGGGTCGGTGACGGTATGGTCGCGCTCCAGGTGCCCGGGGCACCCGCTGTCTGGTATCCACGCCAGGCAGCCGGGTCCCTGGCAAGGGCGCTGCAGCCGTGGCATGCCCGGGTGGTCCAGCGCGGGCGTGCGCTGCCGGTCAACCTCCCGGCCGGTCCGCGGCGACCGTCTTTGCGACAGGGGGTCGTCTTCCCCGTGCTTCTCCCGACGGGAGACGTGGGTGTCCTGGCGGTGTGGCATGGTGCCACGCGCCCACCCCTGTCGGAGGAGCGCATGGCCGAGTGCATGCTCCTGGCGGGGTGGGCGGCCGCCCTGGTGGCGTGTACGCGCGCAGGTCAGCGTGCAGAGCTCGCCGCGGCGACAGCCGTGCGCGAGCGCATCGCACGCGATCTGCACGACGGGCCGTTGCAGCTGCTCTCGGCGGCCCTCCTGCGCCTGCGGGCGCCCGTGCAGGCCGGGACGACGTCGAGCGGCGCGCTGCGGGCAGCCGAGCGCGACCTGGCCAGGGCCGTGCGGCAGCTGCGTGCGCTGGTTGGCCGTGTGCGAGCGCCCCGATCCCGGCGGCCGCTGTCCGCGCGTATTCGGGACGCCCTGGCCCGCCTGGGGGAAGCCGGGCAGTTCGTCTGGACGCTGCGCTGGCAGAAGGCGGCCGGGGCGTTGCGCGACGAGGTGGCCGACGAGGTATTCGCCGTGGTCCAGGAAGCCCTGGTCAACGCGTCGCGGCACGCGAGGGCGACCCGCGTGGAGGTGCGCGGTCGACGGCGCGGGGACGTGCTCGAAGTCGTCGTGCGCGACGACGGCGTGGGGTTCGATCCTGCGGCACGGCGCGGGCGGCGGGCAGCGCTGGCGTTCGGGCTGCGCGGGATGCGCGAACGGGTGCGGGACCTGGGGGGGACCCTGGCGATCCGGTCACGGCCGGATCGAGGGACCCGGGTGGTGCTCAGGGTCCCGGTGGCACCTGCCCGGCACAGGGCGAACGGGACCCGAGAGGGAGGAGTCGAGCGCCGCGGTGGGGAATAGAATACTGGCCTCCGAGCACAACGCGCATCCAACCTGTGACACTCCGGCATACGCCGCTGCAGGCACCGGCCCCAGCATAGCGGCCGTGTGGCACGGCCGGGGGAGACCGTGATCAACGTCCTGCTGGTGGAAGATCAATGCCTGGTGCGCGCCGGCCTCCGGGCGCTGCTGGACCAGGAGAGCGACATCCGGGTCGTCGGCGAGGCCGAGGACGGCGAGGAAGCCGTGCGGCTGGCCCGCGAGCTCCAGCCCGACCTGGTCTTGATGGACGTGAAGCTGCCCAAGCTGGACGGCATCGCGGCCACCCGACGGATCAAGGAGCTCAACGGCAACATCGAGGTGCTGATCCTGTCGGCCTACGAGGACGACGAGACCGTCTTCCAGGCCATCCAGGCTGGCGCCAGCGGGTACGTGCTGAAGGACATCACGCCTACCAACCTCGTGCGGGCGATTCGGTCGGTTCGAGCCGGGATGTCGACCGTGCATCCGGGGATTACCCGACGGCTGCTGGAGCGCATCTCGCACATGTCGCGCGTGCGCAACGCCGGGTCGGCCCCGATCCACAGCAACGGGTTGACCGACCGCGAGGTCGAGATCCTCGTGGGGATCGCCCGGGGGGCGAGCAGTCGGGAACTGGCCGCCCAGCTCTTCGTGTCGGAGAGCACCGTCAAGAGTCACCTGCGTGCCATCTATCGGAAGATCGGAGTGCGCGACCGCTCGCAGGCCGTCGCCTACGCGATCCGCAAGGGCTTCGTGCGGTAGCCTATGAAGCCCCCCGGGGGCTGGGCTCTGGTCGTCCCCGCCGGCGTCGCGGCGGGCGCCTACGGGGCCGCGACCGATGCCGGGGCAGGTTTCTACCTGGCTGCGATCGGTGCGGCGGCGGCCGTCACCTTCGGCGTGTCCGTGCAGTCCCGGGCGGCCCTCATGGGCGCCGGAACGCTGGGCGGGTTGTTGTGCCTGGTGGGAGGCACGCTCGGCCTGTACGGGGCGGCCATGCGCGCGCCCTGGCGGGGCGACACGGGCGTCTACCTCCTCGCCCTCGGCGGCGGCCTGGCCGCGGCGGCGCTGGTCGCGAGCGGGGGGACGCTGCGGGGTGGTACAGAGGTTGTCGAGCGCGTGCGTCCTCAGGCGGTGATCATCGGCATCCTTTCGCTGGTCCTCTTCCTTTTGGGCAGTGTCTTCCTCCTGATCCGCACGCTTCCCCCGGGGCTGGCCGAGCGGCCGGGCTTGTAGCCCGGGGGAAGGGCGGCGGGTGGCCTGCGCAGGGCTTGACGCCGCGCGGCAAGACTTTACAATGATATTGGCAAGATTCTTGACATCGATCTTGCCATGTCGTACGCCAGGCCAACCCTGGTGGAGAACGCGGCGATGCGGATCCGGGTGATGCGGGAGACCAGGCCGGTGTACGTCATCAGCGTGGCCGCGGAGATCTGCGGGCTGCACCCGCGCACCCTGCGGATCTACGAGGAGAAAGGGCTCCTCCACCCGGCGCGGCGGAACCGGATCCGGCTGTACTCGGAGCACGACATCGAGCGGGTACGGCTGATCCGCCAGCTGATCGAGCACCACCGGTTGAACCTCGCGGGGGTGCGGCTGGTGCTGGAGATGCTCGAGCGGCTGGAGGCGCGGGTGGGTGCCGCCGCGCCGGGGCAGCGGGGGCAGGACGGTGACATCGTGCGATGGCTGGTAGAACGACTACTCGAAGGAGGGCGAGGACGATGAGCCTGATGCGGTGGGATCCGTTCGACGACCTGATGTCGCTGCGGGAGTCGATGGACCGCCTGTTCGAGGACTTCTTCGGACAGCGGCGCACCCGGCGCGCCATGGTGCCGGCGATCTGGGAGCCCGCCGTCGAGGTCTACGAGACGGACACCGAGGTCGTGGCAAAGGTCGAGCTGCCTGGCCTCGATCCCAAGAACGTTGAGGTGACGGTGACGCCGGAGGGGCTGAGCATCAAGGGTGAGCACAAGGCCGAGCAGGAGGAGAAGGGCCGGAACTACTACCGCCGCGAACTGCGGTACGGGGCGTTCCAGCGCTTGATCCCGCTGCCGGGCGAGGTGAAGAGCGAAGAGGCCAAGGCGACGTTCCGTCACGGCATCCTGGAGGTGCGGGTGCCGAAGTCGGAGCGGGCGCGGCCCAAGACGGTCAAGGTCGAGGTGGCGTCGTAACCTTGTCGGTGGGCGCGGCGGCGTCCGGTGTGGGACTGCAGGAGACGGGCCGACCGGACGGCGCCGGTGAGCGGTCGTCGGCGGGTGCATGACGCAGTGATCAGAGAGGTGCCGGGCGGCGTGCCCTGCACGAGGGCCTGCCGCCCCGGTACCGCAGGGGGAGTGAGCAATGGGCAGGGTCGTGGGAATCGATCTGGGCACGACGAACTCGGTCATCGCCCACGTGGTGGGCGGCGAGCCGCAGGTGATCGCCAACGCCGAGGGCAGCCGGCTTACGCCCTCGGTGGTGGCCTTCACCAAGACCGGCGAGCGTCTGGTCGGCCAGATGGCCAAGCGCCAGGCGATCCTGAACCCCGAGAACACGGTCTACTCCATCAAGCGGTTCATGGGTCGCCGGTACGCCGAGGTCGAGACCGAGCGCAAGATGGTGCCCTACAAGGTCGAAGAGGGGCAGAACGGCATGGCGGTGGTGCGCATCCCGGCCGCCGGGCGGACGTTCACGCCGGAGGAGATCTCGGCGATGATCCTCCAGAAACTCAAGACCGACGCCGAGGCGGTGCTGGGCGAGAAGGTGACCGAGGCGGTCATCACGGTGCCCGCGTACTTCAACGATGCGCAGCGGACCGCCACCAAGAACGCCGGCGAGATCGCGGGGCTGAAGGTCCTGCGCATCATCAACGAGCCTACGGCCGCCTGCCTGGCCTACGGCCTGGACAAGAAGGGCGCGGAGACGGTGCTGGTCTTCGATCTGGGCGGGGGCACCTTCGACGTCTCGATCCTGGAGATCGGCGAAGGGGTCTTCGAGGTGAAGGCCACCAGCGGCGACACCCACCTGGGCGGCGACGACTGGGACGAGCGCATCGTGAACTGGCTGGCCGACGAGTTCAAGAAGCAGCAGGGGATCGACCTGCGCCACGACCGCCAGGCGCTCCAGCGGCTGCGGGAGGCGGCCGAGCGCGCCAAGGTGGAGCTGTCGACCGTGGTCCAGACCACGATCAACCTGCCCTTCATCACCGCCGACGCCACCGGCCCCAAGCACCTGGACATGGTGCTGACCCGGGCGAAGTTCGAGGAGCTCACGGCCGACCTGGTCGAGCGCTGCATCGGGCCTTTCAAGCAGGCCCTGGCCGACGCCAAGATGACCGAGAAGGACATCGACGAGGTCATCCTGGTGGGCGGAGCCACCCGCATGCCCATGATCCAGGAGCTGGTCCGGCGCCTGACGGGGAAGGAGCCCAACCGCGAGGTGCACCCCGACGAGGTGGTGGCGGTGGGGGCGGCGATCCAGGCCGGCGTGCTGGCGGGGCAGGTCCGCGAGGTGGTGCTGCTGGACGTGACGCCGCTGTCGCTGGGCGTGGAGACCCTGGGCGGCGTGATGACCACGCTGATCCCCCGCAACACGACGATCCCCACCCGCAAGAGCGAGACGTTCACCACGGCCGCCGACGGCCAGACGCAGGTGGAGATCCACGTGCTGCAGGGCGAGCGGCCCATGGCGCGCGATAACCGCACGCTGGGGCGCTTCATCCTCGACGGGATCCCGCCGGCGCCGCGGGGGGTGCCGCAGATCGAGGTGACGTTCGACATCGACGCCAACGGCATCCTGAACGTCACGGCCAAGGACAAGGCCACGGGCCGCGAGCAGTCCATCAAGATCACCGGCACCTCGACCCTCTCGAAGGACGAGGTCGAGAAGATGGTCAAGGAGGCCGAGCGCTTCGCCGAGGAGGATCGCCGGAAGCGCGAGGCGGCCGAGGCGCGCAACCGCGGCGACTCGGTGCTCTACCAGGTCGAGAAGCTGCTGCGCGAGCACGGCGACAAGGTCTCGGCCGACGAGCGTGCCCGTGTGGAGCAGGCGCTGGGGGAGCTGCGCGAGGCGTTGAAGGGCGACGACATTGCGCGCATCACGCGCGCCGCGGACGCCGTGCAGCAGGCCTCGTACAAGCTGAGCGAGGCCATGTACAAGGCGACGGCGGGCGCCCCGACCGGCGCGGGCGGGCCGACGGGCGGGCCTGCCGGCAAGCCCGGCGGTGACGACGTGATCGACGCCGAGTACAAGCCGACGTCGTAGGCAGGACCGATGGACAGGGAACGGACGATCAACGGCGAGGTCGCAGGCGACGAGCGCCCGTCGGCGCCCCACGAGGCGCAGGCGACCACGCGCACCGGGGAGCCCGAGTCCCAGGTCCCGGGGGCAGCGGCGGCCGGGGACGTCGCGGAGGGCGAGACGGCTGCCGGTGAGGAGGAGGCCGTGTCCGCGCGCGACCAGGAGGTGGCGGCCTTGCGAGAGCAGGTCGCCCGGCTGACCGAGGAGGCCGAGCGCAACTGGCAGCAGTTCCTGCGGACGGCCGCCGACCTCGAGAACTACCGAAAGCACGCCGCCCGGCAGCGGGAGGAAGCGGTCGCCACCACCCGGCGGGCCCTGCTGCGGGTCGTGCTGGGGGTGGTCGACACGCTGGAGCGCGCCCTGCAGCACGCCAGCGAGGGCGCGGGCGAGGCGAACGCGGCTGCCATTCTCGACGGGATCCGCCTGGCGCACCGCGAGGTGCTCGAGACGCTGCGCGGCATGAACGTGCGCCCTATCGATGCCGTGGGGCAGCCGTTCGATCCGCGCGTGCACGAAGCGGTCGAGGCCGTGGCATCCGACGACCAGACGCCCGCGGGCACGGTGGTCGGTGAGGTGCAGCGGGGGTACATGATGGGCGACGAGGTCTTGCGGCCGGCCAGGGTGCGGGTGGCGCAGTAGTCGTGCCCCGGCGCCCAGGGTGAGCCATGGAGTTCAAGGACTACTACAAGATCCTGGGCGTCGACCGGCGGGCCGATCAGAAGGCGATCAGCCAGGCGTTCCGCCGCCTGGCGCGTCAGTACCACCCGGACGTCAACAAATCGAAGGGCGCCGAGGACCGCTTCAAGGAGATCAACGAGGCCTATCAGGTCCTGAGCGACCCGCAGAAGCGGGCCCAGTACGACCAGATCTACGACGCATACCAGTCCGGGGTGCCGCTGCACGACCTGTTCGGGCGCATGGGCGGCGCGCGCACGTGGGCGGGCCCCGGCGGGTTCACCGTGACCGTCGGCGGCGAGAACCTGGAGGACCTGCTCGGCGGCACCCTGGGCGGGTTCTCGGAGTTCTTCCGCGCGTTCTTCGGCGACCTGGGCGGTCTGGGCGGGTTCGGCCGGCCCGGCCGGGCCGGACGTGCGGCCGAGGCGTGGGACCAGGTTCAGCCCACGGGGCCCACGGCGGGCGCACGACCGGCGGAACACCGTGGCACGCTGACCCTCACCCTCGAGGAGGTACTCCACGGGGCCCGGCGGCGCATCCGGCTGCCGGACGGCAGGCAGGTCGAGGTGCAGGTGCCGCCGGGAGTGCGGGCGGGTCAGACCATCCGCCTGCCCGGTGCTGCCGGCGGGCAGGACGTGTACCTGACGGTCGAGGTGGCCCCCCACCAGGTCTTCGAGCGCACGGGCGACGACCTGGTGGTGGACGTCTCGGTGCCGTTCGTCGACGCCGCGCTGGGCGGCCAGGTCGAGGTGCCCACGCTGGAGGGCAGGATGGTGGTGACGGTCCCGCCCGGGACGCAGTCGGGCCAGCGGCTGCGGCTGCGCGGGCAGGGGTTGCCCCGGGCACAGGGGGGCCGGGGCGACCTGTACGCCCGCGTGAAGGTTGCCGTGCCCACGACGCTGTCACCCCGGGAGCGGGCGCTGCTGGAGGAACTGCGACGGCTGCAGCGTGAGCCGTCGCGGAAGGTCTGAGAGAGACGGAAAGCCTGAAAGAGGGACGGGAGATGGCGATGCGATTCGATCGGTTGACTGAAAAGGCGCAGGAGGCGTTGCTGACGGCGCAGCAGGAGGCGACGACACGGGGACACCAGGCGCCGGACCCGGAGCACCTGTTGCTGGCCCTGGCCACGCAACCGGACGGGCTGGTGCCGCGTATCCTGGCCAAGCTGTCCGTGGACCCGCGCGTGCTGCGCACCCGGCTGGTCCACGGGCTCGATCGTCGTCCCCGCGTGGTCGGGGGGGCTGCGCCCGCGGGGGGCATCGCGCTGACCCCGCGGCTGGCCCGCGTGCTGGAGGCCGCGCAGCGCGAGGCGGACCGGTTGAAGGACGACTACGTCAGCACCGAGCACCTGCTGCTGGGGCTGGCGCAGGACGCCGACGGCGAGGCGGTCGCGCTGCTGCGCGAGGCGGGCGTCACCGTGGACCGCATCTACCAGGCGCTGGAGGAGATCCGGGGCGCGCAACGGGTCACCGATCCCCATCCGGAGAGCAAGTACCAGGCGCTGGAGCGCTACGGCCGCGACCTGACGCAGCTGGCGGCGGCGGGCAAGCTCGACCCCGTCATCGGCCGGGACGAGGAGATCCGCCGGGTGATCCAGATCCTGGCCCGGCGCACCAAGAACAACCCGGTGCTCATCGGCGATCCGGGCGTGGGGAAGACGGCCATCGTCGAAGGGCTGGCGCAGCGCATCGTCCGCGGCGACGTGCCGGAAGGGCTCAAGCACAAGCGCGTGATCCAGCTGGACATGGGCGCGCTCGTGGCGGGCACCAAGTACCGCGGGGAGTTCGAGGACCGCCTGAAGGCCGTGTTGCGCGAGATCGCCGCCGCCGAGGGGCAGATCATCCTGTTCATCGACGAGCTCCACACGGTGGTGGGCGCGGGCGCGGCCGAGGGCGCCATCGACGCGGCCAACCTCCTCAAGCCCATGCTGGCCCGGGGCGAGCTGCACGCCATTGGGGCCACCACCCTCGACGAGTACCGCAAGCACATCGAGAAGGACGCAGCGCTGGAGCGCCGCTTCCAGCCGGTCTACGTCGGCGAGCCGTCGGTGGAAGAGACCATCAGCATCCTGCGCGGGCTCAGGGAGCGGTACGAGGTGCACCACGGCGTACGCATCGCCGACTCGGCGGTGGTGGCGGCCGCGACGCTGTCGGACCGGTACATCAGCGGGCGCTTCCTGCCCGACAAGGCCATCGACCTCATCGACGAAGCCGCCAGTCGTCTGCGCATGGAGATCGACAGCAAGCCCGCCGAGCTCGACGAGGTCGATCGGCGGATCATGCAACTGGAGATCGAGCGGGAGGCGTTGCGTCGGGAGACCGACCCGGCCAGCCGCGAGCGGCTGCAGCGGCTGGAGGAGGAGCTGGCGGGGCTGCGCGAGCAGTCGGAGGCGCTGCGCCGCCAGTGGGAGCAGGAGAAGCAGGCCATTCTGGCCATCCGTGCCACCAAGCAAAAGATCGAGGAAGTCCGCCACCAGATCGAGGAGGCCGAGCGCCGGGCCGACCTGGAGCGGGCGGCGCGGCTGCGGTACGGCGAGCTGCCCGACCTGGAGCGTCAGCTGCGGGCCCAGGAGGAGCAGCTGCGGCAGGTGCAGGCCCACGGGCGGCTGCTCAACGAGGAAGTGACGGCCGACGAGATCGCGGAGGTCGTGGCCCGCTGGACGGGGATTCCGGTGCAGCGGTTGCTGGAGGGCGAGATGGCGAAGCTGCTGCACCTGGAAGCGCGGCTCCACGAGCGGGTGGTCGGGCAGGACGAGGCGGTGGCCGCGGTGGCCGACGCCATCCGCCGCGCGCGCGCGGGCCTCAAGGATCCGCGCCGGCCCATCGGGTCGTTCCTCTTCCTGGGGCCGACCGGTGTGGGCAAGACCGAGCTGGCCCGGGCGCTGGCCGAGGTGCTGTTCGACGACGAGGGCGCCATGGTGCGGCTGGACATGTCCGAGTACCAGGAGCGCCACACCGTCAGCCGCCTGGTGGGCGCGCCACCCGGGTACGTGGGGTACGAGGAGGGCGGCCAGCTCACCGAGGCCGTGCGACGGCGACCCTACCGCGTGGTGCTGTTCGACGAGATCGAGAAGGCGCACCAGGACGTCTTCAACTTGCTGCTGCAGATCATG
The DNA here is from genome assembly GCA_964526945.1 of uncultured bacterium. Lineage (GTDB taxonomy): Bacteria > Sysuimicrobiota > Sysuimicrobiia > Sysuimicrobiales > Humicultoraceae > Fervidifonticultor. The sequence continues at coordinate 25,648 of CAZGNA010000001.1, forward strand.
GACGATGGGCGGTTGACCGACGGGCACGGCCGCACCGTGGACTTCCGGAACACGGTGATCATCATGACCAGCAACCTTGGCAGCCGCCACCTCCAGGGGCTCGAGGAGCGAGATCCGGCAGCGTTCGAGATGGCGCGGGTCCTGGTGCTGGGGGAGTGCCGCAAGGCGTTCCGCCCGGAGTTCCTGAACCGGATCGACGAGATCGTCGTCTTCCGGCCCCTCACGCGCGAGCAGCTGGTGGCGATCGCGGGGCTGCAGCTGCGACAGCTGGCAGCACGGCTGGCGGCGCAGGGGATCGGGCTGGAGGTGACAGACGCCGCCAAGGCCTGGCTGGCCCGGGAGGGCTACAACCCCGACTTCGGCGCGCGGCCGCTGCGCCGGCTGATCCAGAAGGAAGTGGAGAACGCCATCGCGCGCGGCCTGCTGGCGGGCGCGTTCCGCCCGGGGCAGACGGTGGTGGTCGATCTGGAGGGCGAGCGGTTGACGTTCACCGCCCGCGTGCCGGCAGAGGTGGTCTCGTAACAGGGAATCGGCACGTGCGGCCGCACCGTGACCACGGTGCGGCCGCGCTGCGTCCCGTTGGCGCGCACCCGGCTTCGTGGGCCGGTGCCCGTCGGTTTCCGCCGTCGCCGGGCGTCGCGCTGTGGTGGCCCCGAGGGGTGGCCAGCCGGTATCTGCGCCGCGGTGGGGTCGTGGTAGCATGTGGGCGAACCAGCCGGCGAACGGGAGGTGGCGTCGATCCTCGAGGTCATCGTCTTCACCAGCGGGGGCGTGCTGCTGTCGCTGGAGATCATCGCCAGCCGGGTCCTGGCCCCCTACTTCGGCAACTCGATCTACGTCTGGGGGAGCCTGATCGGTGTCTTCCTGACGGCGCTGTCCGTCGGCTACGCCGTGGGCGGTCGGCTGGCCGACCGCTTTCCCTCGCCGACGGTGTTCTCCGGGATCGTCTTCCTGGCGGGGCTGCTCACGGTGCCGATCCCGGTCATGGCCCCCACGGTGCTGGACGCCATCGCCCGGGCCGACTTCGGCCCCCAGCTGAACCCGCTGGTGGGAGCCACGGTGCTCTTCGTGGTGCCCAGCATCGTGATGGGCATGGTGTCGCCCTTCGCCGTGCGCCTGCGCGCGCGCGCGGTGGCCACCATGGGGCAGACGGCCGGGTCGCTGTACGCCATCAGCACGGTGGGCTCCATCGTCGGCACGCTGGCGACGTCGTTCGTCCTCATCAACTACCTGGGGGTGCGGGCCATCATCCTGCTCATGGGCTTCGCGCTCATGGGGATGGCCGTGCTGGGCTGGCTGGTCGGGCGCCGGATGGTGCCGGCGGGCGCGGGCGCCGCGCTGGTGGTGGTGCTGGTGGGCGGCGTGGCGCGGCCGGAGGCGCTGGCGCCCCCGGTGGTCTACGCGCGGGATACCGTCTACCACCGCATCACGGTCACGGACGAAGGACCGATCCGGTACCTGAAACTCGACAACTACTGGCAGAGCGCGACCGACCGCGAGCAGCCACGGCGGACCGTGTTCGCCTACGCCGACTACATGCACCTGCCGCTGGTCTTCGTCGCCGAGCCCCGGCGGGCGTTCCTGATCGGGCTCGGCGGCGGGACCGTCCCGGCCCGCTACGTGGCCGACTACCCGTCGGTCGTGATGACCGTGGCCGAGCTCGACCCGGAGGTGGTCCGGACGGCGCGCGAGTTCTTCGCCGTGACGCCCGGCGAGCGGCTACGGATCGAAGCGCGCGACGGCCGCCTGCACCTGCTGCGGCTGGCGGAGCCCCAGGACGTCATCCTCACCGACGCCTACCTGATCGATACCATCCCCTTCCACCTGGCCACCCGCGAGTTCTTCGCGCTGGCCCGCGCGCGGCTGGCGCCCGGCGGCGTGGTGACGTCCAACATCATTGGCGCGCTGGAGGGCCCCGACAGTCGGCTCTTCCGCGCCATCTACAAGACGATCCGGCAGGTCTTCCCCACCGTGTACGTGTTCCCCGTGGACTTTGCCCGCTACGGGTCGCCCGCGTCGTTGCGAAACATCGTCGTGGTGGCCACCGCCGCGCCCCGCTGGTCGGCGGCGGAGGTGCGTCGCCGCGCGCAGACGCTGGCGGCAAGCGGTCGGGTGACGGTCGAGCGCTTCGTGGAGGCGGCGGCCAGCCTCTACGAGGTGCCGATTCGAACCGACGATGTCCCGGTGTTGTCCGACGACTTCGCGCCCGTGGATGCCCTCATTCCGCGTCGCTGAGTCCTCCCTCGACGGGCGTTGGATGCCCCGGGGGAACGTGGTAGTCCGGGGGGACTCGCTGCACGGCCGGGTGGGCAGAATATCTCTGCGCGGACGGTGTCGCCCCGTCGGAGGGGAGGTCGCGGCACCATGCCAGTGCTGAAGATCGTCCTCGGCGACGTCGTACGCATGCGCAAGACGCATCCCTGTGGCAGCGACCAGTGGGAGGTCGTGCGGCTGGGCGCCGACATCGGCATTCGATGCCTCAAGTGTGGACGCCGGGTGTTGATGCCGCGGGTGAAGTTCGAGCGGCGCATCAAGACGTTCGTGCGCCGGGGGCCGGGTGCGCCTCCGCCCCCGCCCCCCGCCGAGGCGGGGCCCGTGTGACCCCGACCGGTGAGCCGCCGAGAGGGGAGCGTGGGGCGAGGCTCGCGATCGGCGCGTGCGTCGGCCTCACAGTCCTGCTCGCGGTGCTCGCGCTGGCGGTGCCCAGGGTCCGGGCACCGGCGGCGGTTGCGGCAGCAGGCACCGTGGTCGGCGCCGCGGTGGTGTACGCGGCGGCGCGCAGAGACCGCATATCCGACCGGACGGCGAGGACAGCGGATACGCTTGCAGCGCGATCGGAACGGCTGCCGGCGGCTCCTGTCGTGCCGCCGTCCACCCCCGTCCCCCAGCGCCTCCGCCATCTGGAGGCATTGCTCCGGACCGCCCGACACCTGGCGGCTGCGCGCCACCTCCACGAGATCTATGGGACTGTCTCCGACACCGCCCGGGAGGTCTTCGGTGCCGCCCGGGTGGCGCTCGTCCATGGCGGCGGTCGGGGCCACCACGCGACGGTGCTGGCGGACGGCCTCTCGCAGGGACTGGCCCGGGCCCTGGCCGACCACACGGTCGGGGAGGCGGCGCTGTTCGCTCGGGCCACCGATCCCGTGGTGGTGCCGGTGTTCGGGGACGACCATCGCACAGCGGCGCTGGCGGCGACCGCGGCGGCCGACGGCGTGACCGGTGGCCTGTTCCTCCCCCTGCGGGTCCGGGAGGAGAGCGTGGGCATGCTCGTCTTCCTCTACGCACGGCACCCCGCGGTCTCTGCAGGGATGCTCGACCTGGCCAGGGAGCTGGCCGACCACGCCGCAGCCGCGGTGCACCAGACCGCGCTGCTCGCCAAGAGCGTGCGCGAGCGCCGGGAAGCGGCGCTGCTCACCCAGATCCTGCAATCGGTCAGCGGGTCGCTGGAGCCCGTCGAGGTGCTGACGCGGGCCACCACCGGCATCGCGAGCGTCTCGGGCGCCCTGCGCATCTGCGCGTACCGGGTGCACGGACAGCGGGTCGAAGCGGTGGCACAGGCCGGCGCGGCGCCGTCGACCCCTGAGGCCCCGCTGGTGGCCGACCTGCTGGAGCGTGTGGTGCGCACCGGACGGGCGGAGTTCGTGATGGGCTCCGACGATCCGAAGACCCGTGGCGAAACGCCGGCGACGAGTCGTGCGGCCGTGCCGATTCTGCTGGACGGAGCGCCCGTGGCCGTGCTGGTGGCGGAAGGCACCGCGGACCACCCGGTGACGGCGGAGCTGTACGAGCTGCTGGTGGCGCTCGCGCAGCACCTGGTGGTGGCCATGCGCAACGCCGTGCTGTTCGACGAGGTGCGGCGGGCGCGCGACGAACTGCAGGTCCTCTATGAGGCGGCGCGGGCGGTGAGCGGCACGCTGGACCTGCCGACGCTGCTGGACACGCTGGTGTCGGTGACCTGTCGCGTCTTCGGGTACGACCTGGGCGCGCTGCTGCTGGTGGATCGCGAGACGGGGGAACTCGTGGTGGAGGCCGCCTACGGCTACCGGACGTCCGTGCGCGGGTTGCGGTTGCCACCCGGCACAGGGGTCACGGGCTGGGTGGCGCGCACCGGGACGCCGCTCATCGTCGACGACGTGCAGCAGGATCCCAGGTACTACCCCGGCGACGGCCGGACCCGGTCGGAGCTGGCGGTGCCGCTCATCGCCGAGGGCACCGTGCTCGGCGTGCTCAACGTGGAGAGTGGGCGCGTGGCGGCCTTCGGGCAGCGCGACCTGCAGCTGCTGACCACGGTGGCGTCGTACGCCGTCCTCGCCGTGCAGAACGCCAGGCTGTTCGAGCAGGTGCGCCGGCTGGCGATCACCGACGGGCTGACCGAACTCTACAACCACCGGTACCTGTACGAAGCCCTGGAGCGGATGATCGAGCGCGCGCGCCGCGACGAACAGCCGCTGTCGGTGGTCATGCTGGAGATCGACAACTTCAAGCGCTTCAACGACGTGTACGGCCACCGGCGTGGGGACGAGGTGCTGCGCACCGTGGCAATGGTGCTGCGGCGCGGCAGCCGGCCGTCCGACGTCGTAGCGCGGTATGGCGGCGACGAGTTCATGGTCGTCTTGCCTGGCACCCCCAAGGCAGCGGCCGTCGACACGGCCGAGCGCCTCCGCCGGAGTGTCGAGCTGCACCCGTTCGCGCTGGGCGACGAGGACGTGGCCTCGGTGACGCTGAGCGTGGGGGTTGCCAGTTTCCCCGTCGACGGGCAGACCGTGGACGCCCTGGTCGAGGCCGTAGACCGCGCGCAGTACGCCGCCAAGCGGTCCGGTGGGAACCGGGTGCACGTGGCCCACGGTGCGTGAGCGGCCCCAGGCGCGGCGCCGCCCGTACCGCGGGGGCGGGCGGCCATGAGCCTGGCGCTGGGGATCGTCGGGCTGCCCAACGCCGGGAAATCCACGCTGTTCAACGCGCTCACCCAGGCGGGGGCTGCGGTCGCCCCCTACCCCTTCACCACCATCGCGCCGCACCTGGGCCAGGCAGCGGTGCCGGACGACCGGCTGGCCGCCATCGCGGCGGTGACGCACCCCGAACGGATCGTGCCCGCGGCGGTACGCGTCGTCGACATCGCGGGTCTGGTCCGCGGCGCGTCCCGCGGCGAGGGGTTGGGCAACCGGTTTCTCGCCCACATCCGTGACGTCGACGCGATCGTTCACGTGGTCCGCTGCTTTGCGGCCGGTGACGTCGCCCACCCCGAGGGTGCGGTGGATCCCGTGCGCGACGCCGGCGTGGTCGAGACGGAACTGGCGCTGGCCGACCTGGAGACGGTGGAGCGGGCGATCGAGCGCACTGCCCCCCGCGCCCGGACCGGCGAGCGCGCCGCGCGAGAGCACCTGGCGGTGCTGGAGGAGCTGGCAACCGTCGTGGGACGGGGCGAGCCCCTCCGGCGGGCTTCGCTCTCCGAGGGGGCACGCGTCCAGGCGGTCCAGTTGCGGCTGCTCACCCTCAAGCCGGTGCTCTACGTGGCCAACGTCGACGAGGCGGCGCTGCCCGACGGCGGTCCTGCCGCCGCGGCGCTGGCCGCCCTGGCGCAGCGCGAGGGCGCAAGGTGTCTGGTACTGTGCGCGCGCCTGGAGGCCGAGCTGCGCGAGATTCCCGAGGCGGACGCCCGTGCCTACCTGGCATCGGTCGGGCTGGCAGAGCCCGGGCTGCCGCGGCTGGTGCGGGCTGGTTTCGCGTTGCTGGACTTGGTCAGCTTCTTCACGGTCCTCTCGCGCGAGGTGCGGGCCTGGCCGGTGCGCAGGGGCACCACGGCAGTGGAGGCCGCCGCCCGGATCCACACCGACATGGCGCGCGGATTCGTCCGTGCCGAGGTGGTTCCCTGGGACGTGCTGGTGGCGGCCGGGGGGCTCCAGGTGGCTCGCGAGCGCGGGCTCGTACGGCTCGAAGGGCGCGACTACCTCGTCCAGGACGGCGATGTGATCACGGTTCGCTTCGCGGTGTGACCAGTGCTCCCCGAGCGCGTCACCCGCACCAGCGGCATCGCGTCGTCCGGGGTCCGCGCCAACGGACGCAACGCCGCGTGGACGCCCCCGCCACCCCCGTACTTGTACCGTGCGAGCGCCGATGCTAGAATTGGCGTCGCTTGTAGCGGTGCGGTTGCGTGTACCGCGCGTTCCTCCTGCCCTCCGGCGGCGCCCGTCGTGCGGGGGGCCGCGGGCGATACGCCCTCCGGACCTGGCGCTGCGGGTCTGGAAGTCCAGAGGAGGAGGGGGCTGTGGTGAAGAGCTACGATCTGGTGTACATCGCGAAACCCGACCTCGACGGCGAGGCGCTGGCGGCACTGGTCGAGCGCGTGCATCAGCGGCTGCGCGAGCAGCACGCCGTCGTCGAACACACGGAGGTCTGGGGCAAGCGCCGGATGGCCTACCCCATCCAGCGGCATCGGGAAGGGCAGTACGTGTTCGTCCGCTTCACGGCCCCGGGGGATGCCATTCCCGAGATCAAGCGGGCGTTGCGCCTCAGCGAGGAGATCCTGCGCGCCTCGGTAACCGTCGCGGTCGGGCCCCTGGCCAAGGCCGCGTCCGCGCCACCCTCCGGTCAGCTCAGCGCCGCGCAGCCCGAGGCGACGCCCGCAGCGGCAAGAACCGAGACGCCCGGGACCTGAGGCCCCGGCGGGGGGAGGGAGTGCGGTGCTCAACCGGATCATCCTCATCGGCAGGCTCACCCGTGACCCTGAGCTGCGGTACGTGCCCAGCGGGCAGCCCGTAGCGTCGTTCACCCTGGCGGTCGACCGCCCGTTCACCAACCAGCAGGGCGAGCGCGAGACCGATTTCATCGACATCGTGGCCTGGCGGAAGCTGGCGGAGCAGGTCAGCCAGCACCTGTCCAAGGGGCGCCTGGTGGCCGTGGAGGGCCGGCTCCAGATCCGGTCGTTCGAGACGCAGGACGGCCAGAAGCGGCGGATCGCCGAAGTGGTGGCCGACGCGGTCCGGTTTCTCGACCGCAAGGCAGCAGGCGCGGCGGTGGCGGCGCCCGCCCAGGGCGAGGAGTTCGCCGAGGAGGTCGAGGAGGACATCCCCTTCTAGTGTCCGGCTCGTGCCCGGCGCGGCGGACGCCGCGGACCGGCGGGCACAGGGCATGGGGTGACGACAGACGGCAATCGGACAGGAGCATCCCGGAGGGACCGTATGGCCGACGCAGCGCCGAAGAAACAGTGGCGGGGACGCAGGCAGAAGCGCAAGACCTGTGCGTTCTGCGCCGAGAAGGCCAGGGAGATCGACTTCAAGGATGCGCAGCGCCTGCGGCGGTACGTGACCGACCGCGGGAAGATCGTGCCCCGGCGCGTCTCGGGCAACTGCGCCCGGCACCAACGCCTCCTGGCCGTCGCCATCAAGCGGGCCCGCGAGCTGGCCCTGCTGCCGTACACGACCGTCGATTAGACGCGCCTTGTAGCGGTGCAGGCGGCCGGCGGGGACGGCGTGCGGACGCGCCGGCCGGGGCCAAGACGACGTGGCGGGAAGCGACGCGAAGACGATCAGTACGCGCGGGCTGACCGAGGGCGCGATCCTCGCCGCCCTGGTGGCCCTGTTCGCCGTAGCGACGCGCTACCTGCCGCTCGTGGGGATCGCGACGGCCCTGCTCTGTCCGCTCCCCCTGGCCGTGTTGGTCATCCGACACGGCCTGCGGGTCGCGGTCGTCGCCGCGGGGGCCAGCGGACTCGTGGGCGCGACGCTGGCGGGCCCGCTGGTGGGGGTCGCGATCCTGATCTCGTTCGCGCCCATGGGGCTGGTGATCGGCACGGGCGCGGCGCGCGGGTGGCCGGCCGCGCGCGTGGTGGCCGCGGGCTCGCTGGTGTCCGCGTGCTCCACGGCCTTGAGCTTCCTGGGGCTGCTGGGCGGTGGGCGCATGAGCCCCACCGCCCTGGCCCAGGAGATGCAGCGCACCATGGAGCGCAGCGCGGCGATGGCCACCGGGCTCTATACCCGCCTGGGCGTCCCGCCGGAACAGCTCGAGGCCGTGACCCGGCAGATGACCGAGGCGGCGCGCTTCCTCCCCTACCTGCTGCCCGCGTCGTTCGTGCTGGGCGCCGTGCTGGCCGCGTGGCTCAACTACGAGGTCGCGCGGCGCGTGCTTGGGCGCTTCGGTTTCAGCCTGCGCCCGCTGCCACCGGCCCGGCAGTGGCGGCTGCCCGCCTGGGCGGTCTGGTTCCCCGTGCTGGGCTTCGTGCTGAGTGCGGCGGGACCGCGGGTCGGTGGCGTGTCGCTGGCGGGCGCGGGCCTGTCGGTGCTGTTTGCGTCGATGATCGCCTTCATGTTCCAGGGGCTCCTGGCCACCTGGGTGATCCTCGGCAACCTGGAGCTGTCCCGCCGCGAGCGCTGGTTTGCCGTCGTGCTGGTGTTCATGCTCTCGACGGCGCTGCCGTTCCTCAACCTCGTGGTGTTCTACCTTGGGATCGCCGATAGCCTCCTGAAGGTTCGGGATCGCTGGGGACTGCCGCGGGAGCAGCGGTCCAAGGTGGGCTCATGAAAGTCGTCTTGCTGAAGGACGTGCCGGGAACGGGCAAGGCCGGTACGGTCGTCGACGTCAAGGAAGGGCACGCTCGCAACTACCTGCTGCCGCGCGGGCTGGCCGTGGAGGCCACCGAGGGCACGCTGCGACAGCTCGAGCAGCAACGCCGCGCGCTCCAGCAGCGCCTCGAGCGCGAACGTCGGGAGATCGCCGATCAACGGCGGCGGTTGGAGTCGCTGGTGCTGGAGATCCGTGCCCGCGCCGGAGAGCGCGGACGGCTCTTCGGCGCTGTGACGGCCCAGCAGATCGCTGCCGCACTGGAAGCGCGCGGGTTCTCGGTGACGCGGAAGCAGGTCGAGCTGGACGAGCCCATTCGGGCGGAGGGGTTCTACAAGGTGCCGGTCCGCCTGCGCCCCGGGGTGGTGGTGCACGTCGAGGTGAACGTCATCGGGAGCCGCTGACCCCGCCGGCCGCCTCCCGTGGCGGCCGTGGCGGGACGTGCCGGTGCCGCCGTCAACGGACAGTCGGCGCAAAGCGGTGGTGCAGATCCCTGTCCATGGGGCAGGTGGCTGCCGCATCCCCGCCTGGCCTGCTGTCGATTCCCACCGGATGCCCACCGCCAATCCACCGTTATTGAACGGCGTGGTGTGCTGTTGCGCGCAGGGCGTCCCCAAGGGATTCCACAAGGGAGCGCCAAACCGTTGTGCCTGTGAGTTCCTTGCTCGGGCCTCTTGACATATCGTACATTTGTTCGATAAACTTGGAGCATAGGAGCGAACGGGAGTTCGGCTATGGCTGATGGCCCGGTCCTCGACCGCGTGCCGCCGCAGAACCTCGAGGCGGAACAGAGTGTGCTGGGCTCGATGCTGCTCGAGCGCGACGCCATCGCGCGGGCCGTGGAGATTCTCCGCCCGGAGGACTTCTATCGCGAGGCCCACCGGCGCATCTTCGAGACGATCGCCGACCTGTTCGAGCGCGGCGAGCCCGCGGACCTGATCACCGTCACCGACCGGCTGCGCGCCCGCGGGCTCCTCGACGACGTGGGCGGGGTGGCCTACGTCACCTCGCTGCTGCACACGGTGCCGACCGCCGCCAACGTCGAGTACTACGCCCGGATCGTCGTCCAGAAGTCGATGCTGCGCCAGCTGATCCACGCGGGCACGCGGATCGTGGACATGGGCTACCGCGAGGACCAGGACGTCGAGGTGCTCGTCGACCAGGCCGAGAAGCTGGTCTTCGGCATCGCCTCCCGTCGCATGGGGCAGGAGTTCGTGCCGCTGCCGGAGATCCTGCGCGAGAGCTTCGACCGCATCGACAAGCGCTACCGGGAGAAGGGGACCATCACCGGGGTGCCCACGGGGTTCGTCGAGCTGGACAAGCTGACGTCCGGCCTGCAGCCCGCCGACCTCATCATCGTGGCCGCCCGACCGTCGATGGGCAAGTGTCTCAAGTTCGACGCCGAGGTGGTCGACGCCGTCACCGGCGAGGTGCGGACGATCCAGGAGCTGGTGGCCGCCGGCCGCGCACGCCTGCTGACGCTTGGGGCCGACCACCGGTTCCGGCCCGCCGAGCCCAGCCTCTTCGTCGACGACGGCATCAAGCCGGTCTTCCGCGTCACCACCAGCGGCGGGCGCCAGGTGGAGACGACGCTCACGCACCCGTTCCTGACGCCCCACGGGTGGGAGCCGCTGGCTGCCCTGCAGCCGGGCGCGCTGGTGGCGGTGCCACGCCGCCTGCCGGTGTTCGGCCGGGGCGAGCTGCCCGATCACGAGATCAAGCTGCTGGCCTACGTGTGCAGCGGGCGTCTGCCCACCCATCCCGCGATCGCCGAGGACTTCGCCGACGCCGCGGCCGCGGCCGAAGCGATCCTGGCGGCCGCGCGCCGAACGGTCGACGTCCGCGCCATCGGCGGTGGCGCCGAAGGCGGACTGGCCATCGAGGACCTGCGCTGGCGCTACCCCGAGCTGGCGCAGCCCCCGGGCGCCCGCGGGCTGCCCGCAGCCGTCTTCACCCTGCGGCGCGAGAAACTCGCCCTGTTCCTCAACCGCCTGCTGGGAGCCACCGCCGAGGTGGCCGAACACCCGGACGGCTACCGGGCGACGGTTGTGTTGCCGTCGGCGCGCATGGCGCGCCAGGTGCAGCACCTGCTGCTGCGGTTTGGGGCCCCGGCCGTCCGGGACGGGGCTACGCTCGCGCTGGGGGTGAGCGCGACGCTGGCCGTCGTGCGCGAGTGCGGCCTGTTCGGGTGGGAGCGGTTGCGCCGGTGGGCCCGGCACGCCCAGCGTTCGCTGCTGGACGACGTGGACGTCATGTGGGAGGAGATCGTGCACATCGAGGAGATCGGGGCCTCGCAGGTGTACGACCTCACCGTGCCCGAGACCCACAACTTCGTCGCCAACGACGTGTGCGTGCACAACACGACGTTCGCCCTGAACATCGCGCAGCATGCAGCGCTGGAGCACAAGATCCCCGTGGCGATCTTCAGCCTCGAGACCAACAAGGAACAGCTCGTGCAGCGGATGTTGTGCAGCGAGGCGCAGGTCGACTCGTCCCGGTTGCGCACGGGCTACCTGACCGACGCCGACTGGCCCCGGCTGGCGGCGGCGATGGGGCGACTGTCGGAAGCGCCCATCTTCATCGACGATACCGCCAACCTCACCGCCATCGAGATGCGCGCCAAAGCCCGCAAGCTGCGGGCCGAGCACGGCCTGGGCCTCATCATCATCGACTACCTGCAGATGATCCAGTCGTACAAGCGGGCGGAGAACCGTACGCAGGAGGTGTCGGAGATCGCCCGCGCCATCAAGTCGCTGGCGAAGGAGCTGGACATCCCGGTGCTGGCCGTCTCGCAGCTGTCGCGGGTCGTGGAGCTGTCGGGGACGAAGCGTCCCCAGCTGTCGCACCTGCGCGAGTCGGGCGAGCTGGAGCAGGTCGCCGACCTGGTGTTGTTCATCTACCGCGAGGACTACTACGACCACGCCAAGGCCCGCGCCGAGGGCAAGGAGCACATCGCCGAGATCCGCATCGCCAAGCACCGCAACGGGCCGGTGGGCGACATCGAGATGTTCTTCCACAAGGAGTACGGGCGGTTCATGGACCTCGACCGGCGCCACGCGGCGGCAGGGTCGTAGCACCGGCGCCGCCGGGGGGAGAGGAGCGGCGGTCCAGCGCGGCGCTAGGAGTGGCTGCAGGCGGCGCCGGGCGCGGTGAAAAGTGGGCTGCAGGCGGCGCGGGGTGCGGCGGGATAGGGCCGCGAGCGGCGCAGAGGGCGGCCGGAGGGGCACCCAGGCGCGGCCCGGCAGCCAGAGCCCGCTTGCTTGTCAGTAGCCGCGGGCCGCGGCTACACTAGACACTGCACGAGACGCTGCTGGTGCAGCCGTCACAGCGCGGTGCCCGCGCGGGGAGGACGTATGGCCACACCACCCGGGAAGGTCCAGGTCGCTGAGGGCCTGGAGGGCGTTGTTGCAGGGCTGTCCTCGATCTGCCTGGTCGACGGCGTCCACGGCCGGTTGATCTATCGGGGATACGACGCCATCGAGCTCGCCGAGCGGGCCACCTTCGAAGAAGTGGCCTACCTGCTGTGGCATGGCGACCTGCCATCGCGGTCCGCCCTGGACCAGCTGCGTGCCGACCTGGTGGCGGCGGGCCGTCTGCCGACGCCCGTGGTGCAGGTGTTGCGGCTGGTGCCGCCCGATGCGCATCCGATGGCCGTGCTGCGCACGGCCGTCTCGGCCCTGGCCCACTTCGACCCCGAGGCCGCCGACAACGCGCCGGCGGCCAACCTCCGCAAGGCGGTGCGCCTGACGGCGCAGATAGCCGCCATCGTGGCCGGGTTCCACCGGCTGCGCACCGGGGCCGAGCCGCTGGCCCCGCTGCCAACGCTGGGGCACGCGGCCAACTTCCTGTACCTGTTGCACGGCGCCGCGCCCGACCCGGAGGTCGCGCGGGCGCTGGACGTGGTGCTGATCCTCCACGCGGACCACGAGTTCAACGCCAGCACCTTTTCGGCGCGCGTGACCGCCGCCACCCTCTCCGACCTGCACTCGGCCGTAGTGTCGGCCATCGGCACGCTCAAGGGTCCCCTCCACGGGGGGGCCAACGAGGAGGTCATGCGACTACTGGAGCAGATCGGCACCGTCGATCGGGTGGAGCCGGTGATCACCGAGATGCTGGCGGCCAAGAAGAAGGTCCCCGGGTTCGGGCACCGGGTCTACCGCACCGAGGACCCGCGGGCCCGAATCCTGCGGCCGCTCTCGAAGCAGCTGGGCGAGCGAGCCGGCGACGTCCGCTGGTACGAGCTCACCCGGCGGGTCGAGGACGTGGTGACCGCGCAGCGCAAGATCCACGCCAACGTCGACTTCTACTCGGCGTCGGTCTATCGCGCGATGGGCATCCCCACCGACCTGTACACGGCGGTGTTCGCCGTGAGCCGTATCGTGGGCTGGACCGCCCACGTCATGGAGCAGTACGCCGACAACCGGCTCATCCGGCCGGTGTCCGAGTACGTGGGCCCGCTGGACAGGACGTTCGTCCCGCTCGAGGAGCGGCGGTAGCGACCGGGCCCCGGGAGGCGCGGCCTCAGGGGCCCGGCACTTCCTCCAGGAACGTCCGCACGGCCTCCGTGAACACCTCGGGCCGCTCCAGGTTGCTCAGGTGGCCCGCGGCGGGGATCACCACGAGCGCCCGCGGGGAGTGGCCGTGGCCATCGTCCGGGCGACCTCGGGCGGGCTTAACGTGTCTTCCTCGCCGACGAGCACGAGCACGGGGACGGTCAGGCGCGGGAGCAGTGGCCGGCTGTCCGGACGCGCGGCCATCGCGGCCAGCGCCGCGGTCAGGCCCCGGGGATGGGCATCGGGCCATGGCCCGGACGGTCTCCAGGACCGCGCTCCCGCGCGCCCGGGTGGTGGCTCCCACGAGCGTGGCCGTGAAGTCGGCCAGGAACCCGTCCGGTCCCTCGCGCTCGATGCGGGCGATCGCGTCGAACCGACGCTGCCTGCCCTCGTCGGTATCGGGGTCGGCGCGGGTGTCGGCGAGGATGACCGCGGCCACGCGGTCCGCAGCCCTCGCCAGGACACGGAACACCACGTAGCCGCCCATGGAGAGCCCTCCCACCACGAACCGCGACAGCCCCAGGGCATCGGCCACCCGCAGGACGTCGTCGGCATAGGCGTCGAGGGACACCGGCGCGCCCGGCGGGTCGGAGCCGCCAAAGCCGCGGAAGTCGGGCGCAACCACCTGCCAGCCGTCTGCCAGCGCCTCGCCCTGGACGCGCCACATCGCCCCGCTCAGCGGAAACCCGTGGAGCAGCACGACCGGCGGGCCTTTCCCCCATGTGTGGACACAAAGGCGCTCGCCATTCACCTCGAGGTACATCGTCGCTTCCTCCTCCCGTCCGTGGCGCAGCGGCCGCGACGCCGCCCCGGGGCCGGGAACGGGTAGTCGGGCAGGTCGCCACACCGAGGCGTCGCGCCGCAGGCGGGGACCATCCCTGCGTCTTCCGACAGGCGGCACCGGCGTCCGAGCGCAGGGTGTCACCTGCTGGATAGCATACTGCCTCGTGCGCGCGACATCCCGTCTGCATCTCGCGTGCACCCGTTTGACGGCCGCGTGCCCCTGTTGCCCCGGGCGCTGTGTCACCGTGGGCGGCGTCAGGCATGGTGGAACCACCGCCAGGTGCATCCGGAGGTGCAGCATGTCGCAGCCAGCGCAGCTGGTCGAGAGCTACCTGCCCCTCGTCCGCGCCATCGCCCGGATGGTGGCACGGCGGTTGCCGTCCACCGTTGATCGGGGCGACCTGATCGGCGACGGAATGGTCGGCTTGATGGAGGCGGCGCACCGCTTCGACCCCCACCGTGGCGTGGGGTTCAGCGCCTACGCCGGCTACCGCATCCGCGGAGCGATCTACGACGGCTTGCGGGCGCGTGATTTCTTGCCGCGCGCGGCCCGCCGCGCCCTGAGAGCGACCGGCGGCCCGCCCCCCGTGCAGCTCGTCGAGTTGGAGCAGGCTGCCATGCTCCCCGACGACGCCGACGACCCCGAAGCGCTGGCGCTCGAGGCCGACCTGCGGGCGCGGGTCTGGCGCGGCCTGCTGGCGTTGCCACCGCGCGACCGCGAGGTGCTCACCTTGCGGTTCGTCCGGGGGCTGTCGGTGCGGGGCGCCGCTGTGGCCATGGGGCTGTCAGTGACGCGCGTGCTGGAGATCCAGCGGCGCGCCCAGCACCGGCTGCGGCGGTTCGTCGATGGTGAGGCGGTCGGTACGTCGCTGGCCTGCGCCGGTGGGCAGGAGCCGCGCCGGCACGCCCCGAATGGGAGGTGTGCCGCACGGCACGCCTCATCCGTCGACCCGTCGGTCCGTGCTCCGACGAGGCGAGCTCCGGCGGCCCCCCGTCCGTCCCGCTGAGGCATCCGGCCTGGTTGGGATCCAGGCCGGCCGAGCGTGAGGGCCCGTGACGCGCGACCGACGCCGGGCATCGGCGCTGTCCGCGCTGCGCGGCTTGCCGCACTGGCAGGCGCGGGCGCAGGTCCACGCGTTGGCCAACGCGCTGGCCGCCACGGCCCTGCTTGCGCGACGTCGTCCGGAGGCAGCCGAAGACCTGTTGGCGCACCTGGCCGGCTACCTGCGTGGATTGCTCCAGCCTGCGCGGCCGGTCGTGCCGCTTGCGCAGGAGATCCGCCTCGTGCTGGCCCTCGTGGGGGTGGAGCGGGCGCGCCTGGGCGGGCGGCTGCGCCTCCACGTCTCGTGTTCGCCTGCGGCGATGGAGGCGCTGGTGCCGCCGCTCGTCCTCCACCCGCTGGTCGAGAACGCCATCCACCATGCGGTGGTCCGACGCCCGGAGGGCGGCTGCGTGTGCGTGCGCGTGCGCCTTGCTGGAGGGCACCTGCTGCTGGCAGTGGCCGACGACGGCCCGGGCGTTGCGCGGCCGTTGCCGGCTCACACCGGTGGCGGGCTGGTAGCGCTGCGGGGGCGGCTGGCGGCGTTGTGGGGCGCGCGGGCGCGGCTCCGGGTATGGCGTCGGCGGCCGCGGGGCACGCTTGCGGTGGTGGTCGCACCGGCGACGTGGATAGCCCCTGGCAGGGACAGTCCCAGGACGCGGTACGTCGCGCGGCCACCGCACGGGGAGTCCGTGGGGCCTGTGAGGCCGGGAGGGCCGTGAGGACGAGGTGAGTCGCGCTATCCGCCCTGGGCGCCGACGGCACTGCCTGGTGCCCCACGGGGAGGACTGAGGACGAGGTGAGTCGCGCGCTCCGCGCCCTGGTCGCCGACGACGAACCACCGGCCCGCGCGCACCTGTGCGGGCTGCTGGCGGCCAGCGGTGTGCGGGTCGTCGCCGAGTGCGCCTCGGGCCGGGAGGTGCTGGCGACGCTGGCGCGCGTGCCGTGCGACGTCGTCTACCTGGACGTCCGCATGCCCGAGGGGGATGGCGTGGAGGTGGCGCGTCACCTGGCGTCGAGTGCCCGCCCGGTGGTGGTGTTCACCACGGGGTTTGCCGACTACGCCGCCGCCGCCTACGAGCTGGATGCGGCCGACTACCTGCTGAAACCGCTGTCGGCTGCGCGGGTGCGCGAGGCGGTCCGTCGGGTGCGCCTGCGTCTGCGTCGGATGGCGAGCAGCCCCGCGGGGGCGACGGACCCCGTCGCCGGCGGCGTTGGCCGCCATGCGGGAGGCGGGGGCAAGTTGCCCCGACTCTTCCTGGCCGCGGGCGACCACCACCGCGCCGTGGCGCCGGAGGGGATCGTCTACGTGGAAGCGCGCGGTAGCACCTGCATCGTGTACGGGGACGCGGGGACCGTGACGGTCCGGGCGTCGCTGCAGCGGTTCGAGCAGGTGCTGGGCGCCTTCGGCTTCCTGCGTACCCACCGCGCGTACCTGGTGAACCTGCGCCGGGTGCGCGCGCTGGTCCCGTGGTCGCGTCACGTCCACACCCTGGTGCTCGACGACGCGCAGGAGACGCACGTACCGGTCGCCAAGTCACGGCTGGCTGCGTTTCGACGGAGCGTGATCTGGTTCGCGGCAGGAGGGGTGCATGGACCTGGGGTTGCGGGGGCGCGTGGCGATCGTGGCCGGCGGGAGCCGGGGCCTGGGACGCGCGATCGCTGAAGGGCTGGCCGCCGAGGGCGTGCGCGTGGTGCTCTGCGCGCGCACGGCCGAGGTGCTGACCGCGACGGCGGCGGCGATCAATGCGACAGACGGGGTGCGCGAGGCCGGCGGCGAGGCCGTGCCGGTGGTTGCCGACGTCGGGCAGGCGGCCGATTGCCAGCGGGTGGTCGACGAGGCCCTGCGGCGGTGGGCGCGCGTCGACATCCTGGTGACCAATGCGGGTGGGCCGCCCTCGGGCCCGGTGGTGGCGGTCTCCGACGCCCAGTGGGAGGCCGCGGTGCAGTCGCTGCTGCTGGGCGCGGTGCGGCTGTCCCGCGCGGTCGTCCCGGTCATGCAGGAGCGCCGCTGGGGGCGCATCCTCCACATCACCTCGTTCACGGTCAAACAGGTGCTGCCGAACCTGGTGCTGTCCAACGCGGTGCGCCTGGCGGTCGTGGGGCTGGCCAAGACCCAGGCGGTGGAGCTCGGGCCGCACAACATCCTGGTCAACGTGCTGTGCCCCGGGCCGATCACGACCGACCGTCTGGTGGACCTGACCCGCCAGTACGCGGAGCGCCAGGGCATCTCGACCGACGACGCCCTGCACCGCCTGTGGGTGTCGCAGGTGCCGCTCGGTCGGTTGGGGGAGCCGCGCGAGTTCGCCGCGCTGGCCGTCTTCCTGGCCTCCGAGCGGGCGTCGTTCATCACCGGCGGCGTCTTTCAGGTCGACGGGGGCGTGATCCGGGGGCCGTTCTAGTGGCCGGCGACGCTTCCGCCGAGGTCGGCGCAGGCCCCCGGCACGTACCGCCGGTGGGTCTCCGATTCCAGGGATCGGCGGCGTCGTTGTTGGGTCGACACGCACGCTCGGTCGCCGCAGCTGGCGCGCTCCGGGGAGCCGGCGCCGCCATGGCGCGGTGGCCGTGCCGGTGGTGGACGCGCGCTGTGCTCAGGCTCGCCCGGCGCAGATGCGACTGCTATACTCAGGAGGCGGCGCTGCGCTTAGCGGTGCGGGCTGGCGCAGCGAGCAGCGGGTCGCGTGTCGTGGCGAGCGGCTGTGTGTGCCACGTCGGCACGCCGCGGGCTGCCCCCATCGTCTAGGCAGGCCCAGGACACCGGTCTTTCAAGCCGGTAACGCGGGTTCGAATCCCGCTGGGGGCACCACCGACACTTGCTCCTCGGGCACCTCGTGAGACCGCTCGGTACCCGCGTCCCGGCACGACGCGCGCCGGGAGGAGGACCTCTGGGGCGCGGCGGGCGCTACCGGACCACCAGTCGAGCGAACTCCCCCCCACCGTACCTGTCGCCTAGCCCGCAGCCCTCGCAGACCAGGCCCGTGATCTGCTACAGAACTGCTACACGCCCGGGCGAAAGTCTAGTCGCCGCTTTAGGCGCGGTCAGCCACCGGACGCGGAGGGTGCGAGCTTGACACGGGCGGCGCAGCGTGTACCCTGCCCCCGGGCTAGACCGCTTGAGGGGGTGGGTGACCATGTCGAAGTGGCACTACGACAACACCCCCGACGAACTCCGGGGCCGCCCGCAGTGGGTGTGCTGGCGGTACGAGGATCGCGCGGGGAAGAAGACGAAGGTCCCGACGGACCCACGCACGGGCGCTAACGCCAGCATCAAGGAGCGCACGTGGGACTTTGACACCGTGCGCGAGGCTGCCGACCAGCACGGCTGGGGCGTAGGCTTCGTGCTCAGGGAGGCAGACCCGTACGTGGCCTTCGACCTAGACGACGTGGTCGACGAGGCGGGGCAGGTCCAGCCCTGGGCCGCAGCCCTTGTGCGGGGGCTGGGATCCTACACGGAGCGAACCCCTTCTGGCCGGGGTCTGCGGGTTATCGTCCGAGGATCCCTGCCGCCCGGCAGCCGCCGGAAGCTGGGCAGCTATTTATCCACCCGTTCCGCCCGCCCCTTGAAGTGGTTCCGGGCATCCTGCCGGTCGGGCTAACGCTTCTGGCCGGACCGCCCAAGATCGGCAAGTCCTGGTTGGCGCTGCACGTGGCGGTGGGGGTCGCCTGCGGGCGCCCCGTGTTTGGCGATATCGCGTACTGGCCCGCCGGTCCGCGCGGCGTACTGTGCCTGGCCCTGGAGGATAGCGAGCCTCGGGTGCGGAAGCGCCTCAGCGAAGTGGCGGACGACTACTTGGCACGGCTGGGGCGCTGGACGTTGGAGGGGCGGCCTCTGCCGGAGCCGATGCTCGAGGGCAAGCCGCTTCCGCAGCCGGAGCCCTGGTACAACACCCTTATGCCCCTGGCCCTGGAGATCGACACCCGCCTGGAGCAGGGCGAGACCGAGGAGGACATCGTCAAGGACCTGGGCCAGCGCGGCTACACGGCCAAGGAGATCCGGAACGCGCAGCGCGTGCTTGAGGAGGCGGACGATGCCGCCCTGCGGCCGATGCACCTGGCGATGCACCTGATGACCCGGGACCCGCTCGGCTTTCTGGACCGCTTTGCCGTGGCGTGTCGGGAGGCCCCGCCCGTGGACGAGCTGGTCG
The DNA here is from genome assembly GCA_964526945.1 of uncultured bacterium. Classification (GTDB taxonomy): domain Bacteria; phylum Sysuimicrobiota; class Sysuimicrobiia; order Sysuimicrobiales; family Humicultoraceae; genus Fervidifonticultor. The sequence goes on from CAZGNA010000001.1 coordinate 44,724, forward strand.
GCGCCCTCGACACGTGGCGCCAGCAGCACCCGGACCTCGGCTGGTCGTGGTGGACATCCTGGCCGGAATACGGCCGCGGGCCAAGCCCAACGTCAGCCTGTACCAGCAAGACATCGAGGCCCTCCGACCTCTGCGGGCGTGGGTGCACGAGGCAGAGGTCGCGGCCCTGGTCGTGCACCACACGCGAAAGCGAGGAGCGGGCGGGGTGGCCGACGACCTCGTGGAGGCCGTCAGCGGAACCATGGGGCTCCCGGGGACCGCTGACACGGTGTGGGGGCTACGGCGGAAGGGAGACCGGTACCTGCTGGAAGTGCTGGGGCGGGACGTGGAGGGCCGCACGCTCGAACTGGAGGGGCCCACGGCGTGGCGCGTGATACCCTCTGGCGAGGGGCAGGGGGACGCGATTCTGAACTTCGTCCGCGGGCACCGGGGGTGCACGGAGCTGGACATCAAGACGGGGATGTCCGGCGACAACACGGAGATAGCCAAGGCCCTGCGTGCCCTGGTGAACCGCGGGGTAATAAGGCGCGAGGGCACGGGCAGGAAGGGGCCGCGGCCACCCAAAGTACCCGACGGCGCAAGAAGCCGCCGTGGTTTCCGACCCTTAGCTTGCCGGGCAGAAATATGGAGGCGGACGAATGGCCTGCAAGTGCGGCCGTCAGCCGATAGCCGGGGAAGTCATGAACGCGGTGTCGTTTCCTCCGCACCACGAGGAACTCGCAGCTGCCCTTGAACACGCCGCCCGCCACGGGACGCTGGCGGCTCTGCAGCGCTCCACGCCGGGCGAGAAACCGCGGACGAACCCCTGGCTGCCAGATCCGTTGAAGTGGTGGATTTTGCCCATGATGTCCAGGAAGACGGCCATACAAATGGGGATGACGACCCTGCGCGTCCTCTACATGTTCTTGGCAGTACTGCGCCCACTGAGAATCCTCAGGGCAGTCCGGTGTCTAGGCGAGAGTCAGTTGCCCACGCAGGTGGTAGTCGACGCCGTGGTCCTGGCAGCCATGGAAGGCTACAGGATCAGCTGGAACTTCGACGAGCCCGACATGCCTTACTGGTGGTACTTCGAGGCCGATGGCTCGTACTTCTGGGTTTGCGAGCACGGAGAGGGATCCCTCGTCACACCCAGCGAGCTGTTCAGTCGTCGCAAGCCGTTTCCCTGGTTGTTCCTGGATCGGCCACATAGCCAGTGGATGACCGTCAGCTATCCCGCCCGATACATGGAGCTGAAGCCGCAGTTCCATCCGACCTTCGACTACCCAGCGTACCGCATCCCGTCTCGGTGCAGGGAGTTGGTCTTTGACCCCGACCGCGAGCGTTTCTTCCTGCTGCGGGTCTCGGGAGGGGCATCGCGGAAGATCAGCGTCGAGGAGCTGCCGGGTTACACTTCCGGGGACGACGAAGAGTGGGGCGCCCTGGGCAAGGGGCTCCGGAAAGTGGTGAGGCTCCTCCGGCCTCCCCGGTCGTCGCACGGAGACTGGCTGGCCTGCGCCCGGGAGGCAGGGGAAAGACTGGCCAGGCTCGCGGGGCACCAGGGTTGAACCGAGCTGTGAGCCAGGGGCAAGGCAGAACGTGCACTCCGAGGGCACGCGCCCCACGGGCAGCGGAACCACCGCGGCAGGAGCGGCCCGCGACTCCCGCGAAGGCGCCTGCGGCGTCAGCGCGTGGCCACCGTGCGGCGCGCCGGAAACCGGAGGACGAGGGGTGGGGGCGATGCCACGAATTCCGTACGTCGATCCCGAGACGATCGCTGACCCGGAGATCCGGGGCTACCTGGAGCGGGCCCGGCGCGAGGGGACGCCGCGTCCCGAGAGCCAGGCGATTCGGGCGCACAACCCCGGCGTCATCCGGGCCTTTTCGCAGGCGTGGGAGCTGACGTTCCGCCACGGCGTGCTGGACCACGCCATCAAGGAGCTGTGCCGCGTTTACGTGTCGAAGTCCATCGAGTGCGAGTACTGAGGGGTCCAGCGGTCCGTCCAGGCTGGACGGAAGGGCCTGACCGAGGAGAAGTACGACGCGCTCCTCAACTTCGCTGACAGCGATCTGTTCACCGAGCGCGAGAAGGTGGCGCTGACGTACGTCAGCGCCATCGTCTGGAACGCGGAGATCGCCGATGATGCGCTGTGGGCCAGGCTGTACCAGCACTTCACCATTCCCGAACTCGTGGAGCTGGGGTTCTTCGCGGCGCTGACCCTGGGCCAGCAGCGGTGGATCAAGACCCTGGGGATCGCCCACGGTGAGGTGCTGGGCGATACCACGGCGGGCCTGGCGCCGACCGCGCGCCCCGGGGGCCCTGCAGCCGCCGGCCCGGCGGAGTCGCGGTCGTCCTGAGCGCCGGCACGCATGTGTTCGAGAGCAACCGGCGTGCCGGGTGCGGAATTGGCGTACGAGCCGGGGACGTTTGCTACTGTGCGTCCGATTCTTCCGCACACGGTCGCCTGCTGGCGAGAGGAGCCGGAGTGATGGGTCGTCGGATCACGCACGTGCTGCTCAGCGTCACGCTGGTTGGGTCCCTGCTCCTGCCCCTGCGGGCACAGGCGCAGGCGCCCCGTTCCCCCACCCCCGAACCCACGGCAGCCCCCGTACGGGTGGTCACGGTGGCAGAGGGGTTGGAGCGTCCCTGGGGGCTGGTCTTCCTCCCCGACCGGCGCATCCTGGTGACGGAGCGCCCCGGACGTCTGCGGATCGTCGACGGCAACGGACGCCTCTCGGCCCCGCTGGGGGGCGTTCCCCAGGTCCTGGCGCAGGGACAGGGCGGCCTGCTCGACGTCGAGCTGAGCCCGACGTTCGCGCAGGACCGCTTCGTCTACCTCTCCTTCGCAGAGCCGGGTGATGGCGGGGGCAGCACGGCGGTGGCGCGGGGGCGCCTGGGCGAGGCCGGCCTCGAGGGTACCCAGGTCATCTGGCGCCAGCAGCCGAAGGTCCCCAGCGTCAACCACTGGGGCTCGCGGCTCGTCTTCCGCCGTGACGGCACGTTGTTCGTGACGCTGGGCGACCGGTTCGCCTACCGGGAGCGCGCGCAGGATCTGTCGACGACGATCGGCAAGATCGTGCGAATCGCCCCCGACGGATCGGTTCCCCGCGACAACCCGTTCGTGGGGCGTGAGGGCGTGCGCCCCGAGATCTGGTCGTACGGCCATCGGAACGTGCAGGCGGCCGCCCTCCACCCGGAGACCGGACAGCTCTGGACCGCCGAGCACGGCGCCCGCGGCGGCGACGAGCTGAACCGGGTCGAGGCGGGGAAGAACTACGGCTGGCCGGTCATTACCTACGGCGTGGACTACTCGGGGGCGAAGATCGGTGAAGGGACCGCGAAGCCCGGCATGGAACAGCCCGTCTACTACTGGGACCCGGTCATCGCGCCCTCGGGCATGACGTTCTACACCGGCGACGCCTACCCGGGCTGGAAGGGCAGCGTGTTCATCGGCTCACTCACTCCGGGGCTGCTGGTGCGGCTGGTCCTCGAGGGTGACCGTGTGACGCGGGAGGAACGCTACCTGGCAGACCTCCACGAGCGCATCCGCGACGTGGTGCAGGGGCCCGACGGGTTGCTCTACCTGGCGACGGACAACCCCCGCGGGCGCATCCTCCGGCTGGTCCCGATGGGGCGATGACGGACGGCAGCATGGCAGGCACGCGGACGATCCTCCCCGCAGCAGGAGCAGGGTCGACCCGGAAGGAAGCAGGGGGCGCACGGTGCTCCGCCGCGTAGCCGAGTTCGTCGGGCGGGTCACCGGCGACAGCCGTAAGGAATGGCTGGTGGTCGCCAGCGTGCTGGTGCTGCTGGCGCTGGCGGTCGCGCTGGGCTGGATCCGTCTGGAACTGCCGCGCGTGCCGTAGCCCACGGGTGGCCAGCGGGCGACACAACGGGCCGACGCCAGGCCCGCTGCTCGTCGGTGCGCGCCCCGGCCGTTTACTTCCCCTCGGTCGGCTCCACTGCCCCCGCGGGCAGGGCACGGCGAGTGCGCGCCCACTGGAGGGCGCGGTCCAGCACGACGTAGAACGCCGGGATCAGGAACAGGCTGGCCAGCGTCGACGTGACGAGCCCGCCGACGATGGCGCGGGCCAGGGGCGCCTGGAGCTCGGCGCCTTCCCCGATGCCGACAGCGAGTGGCAACAGGCCGAACATGGTCGTCGCCGTGGTCATCAGGATCGGCCGCAACCGCCGCTGGCCGGCCCGCGCCAGGGCTTCCAGCAGGGGCAGACCACGGTGCTGGAGTTGCAGTGCGTAGTCGATGAGCACGATGGCGTTGTTCACCGCGACGCCCACCAGGACGATGGCGCCCAGCCCCGACTGGACGTTGAGGGTGGTGCCGGTCAGCAGCAGGGCGCCCAGCACGCCCACCAGGGCGAACGGGACCGCCGCCATGATCAGGAAGGGCTCGAACAGGCGCTCGAACTGGGCTGCCATGACCATGTAGACCAGCACCAGGGACATCAGGAAGCCGGAGAGCAACTGGGAGAACGACTCCTGCTGCTCCTCGAACTCGCCGCTGAAGGCCACGGCAAACCCCTGCGGGAGCCGCTCGGCCAGGACCGCGCGACGGACGTCGCGGAGGGTGCTGGCCACGTCGCGGCCGGTGATGTTGCCGGTGAGCGTGACGACCCGCTCGCGGTTGCGGCGCTGGATCTGCGTGGGCCCCGGGGTGCCGGTGACCTGCGCCAGCTGGCGCAGCGGGACGATTCCCCGTGGGGTGCTGATGGGGAGGGCCGCCAGGCGGTCGGGTGTCAGGCGGTCGGCCTCCCGGAGCCGCACGACGACGTCGACGTCCTCGCCGCCACTGCGCAACAGCGCGGCCGTGCGGCCGCCGACGTAGGTGCGTACCGACGCTGCGACCTGGGCCGCCGTCGTACCGAAGGCGGCGGCCCTCACCGGGTCGACCTGCACGGTGAACTCCTCGGCGCTCTCCTCCCGGCTCACCTGCACGTCGGTGACGCCGGGGATACCCTCCAGCACGCTGCGCAGCCGGCGGGCGGTGGCGTTGCCGACTTCCAGGTCGAAGCCGCGCAGGTCGATGCTGATCGGGTCGGGGGACCGGAAGAAGAACAGCGAGCTGAAGGGGCGGAAGATCACCGTGGCGCCAGGGATCCGGACGCGGCGACGCAGGTCGGCGATGACCTCCCGCGTGGGCGGAGCGTCGGGCGTCAGGCTGACGCGGAAGGTCGTGACGTGGGTGCTGGTGGCGGCGAACGTGCTGCCCACCAGCGACAGCACCAGGTCGGTGCCCGGCGTCTCCGCCATGAGCACCTGCTCCAGGCGACGCGCGGTGGCGTCGGAGACGTCGAGGGCCGTCCCGCGCGGGAGCTGGACGATCATGAAGAACCCGCGCTCGTCGGCCTGAGGGAACGTCTCGCGGCCCAGCAGGGGCAGCGCGGCGAACGCGACGACGATCAGCGCGATGGCGGCGCCGCTGACGACGAAGGGACGGCGCATGGCCCGGACCAGCACCGCCCGGTAGACGTCTTCCACGGCGCCGAACGCCCGTTCGGCCATGGTGGCCAGACGGCCGGCCGTCCCGCGCCCATGGCCCATGACGAGGGCGCGGGCGGCCAGCGACGGGATCAGGGTCAGGGCGACCACCAGCGAGCAGAGCAGGGCGAACGTGACCATGTAGGCCAGCGGTCGGAAGAGCACGCTGGCGATGCCGGTGGTGAAGAACATGGGCAGGAAGACCACGACCGTGGTCAGCGTGCTGGCCATGATGGCCGTGCCCACCTCGCGGGTGGCCTCTTCGGCGGCCAGCAGCGCCGGGCGGCCTTCCTCGCGGTGCCGGAAGATGTTCTCGAGGACCACGATGGCGTTGTCCACCAGCATGCCCACTGCCAGCGCCAGGCCACCGAAGGTGATGAGGTTGAGGGTGAAGCCGCCCCAGAACATCAACAGGAAGGTGGCCAGGATCGACGTGGGGATGGCCGTGGAGATGATCAGGGTGCTGCTGACGTTGCGCAGGAACGCCAGCAGCACCGCGACCGTCAACGTCGCGCCGACCAGGGCGGCGCTGCGCAGGGTGTCGATGGCCCGGCGGATGAACCGGCTGCCGTCGTTGATGGTCACCAGCCGGGCCTGGGGGAACTGCTCGTTGATCTCCCGCGCCACCCGGAAGATGCTGCGCGCCACCGCCACGGTGTTCGTGCCCGACTGCTTGGAGATGGCGATGAGGATACCCGGGCGGCCGTTGATGCGCACCAGCGACGTGGGCTCCTCCCGGGTGTCCACCACCTGAGCCAGGTCGCCCACGCGCACGGGGAGGCCCTGGCGCGTGGCGACCACGACCCGCGCGATGTCGTCGACGGACGTGAAGCGGCCGACGGTGCGTACCACCCGGCGCTGCGTGCCCACGCGCACGTCGCCGCCGGGTTCGACGGTGGCCTCGGCGCCGAGCGCAGCGATGACCTCGCGGTCGGAGACGCCCAGGGCTTCCAGGCGCTGGCGGTCCAGGAGCACGTGCACCTGGCGCTCGCGGCCGCCGCGGACGTCGACGTTGGCCACGCCGGGAATCTGCTCGAAGCGCGGCTTGTACTCGTTCTCGGCCAGGTCGCGCAGGGCATCGACGTCGCCGCGGGCCTCGATGCCGAGCAGCACGATGGGGAACAGGTTGGGGTCGAACTTGGCGATGCGCGGGGTCTCTGCGCCGTCGGGGAGGCGGTCGCGGATGCGGTCGATGGCGGGGCGCACGTCGTTGGCGGCCACGTCCAGGTCGGTGCCCCAGTTGAAGCGCAGCTGGATGCTGCTCCGTCCCTCGACGGAGTTGGACGAGATCTGCGTGACCCCGGGCACCGTGCTGAGCGCGTTCTCCAGGAGGACCGTGACCTCGCGCTCGACCTCCTGGGGGCCCGCCCCGGGGTAGTTGGTGGTGATGTTCAGGGTGGGGAAGGAGATGTCGGGGAGGAGGTCGACCGGCAGCCGGGTGAACGCCACCAGCCCCAGAAAGGCCACGGCAAGGTAGATCATGGCCGTGGTCACGGGCCGGTGGATGGCGCCGCGGGCCAGGTTCACGGTCGCGCACCGGGTGGCCGGCGCGGCTCCTGGACGGGGCCGGGCGGCGTGGTGCCGGGGGACTGCCCGGGGCGGTCAGGGCCCGCATCGCTGCCCGCGGGACCCTGGGGCCGGCTGGGGCCCGTCCGGACCTGCATGCCGTCACGCAACCCCTGCTGCCCGGCGACGACCACCTCCTCGCCGGCGGCGAGGCCGTCCACGATCTCGGCGCGGCTGCCGTCGACGTAGCCGATCCGGACGCGGCGCTCCTCGACGACGGTCGGGGAGCGCATCACGAAGAGTACCGCCGCGTCCCCGCGGCGCACGATGGCGTCGGACGGTACCATGAGGGCGCTTCGCTCGTCGAAGACCACGGTGGCCCGGACGAACATGCCGGGGCGCAGCGCGAGATCGCGGTTGGGAACTTCGACCACGAGCTCGACGCTCCGGGAGGCGGGGTCCAGTGCCGGCGCGCGGCGGGCGATCCGTCCCTCGAAGACCCGACCGGGTACCGCGTCTGCGACCACGCGGACACGACTGCCCGGACGCAGGCGCGGGAGGTCGGTCTCGGGCAGGCGCACGACCACCTCGACGGGCCGCAGGGTGGCGATGGTGGCGATCACCGTCTGGGTGGAGACGACGGCGCCGCGCTCCACGGGTACCCGGGTGACGACGCCGCCGATGGGCGCGGTGATGCGCAGCTCGCGCAGGCGGGCACGCTGTTGGGCCAGCGTGGCCTCGGCCTGCCGCACCAGGGCTTCCTGTGCCTGGAGATCCTCGACCCGCGGCCCCTGGCGCACCAGGGCCAGCTGCTCCCGCGCGGCCCGCAGCCGGGCTCGCGCCAGCTCGACGTCGGTCTGGGCGCGATCGACCGCCGCCCGGGCCACGAGGCCGTCGGCGAACAGCTGCTGCGTCCGGGCGAGCTCCCGTTCGGCCTGGGCCAGCGCGACCTCGGCCTGGTGGACCGCCGCCTCGGCCTGGGCGACCTCCTGGGGGCGGGCACCCGCCCGCAGCTGGGCCAGCCGGGCCCGCTGCACGTCCAGCGCCGCCTCGGCCTGCCGGACGGCGTGTTCGAGCTCAGGGTCGTCCAGCCGGGCCACCAGCTGCCCGGCGGCGACGACCGCACCTTCCTCGACGAGGATCGCGCCCAGGCGCCCGGGGATCCGCGCGATCACGTCGACGACGGCCGACGCGCGCACCTCACCGGGGAGCGTGGTCTGTTCCACGAGCCGCGTGGTCGCCACGGTGGCGGTGCGGACCAGCGGCACCGGCCGCGGCCGCTGCTGGGGGGCTTCGCGGGCGGCAGACCGCCGCCCGATCCACTGGGTCGCTCCAACCACGGCGAGGGCCAGCGCTGCCAGGAGCCCCAACGTCAGCAGGGTACGGAGCAGGCGTCTCATGGTGGCAGCCTTATTTGTTTGACAGCCCTCAGCCGGGGAGGGTTTGGCCGGTGGTCTGCAGGCGCGTCATGGGGCCAAACCGCGCCACCAGCTCGTCGAACTCCCGGGCGTCGTAGAAGTCGCACGTGCCCGCGCCGAACGCCTTGGCAACCTCCAGGCAGAACCGCACCGCCACCTCGATGTCGGCGGCGTCGCTGGCTCCTGTCGCCGACCCCGGGACCATGGTCTGTGCGGTCAGCGCGAGCCCGAGGACGGGCGCCCGGGTCGCCGTCGCGGGTTGGAGGATGCTGTTGATGTGCCGCAGCCCGGTGCCGTACGGTGTGATGTCCTGCGTGGTCAGGGGAAGGATGACCGGGGGACGCCCGGTCACCCACTGGTAGAGGTCCAGCAGGGCGTCTGGCGCGGGCAGAATGTACCCCTCCTTCACCGGGAAGGAGATGGCGATGCCCTTGTGGTTGATCACGCGGTTGCCGCGCGTCGTGTCCACGGAGATGATGGCCTCCATGGCCGGATCCACCTCGCGGGCGTTGAGCACGGCCATGTCCACGGGCGACATCATCATGGGGACGGTCGGCGTCTCGCGCACCAGCGCCCGCGGGCAGATGTGCGTGGCGAGGATCACGTCGCCGGGAAGGACGTCGCCTTCGCGGCGCATGTCGGCCAGCTTCAGGGCACACGCAATGGCGGTGATGGCCCCGTCGGCGTCGGAGACGAGGCCCACCCGCGCCGGCCGCGCGCCGATGCCGCCCAGGCGGCCGATGATCCCCAGTGTGCGCGCGTCGCCCCCGCCGGCGCGGCCGCGGGCGCCGGGGACGAAGATCCGAACGACGTCGGTGGCCCCATGAGGGCCCTCGACCCGCTCGACCTGGCAGTCCACGCCCCGGGCCCGCAGCACGGCGGCCACCCGCTCGCCGGTGACGTGGGCGGAGTCCAGCAGGTCGTAGGCTTCCAGCGTATGACTCCAGCTCATGGCCCGGCCATCTTCGCGCGGGCGCCGGGCGGCTCCTCCCGCCGCGGTGGCCGGCGTTGTCGACGGGCAACCCGGAGTGCTACGATACCCGCGGCTTGCCCATGGACGTGGAACCACCGGTCGTGCCCCCCGAGGTCGCCGCGCGCGCCGCTGCCGCCGTGGGCTGGGCGCGTGCGCTGCGCGAGGCGGCAGCGGTCCTGCGCCACCAGGCCGCCACGTTCAAATTCCATCCCCTCACCGGCGAGCGGCCGGCGCCCGGGCCCGCCTTCCTGGAGGCGCTGCGGCGTCTGGAACACGTCGTCGGCGAGATCCAGCGCGCGCCCGCGGCGCTGCCGGCGACCGATGCGGACCTGGCGGCGGCGGGCGACGGCGCGCGGCGTGACCTCGAGGCCACGCGCGAGGCCATCACGCGAGGCGCGCAGCTCACCGCAGCCGCGGTCCAGGTGCTGCAGGCGGTGCTCCAGAGCCCCAACGGCGCCACGCTCGACGCGCCCTACGGGGGAGGCGCCCCGCGCCGGCACCACCCGGGCGCGCTGTGCACCATCGTCGCCCAGCGGGCCGAGGAAGTGGCGGCAGCGCTGGAGACGGGCGCCGTGCTGGCCGCGAACCTGGCGCTGCGGCCGCGATGAACGCGGGACCGCGCGCCACCTCCCCGCACCGTGACGCGCCCGCCACGCTGGCGGCCCTCAACGAGACGATCGTCGCGTGCCGCAAGTGCCCGCGGCTGATCGCGTACTGCCGCAAGGTGGCGCGGGTCAAGCGTCGCGCGTTCCGCGACTGGGAGTACTGGGGACGGCCGGTGCCAGGGTTCGGCGACCCGGCTGCCCGGGTCCTGGTGGTGGGGCTGGCGCCGGCCGCCCATGGCGGGAACCGCACCGGCCGCATCTTCACCGGCGACTCCTCGGGCACCACCCTGATGGGCGCGCTGTACCGGACGGGGTTCGCCTCGCAGCCGCAGTCGGTGGCCCGGGACGACGGGCTGCGGCTGCTGGACCTCTACCTGGTGGCCGCCGTGCGCTGCGCGCCCCCTGACAACAAGCCGCTGCCCATCGAGCTGACCCGGTGCCGGCCGTACCTTGTGGCCGAGCTGCGGTTGCTGGAGCGGCTGCAGGTGGTGGTGGCGCTCGGCCGGATCGCGCACGACGCGGTGCTCGCCGCAGCCCGCGAGCTGGGCGCCGCGCTTCCCAGGCCGCGGCCGGTCTTTGCGCACGGCGCCGAGGCGCGCCTCGCGTGGAACGGCAGGACGCTCGTGGTGATCTCCTCCTACCATCCGAGCCAGCAGAACACCGCCACGGGCCGGCTGACCCCCGCGATGCTCGACGCGATCTTCCGGCGCGCCCGGGCGGTACTGACGCCATCGGCGCCCGCATGATGTCCTGATGCCCTCGGCGCCCGCATGACGCCTGCGGACGACGACAGGGCGCCACGCCCCGGGACCCGACGGACCAGTGCAGGGCACGTCGGTGGGAGGCCCACAGCCGGTGAGCCCCGGTGGTGCCCGGCGATCGGCGATCCGGCGGGAGGGACACGGCTGCGTGAGTCCGACCGCCGCTGAGATCGGCGCCCGACGCTGGCTGCTGGCCGCAGTGGCGGTGGGGAGCCTCCTGCGCCTGGGACTGGCCGCACGGGTACCGCTCGGTGACGACGAGCTCTACTACCGGCTGTGGGCGCAGCACCTGGCCTGGAGCTATCCCGACCACCCGCCGATGATCGCCGCCGTGGTGGCGACCTCCATGCGGTTGGTGGGCGACGGCCCGCTGGGGATCCGTGCTCTCGGCCTGGTGCTGGCCATGCTGGTGCCGCTGGTCGTGTACGCGGCGGGGCGCGCGCTGCACGGCGAGGTGCCTGGACAGCGCGCCGCCTGGAGCGTGCTGCTGCTGCCCGCGTTCGCCGTGGGCGGCACGTTCGCCTTCCCCGACACGGTGCTGGCGCTGTGGTGGGCTGTGGGGCTGTGGTGCGGCTGGCGCGCGCTGCAGCGGGGCGGCGTGTGGTGGGTCGCCACCGGCGCCGCGGTGGGCGGCGCGCTGCTGTCCAAACTCACGGGCCTGGCGCTGGCGCTGGGTATCGGTGGGGCGTGGCTCGCCGCGCGGCCGCGGCCGCGCAACCCCTGGCCCGTCGCGGGTGTCGCGGTGGCCGTGGCGCTGTGTGCGCCGGTGGTGCTGTGGAACATGCGCCACGACTGGCTGCTGGTGCGGGTCACGCTGGGGCGCGAGCCCTGGACGGGCGGCGGCACGTGGGCGCAGCGCGTGGCACTGTTCGCCGGCGGGCAGTTCGCGTACTACGGTGTGCTGGCGCCGGTGCTGGTGGCGGCAGCCGTCACGGCGGCGCGACGCGGACGCGACCTCCGCTGGCGCTACCTGGCGTGGACGAGCCTGCCGCTGCTGGCCGTCATGAGCGCTGCCGCCCTGGGCGGCCGCACCAAACCCCACTGGCCGGCACCGGCGTACCTGGCCGCCGCGCTGGCGCTGGGGGGGCTCGAGGAGGCGTGGACGGGCCGGTGGGGGCGCTGGGTGCGCGGGGCTGCGGTGGTGACCGCGGCGCTGAGCGCGGGGCTGGCCCTGGCGGGACTCTCGCCGTGGGGTGTGGCCGCGGTGGCCCGTGGCATTGGCGACTGGGACCGCGCCGCAGGCGTGGTGGCACGGCACGCTGCCGCGCTGGCAGGCCCGGTCGTGGTGCTGGCGGACAGCTACCAGGCGGCAAGTCACCTGGCGTATCGTCTGGAGCCACGGCTGCAGGTGATCGCCGTCGAGCGCGCCTTCCTGGTGTGGCAGCAGATGGACCGGTGGGCGGGCAGGCATGCGGTGGCCGTAGAAGAGCCGGGTGGAACGCCGCTGGACCTGCCGCGGCGGTGTCGGCGCCTGCGCCGGCTGGAGGACGTGACGCTGGGGCCCGGGCGCGTGGCGACGGTGTGGGCCTGCGAGGGGCTGCGGTCCCTGTGAAGGCGACGTCGGCCGCGTCCTTGACGGTGCGTTTTTGCGCTCCATATACTGGGAATGCCTTCCTTCGGGCGGTTAGCTCAGCGGTGAGAGCGCATCCTTCACACGGATGAGGCCGCAGGTTCAAATCCTGCACCGCCCACCACGGTCGCGGCCGCGTATCTCGTGGGAACGACCCGCCATGGCGAGCACGGCGGGTGTGCTGGAGGACGGTCGTGCGTGACCCCAGGGTGGAGAAACTGGCCCAGGTGCTGCTGCACTACTCGCTGCGCGTACAGCCCGGGCAGCTGGTGCGCCTCAGCGGCATTCCGGCCGCCGCGCCGCTGATCGAAGAAGCCTATCTGGCGGCGCTGGCGGCCGGCGCCCACGTGGTGGTCCGCGTGCACCTGGACGGACTGGACGAGATCTTCTACAGGCATGCCAGCGACGCGCAGCTGCGGTTCGTCTCGCCGCTGGCTGCCCAGGAGGTCGAGGTGATCGATGCCGACCTCAGCATCTGGGGGAGCTCGAACACCCGGGCGCTGACCAGTGTGGATCCGAAGCGGCTCGCGCTGCGGCGCGAGGCCACCCGGGGCCTGGTCCAGCGGTTCCTCGAGCGGGCCGCGGCCGGGGCGCTGCGCTGGGTGGGCACGCAGTACCCCACGCCGGCAGACGCCCAGGAGGCCGAGATGTCCCTGGCGGAGTACGAGGAGTTCGTGTTCACCGCGGGGAGGCTGGACCACCCGGATCCGGTCGCGGCCTGGGACGCGGTACGGCGCGCCCAGGCCCGGGTGATCGCGCTGCTGGAGGCGAAGGACGTGCTCCACGTGCGCGGGCCGGACGTGGACCTCACCGTGCGGGTCGGCGGCCGGCGATGGATCAACGCGGCGGGCGAGCACAACTTCCCCGACGGCGAGGTCTTCACCGGCCCCGTGGAAGATGCCACCGAGGGGTGGATTCGCTTCTCGTACCCTGCGATCTACGGCGGTCGCGAAGTGCAGGGCGTCCATCTGCGCTTTGCCGGGGGGCGCGTCGTCGAGGCGGATGCGGAGAAGGGGCGGGAGTTCCTCCGGGCGATGCTCGACCTGGACGCCGGCGCCCGCGTCGTGGGCGAGGTGGCGTTCGGGCTCAACGAGCGGATCACGCGCTTCACGCGCAACATCCTGTTCGACGAGAAGATCGGCGGCACCATGCACCTGGCGCTGGGGGCCGGGTATCCCGAGACGGGTTCCCGGAACACGTCGGGCCTCCACTGGGACATGATCTGCGACCTGCGCACGGACACCGAGATCGTGGCCGACGGAGAGGTGATCTACCGGGACGGGCAGTTCCTGGTCTTCTGAGGACAGCGGGGCGCGACGCCGGCCGGGGAGCCCTGGTGGCGCGAGCCCACGCGACGGCGCGCAGACGGCCGTGCGTCGGACGTCGGGTTCCCGCGCAGCCAGCGGCGGCGCTGCTGGGGGCGGTTTCAGGCGCGCTCGAAGTCCTCGATGAGCTCGTCGAACATCTGATGCGTCTCTTCGCTCACCTGGTCCGCCATCTCGGCGTAGCGCGGGTGCTCCATCGCCTTCGTCTGGATGTTCTGCACCATGGTGGCTTCGATCTCGCGGAGAAAGGCGATGACCTCGGCGCGCGGGAACTCGCCGAACTCCCCCGCTTTGAGGCGGCGGACGAACTCGTCGAGGCCACGCATCTCGACCTGACAGAGCTGCTCGTAGATTTCCCACAGCCGCTCAGTCATGGCAGACACCCCGCCGCTGTGATCAGTGCGGGTGTTCGTGCGCGCGTGGAAGATTCCTCCTGCGCCGGCCCGACCGTCCGGGGGGCATGGACGGTGCCTTGCCTCCGGAGGGGCGCGCGGCTGGCGGCCCGAGTGGTACGGGTGTGAGGCGGTGGGTGCGGGCGTGGGCAAGGCAACCGACCACGCGGTCGTTTACGAGCGCTCCGATTTGGCGCGGTCGTGGGGCGGCGGGTGCGGTCGGCGTGACGGACGGCGTCCTTGCGCCCGCAGGTAGCTTTGCTAGAATGAGAGCCGGTCAGGCCGGCGTGGCTCAGCGGTAGAGCGGCGCACTCGTAATGCGCAGGTCACGGGTTCGAATCCCGTCGCCGGCTCCAGGGATGTTCTGCATGGGCAGCTTCAGCCCTGTCGCAAGCTGATGGCGTCGTACTGGGAGGACCCGGAGGTCGTCGAGCGTTTCGCCGCGCGGCCTCCCGACGCCCGCATGGTCGAGCTGCTGACCGGCGCGCCGCCGCACACGCGGGTGCTCGACCTGGGATGCGCGGGTGGGCGCAACACGGAGTGGCTGGCGCGCGCGGGCTTCGACGTGTGGGCCTGCGACAGCGCGGCGGCCATGGTGGCGCGGACGCGGGCACGGGTCGCGCCCTACCTCGGCGAGGCGGAAGCCCGGCGACGGGTGCAGCAGTGCCGGATGGAGGACCTGCACCCGTTCGAGACCGGGGCGTTCGATCTGGTGGTGGCCCTGGGCGTCTACCACGAGGCCGCGGACATGGCGGCGTGGCATCGTGCGCTGGCCGAGACGGCGCGGGTCCTCGCCCACGGCGGGCGGTTGCTGGTGCAGCAGTTCAGCCCGCGCTCCGATCCCACAGGGCAGGGCGTCCGCCACCTGGCAGACCACGTGGTCGAGGTCCCCGGCCCCCGGCTGCGGCGGATGGTCCTGCTGGAGCCGGAGGAGCTGGACGCGCTGGTGGCCTCCCATGGGTTTGCGCCGCTGGCGCCAGCCACGGTCACCAGGCGTTCCACGGATCTGGGCGGCTTCTGGGTCAACGTCCACGGGCTCTACGTCCGCGGGTGACGGTGCGGTCCGGCCGCCCGACGCCGCACGCCGCCACGAGGTATAATGGACTCCGGAGGTGCGCAGGGATGGGCAACGTCGGGCCCATGGAGATGCTGGTGATCCTGCTGGTGCTCCTGCTGCTCTTCGGCCCCAGTCGCCTGGCGGGGCTCGGTGCGGCCGCGGGCAAGACAATCCGCGAGTTCCGCAAGGCGATGAGCGAGGTGGAGGAGGAGATCAAGAGCCCCGGGCCGACGCACTCCGACTCGTAACCCCGCGTACCCGCGCCCGGCGTGATGCGCCGCACGGCGTGCGCAGGCCGCGCGCAGCGTGACGGCAGCCGGAGGATTGTGACCCCACGAGCATGACCCGACGTGAGCGCGTCCTGCGGACGCTCGAGGGCGGGCATCCGGACCGCCCGCCCGTCAGCTTCTGGCGACACTTCCCCGAGGTCGACCACGATCCGGTGCGACTGGCCGAGACGCTGGTGGCGTTCCAGCGTCGGTACGACCTCGACCTGGTCAAGCTCATGCCCAGCGGCGTCTACGGCGTCGAGGACTACGGGTGCACGGTGGGCGCGCCCGATCCCGCAACCGGTGCCAAGCGCGTCCTGCACACCCCCGTGGACGGGCCCGATGGCTGGGTGGTGCTGGAACGCGGGCTGCCACCCGACCGCGGGGCCCGCGGTCGCGAGTTGCGGTGCCTGGAGCTGGTGCGGCGGGCGCTGCGTGGCGACGAGGACGTGCCGGTGCTGCAGACGGTCTTCAGCCCGGCCACCACCGTCGCCAAGGCGGCGGGCCGGGACCGCTGGCTGGCCCTGCTCCGCAGCGATCCGGCGCGCGCCCATCGGGTGCTGGCCGCGGTCGCCAGGACCGAGCAGGCGTTCGTTGCGGCGTGTCTGGCTGCGGGCGCCGATGGGATCTTCTTCGCGACGCAGCTGGCAGGCGACGGGGTGCTCACCGAGCAGGAGTACGCCACGTTCGGCGTGCCCTACGACCTGGTGGCTCTGGCGCCGCTGGCTGGCCGGCAGCACCTGTCGGTGCTCCACCTGCACGGTGCGCGGCCGCTGTTCCACCTGTTTGCGGACTACCCGCTGCCGATCGTCAACTGGCACGACCGGCGCACGTCTCCGGATCTCGTGGAGGGCCGCGCCCGCTGGCCGCGGGGTGCGGTGGCCGGCGGGCTCGACGAGCGCGGGGTCGTCCACGACGGCCCTGCAGCGCGCATCCGCGACGACGTGGTCGCTACCGTCCGGCGCACCGGTGGAGTGCGGCACCTGCTGGCGCCCGGGTGCGTGGTGCCGGTGACCACGCCGGTGGCGCACCTGGACGCGGTCCGCGCGGCGGTGGCCGGGTTGCCCGCGTAGCCGGCGCACTCAGGCCCGGGAGCCCAGGTAGGCCCGCTGGACCTCGGGGTGGTGCAGGATCTCCTCGCCGCTCCCCTCGAACCGGATGCGACCCTGTTCCAGCACGTAGGCCCGATCCGCGTGGCGCAGGGCCGTGCGCGCGTTCTGCTCGACGATGAGGAGCGCGATGCCCCTGGCGCGCAGGTCGTGCACGATGCCGTAGACTTCGTCGATGACCTTGGGCGCGAGCCCGATGGTGGGCTCGTCGAGCAGTACCAGCCGGGGCTCGAGCAGCAGCACCCGCGCCAGCTCCAGCATGCGGCGCTCGCCGCCCGACAGCACCCGGGCGGGCTGCCGCCGCCGCGCGCGCAGGATGGGGAAGAGGTCGTACAGGCGGGCGACGTCGTCGCGGACGCGGCGGTCGGTGCGGATGTAGGCGCCCAGCTCCAGGTTCTCCTCCACGGTGAGGTTGGGCAGGATGCTGTAGCCCTGCATCACGTAGCAGACGCCGCAGCGGAGGATCTCCGGCGGGGTGCGGCCGACGATCGACGCGCCTTCGAAGCGCACGTCGCCCGCCGAGGGCGTCAGGTAGCCGAAGACCGTCTTGAGCAGGGTGGACTTCCCCGCGCCGTTGGGGCCGATCATCGCCACGATCTCCGCGGGGCGCACCACCAGGGTGACCCCGCGGAGCACCTCGCGTCGATCGTAGCCGGCGTGCACGTCGACGACCTCGAGCAGCGGCGGCGCGGTGCTGCGGCCCGGTGCCGTGACGGCCGGGGGCGCCGTCGCCGCCCCGGTGGGCGGGCCGGCAGGGAGGTCCGGGGGGCGCTGGGAGCTCATCGGCCGTAGTACAGCTCCCGGACCGTGGCGTTGGCCTGAATGGCCTCGGGCGGACCCACCGCGACGATCTCGCCGCCCGCCATGAACACCACACGGTGCGCCAGGCTCATGATCAGGTCCATGTTGTGCTCGATGACCAGGAACGTGATGCCGGCAGCGTTGAGACGGCGGATGTGCCGGGCGATGGCGTCCACCAGCACGGGATTCACACCCGCGGCCGGTTCGTCGAGCAACACCAGGCGGGGCGCGCGCAGCACCACCATGGCCAGGGACAGCAACTTCTGCTGCCCGTAGGAGAGCGCGCCGGCCGGCAGGTCGCGCAGCGGCCACAACCCGAACTGCTCCAGCAGCCCGCGGGCGCGCTGCTGGACCTGGGGCGGGGCGGGGCGGGTCGAGGCGGTCCACAGGCTCTCCGCCCGGTGCTCCTGGGCGCACAGCATGTTCTCCCATGTGGTCAGCTCGGGGAAGATGCGGATCGCCTGGAACGTGCGGGCGACCCCTGCCCAGGCCACGCGGTGAGGCTCGCAGGCGGTGAGCGGGACCTCGGCCAGGTACACCGCGCCGGCGTCGGGGCGGGTGAATCCCGTCACGCAGTCGAACAGGGTGGACTTCCCGGCGCCGTTGGGACCGATGAGGCCGCAGATCTCGCCGCGGAAGATCTCGAGCGACACGTCCCGCACCGCCTGCACGCCCCCGAAGCGCTTGGAGAGGCCTGCAATGCGCAGCACGACCGACGCCGCGGCCGGCGCGGCAGGTGGCGTGTCGGCCGCGGCGGGCAGGGCAGCGGCGGGCGCGGTGGGATGCGCGGTGCCGGCGTCCCCCGGGCGTGTGGGCGATGCGT
>CAZGNA010000002.1:0-52149 GCA_964526945.1 uncultured bacterium
GCCACCCCCCACGCCATCCGGGACGGAGGCCCCAGCGGGCTAAGCCGGCATGCGCCGGCGCGCCAGGCGTTCCAGCAGCTGCGCCGCCTGGCGCGTTGCCGCGGCCACGTTGTCCAGCTTGATGGCCTCGTAGCCGCGGATGCGGTCGGGCAGCTGGGCGATCTCCACCGCCACCGGGTACGTCTCCGGGCTCAACTGGGCGAGCGCCTGCTCCAGCAGCTCGCGGTACCACGCGATCAACCGGCGCTCCTCGCGGCGCACCCGGGCGTACCCGAAGGGATCTAACGGCGTGCCCCGCAGCCGTCGCATCGCCCGCAACAGCCGCAGGACGGGCAGCACCCAGGGTCCCAGCGCGAGCTTGCGCCGGAGCCCGAGGGCGCGCAGCAGCGGCGGGTGGAAGTGGAACACGAGTCGCCGGGGGTGGGCGACGAGGCGGGCGATCTGCGCGCGGAACGCCGGCGCCAGGTACAGCCGGGCCACCTCGTACTCGTCCTTGTAGGCCATCAGCTTGAAGAGGTGGAAGATGACGGCTCGGGTGAGGGCGGTCCCGCCCGGCCGCACGGCCTGCTCGCGGGCGGCCACGCGCAGGACGACGTCGACGTATTGCTCGGCGTACCGCGGGTGCTGGTAGTCGATCAACTCGGCGATGCGGATCGCGAGCATCCGGCGCGACTCGGGATCGAGGTGCGCGCAGCGGTCCAGCAGCGCGGTGTAGGCGGCAGCGGCGGGCGTCGTGCGGCCGTTCCGGCCGCCCAGGCGCGCCAGCGCCGCAGCCCGCTCCTCCTCGTAGGTCCGCGCCGGTGGCTCGACCAGGCGCCGCACGCGTGCAGGCTCCGCCACGAACAGCCGGCCGTAGCGGAACGCCTGCAGGTTCTGCTCGACCTGCACGCCGTTCAGGCGAATCGCCGCCTCGATGCTCCGGGCGGAGAGCGGCACGAGGCCGGCCTGGTAGGCCACCCCGACGACGAAGAAGTTCGTCATCATGTAGTCTCCGAAGAGCGCCTCCGCGTAGCGGCGGCCTTCGACCAACACGTTGTCCGCGGCGCGCGTCACCTGCGCGATGGACTGCACCATGGCCTCGGCGTCGACCGCAAGCCAGACGTTGCGGACCATCTCGCCGCTGGGCAGGAGCGTCGTGTTCAGGACTGCCACGGTCCGCGCGGGATCGCAGCGGTCCAGGTTGCTGGGCGTGGCAGCGCCCATCAGGTCCAGACCGAGGTAGAGGTCCGCCTTGCCGGCCCCGACCTTGCTGGCGGCGACGCGCTGCCCCGGGCGCGCGAGCACCAGACTGGACAGCACCGGGCCCCACTTCTGCGCGGCGCCGGTCTGGTCGTACCCGATGACGTGCAGGCCGTCCATCAACCCCGCGAACGAGAGGACGTTGTTGACGGTGATCACCCCGGTGCCCCCCACGCCGGGAATGTAGATGTGGTAGGGGCGCTCCAGGCCCACCTTGTGCACGGGCTCGGCGATCGCCTCGGCCTCCAGCACCGGTGGCGTGGGCCTGCGCAGGCCCTCGCCCGGCCGCGTCTCCACCGTCACGAACGACGGGCAGTCGCCTCCCAGGCAGCGGTAGTCCTGGTTGCACGACGACTGGTGGACCTGCGTCTTGGGCCCGAACTCGGTGTCGACCTTCTGGAGCGACATGCAGTTGGTCAGGGCCCCGCAGTGCCCGCAGTTCTCGCAGACGGCCTCGTTGATCACGACGAACCGGTGCGGAGCGGGCAGAAGGCCGCGCTTCTGCTGGCGGCGCCGCTCGTTGGCGCACATCTCGTCGTAGATCAGGACCGTGGTGCCCTTGGTCTCCGAGAGTGTCCGCAGCGCCTGGTCGAAGGCATCCACCGGGTAGACCCGGGTGATCGGTGAGAGGCCGGCCCGGCGGTAGGCGCGCGGGCGCTTGGTGACCAGGGCGATGGCGCGGACGCCTTCCCGGGCCAGGAGCTGGGTGAGCGCGGGAATCGACCGCTGGCCCACGGGCGCCTGGGCGCCCGTGTTGGCCACGGCGCCGTTGTAGAGGATCTTATAGGTGATGTTGGCCCCCACCGCCGCCGCAAACCGGATGGCGAGGTAGCCAGAGTGGAACAGGGAACCGTCGCCCATGTTCTGGACCATGTGGGGCCGGTCGGTGAAGGGCTGCAGGCCGATCCAGGGCGCGCCCTCGCCGCCGTACTGCGTCATGGCCTCTATGCGCCGGTGCGGTTGCTCGATGACCGACGCGAACGCATGACACCCGGGGCTCCCCCACGCGACCTGCCCGTCCAGCAGCTGCGTCGTGACGTTGTGGGGACAGCCCGAGCAGTAGTTGGGCGTGCGCGCCGGATGCGCGGCGTACCGACGCGTGCGGATCGCAGCAAGGGCGTCCAGCCGACGGCGAATCCCAGCATGGGCGGGCGCGTACCGGAGCAGCCGCGGGCCCAGGCGTTCGGCGATGAGGTCGCTGTCCATCCCGCCATGGATGGGGAACAGGGGCGCCCCGGTCTCGTCGAACTTGCCGACGATGGTCACCGGACCGGGGAGCCCGGCGAGCGCCTCCTTCACCTGCGCCTCGAGGAATCCGCGTTTCTCCTCGATGACGATGATCTCGCGCAGGCCGGCGGCGAACGCCCGGATGCGCTCACCGTCGACCGGGTAGATCAGGCCCACCCGGAGGAGGCGGATGCCCCACCGCCGCAGCTCCTCTTCGTCCAGGCCCATGTCCAGGAGTGCCTGCCAGGTGTCGGCGTGGCTCTTACCGGCCGTGATGATCCCCACGCGGTCCTCAGGGCCCGTGACCTCGACCACGTCCAGTCGGTTGGCACGCGCGTAGGCACGGACGGCCAGGTGCCGCTCGTAGTAGAGGTGGCGCTCGATCTCGATGTTGCGTGTGCCAAAGAACGAGAAGTCCGCCACCTTCTGGTAGGGGCGTCCGTCGATCTCCAGCGTCGGGGTCACGATCGCCGGCCGTCCGGGGGCGAGCTCCACCGTCTCGCCCCCGTCGCACAGGGCTCCCACGAGCTTGAGCGCCACCCAGCAGCCGCTGTAGCGGGACATGGCAATGGCGTGCAGCCCCAGCTCCAGGAACTCCCGGACCGAGGCCGGGTAGAGGATGGGAATGCCGGCACTGACCAGCGCGTAGTCGTCCTGGAATGGGAACGACGAGCTCTTGGCCTCGTGGTCCTCGCCCACCAGGAGGACCACAGCGCCGTGCTGGCTGGTGCCGGCGAAGTTCCCGTGCTTGATGGCGTCGCCGCTGCGGTCCAGGCCAGGGCCCTTCCCGTACCAGAGCGCGACGACGCCGTCGTATCGGGACGAGGGGTAGCGGTCGAGCATCTGGGTGCCCATGATCGCCGTGGCGGCGAGGTCCTCGTTGGCGGCCGGTACGTGCACGATGTCGTGCTCTGCCAGCAGGTGGCGGATGCGCTGCAGGGCGAGGTCGTAGCCGGCCAGAGGGGCGCCCGGGTAGCCGCTGATGAAGGTCCCGATGCGCAGGCCGGCGGCGCGATCGCGCCGGTGCTGGTCGAGGGGGAGGCGCACGAGCGCCTGGATGCCCCGCAGGTAGACCCTGCCTTCCTCGAGCAGATACCGGTCGTCCAGGGAGATCTCACGCGTGGTCTGCACCGGCATGGTCCGTCCCCCCACCACCGTTGGCGCGCCCGGCTGAGCGCTCCTGGCTCCTCTCGGCTTACGTCACGGCCCGCAGCTTTCCTTCCACCCGCGTGCGCCGACGGGGACGGGAGTGCCGCGCGCCGGCGCAGGCGTCGGAGGAGTCTCCCGGGGCCACGCGGAATCGAGAGCCCCAAGCATGCGGCGCCCCCACATCGTCGTCCGCGACGTGGCCAAGACCTACCAGACGCCCTCGGGTCCGGTGCGCGCGGTCGAGGCGGTGTCGTTCGAGGTCTACGAGCAGGAGTTCCTGACGATCCTGGGGCCGAGCGGATGCGGGAAGTCCACCGTGCTGGGCATGCTGGGCGGGCTGGTCCGGCCCGATGCCGGCACGATTCTCATCGACGGGGTCGCCACCAACGGACCCGACCCCCGGGCGGTGGCCATGGTGTTCCAGGACCCGGGGCTCTTTCCCTGGCGCACGGCACTCCACAACGTCTGCTTCGGCCCCGAGGTGCGGGGGGTGCCGCGCCACGCGCGGGAGGCGGAGGCGCGCCGGCTGCTGGAAGCGGTGGGGCTCAAGGGGTTCGAGCACAAGTATCCCCGCGAGCTATCCGGGGGTATGCGGCAGCGGGTGGCCATTGCGCGCGCGCTGGCGCTGGGGAGCCCGATCCTGCTCATGGACGAGCCGTTCGGAGCGCTGGACGAGCAGACGCGCCTGTTGATGGGGGAGTGGCTCGGCGAGATTCGCGCCCGGGCCCGGAAGACCATCGTCTTCGTCACCCACAGCATCCAGGAGGCGATCACGCTGTCGGACCGCATCGTGGTCATGACGGCCCGCCCGGGCCGCATCAAGGATGTGGTGCCGGTCGCCCTGCCGTTCCCCCGCGACCTGAGCGCGCCCGACGCCGTGGCGCTCCGCGCCCGGCTGTGGCACCAGATCCGGGAGGAGTCCATGCGGGCCATGACCGAGGGGCAGGGATGAGGCTCCTGCTGTGGCGGGCGGCGTTCCTGGCAGCGGCCCTGGGGACCTGGGAACTGATCGCCCGGCCCCTGAACCCGGTGCTGTACGTGGCGCCGTCTGCCCTGCCCGGTGCCGTGGTACGGCTGCTCTCGCAGCCCGACCTGCCACCGTTGCTCGAGCACCTGGGCATCACCCTGCGCACCATCGCCGCCGCCTACGCGCTGGCGGTGGCCGTGGGCCTGACGCTGGGCTTCCTGATGGGCTTCTGGCCGCTGCTGGCGCGGGCGTACGAGCCGATCCTCGCAGGGCTGTATGCGGTGCCCAGCGTGGTCTGGTATCCGTCGCTGATGTTGCTGTTCGGGCTGGGGCCCGCCTCCAAGGTGGCGTTCGGCTTCCTGCTGGGGTTCTTCCCCGTGGTGCTGGCTGTGCTGGCCGGCATGCAGCAGACCGACCGCCACCTGGTCACGGTGGCCCGGTCGATGGGCGCCAGCCCGTGGGTGATCTACTGGAAGGTCATGCTGCCGGCCATGGCGGGCACGCTGGCCAGCGGCCTCCGGTCGGGGCTGGCGTTGTGCACCGTGGGGGTGCTCGCGGGAGAACTGCTGGGATCCCGCGCCGGCATCGGCTTTCTGATCAACCACGTCTACAACCTGCTGCGGACGCCAGAGTACGTGGCCCTCGCAGTCCTCATGGCGGCGGTGGTCGTGGTCATCGACGTGGCGGCGGGGCGCATCGAAGCCCGGGCGAAACAATGGAGCGGGTGACGGTGCGCGTGCTGCAGGGCGCCACGCTGGCCGCCATCGGTCTCGTCTGGGAAGCGGCCAGCCGCCGCGGCGTGCTGGACCCGCTGTTCGTCCCGCCGCCGAGCGCCGTGGCGGCGGCGCTGGGGCCCGTCGCCGCGCTGGCGCTGCCCCGGCTGGGCGAGACCCTGCTGAAGACCCTGGGTGGCTACCTGCTGGCCGTGGTGTGCGGTGTGGGCCTGGGCCTGGTGGTGGGGTCGACGCGCACGCCGCGCGAGGTCGTCATGCCCTACGTCATGGCGCTCTACAGCCTCCCCAAGATCCTGCTCGTGCCATGGATCGTCCTCATCCTGGGCGTCCGCCCGCAGGCGGCTGTGATCGGCGGCGCGCTCTTCGCGTTCTTCCCCATCATGGTGCAGGTGGTGGGCGCCGTCCGCGACGTGGAGGCGATCCTGCTCACCGTGGCCCGGTCCATGGGCGCCACGCGGTGGCAACTCTACGGCAAGGTGATCGTCCCGGCGGCGCTCCCGGCGATCCTGGCCAGCCTGCGCGTGGGCGCCGTCTTCGCCTTCGTGGGCGTGCTGTTGACGGAGATGTTCGCGGGGATCCGCGGCATGGGCTTTCTCATGCAGCAGCTGGCCCTGGCGTTCAACGCGCCGCAGCTGTTTGCCGCCACGGCCATCATCTCCGTGTTCTCCGTGGCGGCGGTGTTGTGGCTCGAACACTGGAACCGCCGTCTGGGGGCGTGGCGGTGACGCCAATCGCATCGAGGGGGTGGAGCGATGAGCATGTGGACACGACGAGGGTTCCTCGGGCGGGTGGGGACCGCGCTGGCGGCGGCCGCGGCCGCACCGTGGCTGCGCATCGGCGTCGCCTGGAGCCAGCAGGCCGTCCCCTTCAAGCTCGGCCCGGTGGTGTTGGGCGATCTCGCGATCATGGCTCCTGTCCTCGTGGGGGTGGAGAAGGGGTTCTTCCGTGAGGCGGGCATCGCGCCCGAGGTGATCACCTTCACCGGCGGCCCGCCGCTCCTGCGCGGCGTGCTGGCGGGGACCGTCGACCTCGGGCTCACGGGCGCCACCGATGCGCTGGTGTTCCGGGCGCAGGGGGCACCGATCCGGGCCGTGGCCGTGATCACCGAGAAGAACCACTTCACCCTCATCGCCGCGCCGGGGATCGCCCGCGTGGCGGACCTCAAGGGGAAGGCCATCGGTGTGACGGCGGTGGGGGCGACCACCTGGGTGTTCGCCCGGATGCTGGCCAAGCAGCAGGGGTGGGATCCGGTGCGCGACGTGCGCATCGTGGGCCTCGGCGGCCTGGATGCGCAGATGGCGGCGTTGCGGCGCGGGGAGATCCAGGCGTTCATCTTCGGCGACGCCGGGGCCCTGGCCGAGCACCTGGGGGTGGGGAAGATCCTCCTGCGCCTTGACGAGGTCACGCCGAAGTGGATCAGCGAGCTCGCCTACACCACCAGCGACGTGATCCGCAAGCGGAAGGACGACCTGCGCAAGCTCCTGCAAGGGTACTTCAGGGCCCAGCGGTTCTGTCGCGACAACCCCGACGAGACGATCCGGATTGCGGCCAAGGGCATCGGGTGGCCGGAGCCGGCTACCCGGCGCGCCTACGAGAACACGCGCCCGCTGTGGTCGATCGACGGCCGTTTCGACCTCGAGGCGCTGAAGTTCATGCAGGAGACGCTGCTGGAGCTCGGCGTGCTGACGGTGCGCTGGCCGCTGTCGGATCACTACACCGCGGAGTTCGTGCCGGTCAAGGTCTGAGCGCCATGCCGTTCCTCGAGGTCGAGCCCGGGGTCCGCCTCTACTACGAGGCGTTCGGAGCGGGCCACCCCGTGGTGTTCGTACACGGCGGGGCCATGAGCCACGAGATGTGGGAACAGCAGGTCTACGCGCTGGCCGACCGCTACCGCACGGTGGCGTACGACCTCCGGGGCCATGGACAGAGCGACAAGCCGGCGGCGGGCCACACCATCGCGCGGTTCGTGGACGACCTCGCGGCCCTGGTGGAGGCCCTCGAGCTGCAGGGCTGCACGCTGGTCTGTCACGGTATCGGCGGGTACGTGGGCGTGCAGTTCGCGGTGCAGGCGCCCCGGCTGGCCCGCCTGGTGCTGGTCAGCACGGGTACCCGCCTGGTGGGCGACGCGGAGGAGGTCGGGTTTGCACCCACGCTGTGGGCCGACTACGTGCAGGGGATGGCGGTCAACAAGGTGGAGGCGTCGGCCAGGCTGCTGGAGACCTTCTTCCACCGGGATCCGGGGGAGGCCACGCGCCATGCGCTGCTGGCTGTCATGCTCCAGTGGCCGGCCTACGCCATGAAGCTGCTGGCGCGCGACCTGGAGACCGTGAACCTCGACGCAATGTTGCCGGCAGTGAGGGTGCCCACGCTGGTGCTGCATGGCGTGCACGATCGCAAGCAACGCTACGGCGGTGCACTGGCGCTGGCCCGCCGCATCCCCGGCGCGCGCCTGGTGCCCTTCCACGACAGCGGGCACAACCCGCAGCTGGAGGAGGCAGAACGGTTCAACCGGGTGCTGGTGGAGTTCATCGAGGAGACGACCAGGGCCGGGAGGCCGATCGCCGGCCTCCCGGCCGCCCCACCGGCGAGCTGACCGAGCCGACGCCTAGCGCCGCGGCACCAGGGCGAGCGGACGCACCGGGCTGCCGGTGCCCCCCTCGACCTTCATCGGCAAGACCACGAGCACGGCTCCCGTGGCGGGCAACCGGTCGAGGTTGAACAGCGACGTCAGGCCGTACTTGCCGGCTCCGTGCATGATGGCGTGGTTGGGAAACGGCGGGTTCTCCTTGAACGCCTGCCCGGCATCGGTGCCGATGGTCTCCACGCCGACGCCCACGATGTCCCGTTCCGTGACCAGGAAGCGCGCGCCGGAGGCTCCCATCCCCGGCGTGTGCGGTCCGTCCGGTCCGACGTTGAAGTAGGCTTTGGGGTCCGCGTACTTCTTGGACCAGCCAGTGCGCAGCAGGACCCATGCGCCCTTGGGGATGCGTCCCCAGCGGCGCTCCCAGGTCAGCAGCGTCTCCCTGGTGACGACGAAGTCGGGGTTGGCCGCAGCTTCCCGCGTGATGTCGACGACGGCGATGGGACCGACCAGGGTGCGGGGGTCGAGTCGGTGAAGGCAGGGCTTGTCCTTGCCGGTGACCCAGTGACACGGCGCGTCGAAGTGCGTGCCGACGTGCTCGCCGACCTCGTACCAGTACCAGGTCCAGGCCGGTCCCTTCTCGTCGAAGGCCGAGATCACGTGCTTCTTGAACCCCGGCGTATTGGCAAACGGCGGCGGCAGCTGGATGACCGGCGTACTCTCCTTCAACGTCCCGCCCAACTCCACGACGTCGATGCGGCCGTCGCTCAGGGCCGCCAGCAACTCGCCCAGCACGGCCCCGCCCCGCGCCCTGCGGGCGGCATCCGCCGCCGACACGGCGCTCACCGCAACCAGCGCGGTGGCCAGCATACCGGCCACCCACACTCCCAGCGCCATCCTCCTCGTGTGTCTGCGCATCGTCGCACCCCCCCTTGTGCGGGACGCTATTCGCCCACGGCGGGCCGGCTCCTGTGCGCGAGCGCCGGGTCGGACCGCAGGGCACTGGCTGCCGCCGCGCCGTCTGGCGCCCGTGTAGCCGGCGCAGCGCCCCGATGCTAGACTGAAACCGACAGCGTGGTGCGATGGTTCGTCACCGGCCCGCGCCAGGAGGCAGCGCATGTTCGGTCGCCAGTCCGGTCCCACCCGGGAGCAGGTGCTCGAGGCCCTGCGCGACGTGCAGGACCCCGAGCTGCACAAGAGCATCGTCGAGCTCGACATGGTGCGGGAGGTGGCCGTCCGCGACGGCGTGGTGCGGGTCGAGGCCCTGCTGACCATCAGCGGCTGTCCGCTCCGGGAGACGATCGTCGACGCCATCCGCGATCGCGTGCGCGGCCTGCCGGGAGTGCGGGACGTCGAGGTGCACCTGGGGGTCATGACGCAGGAGCAGCGGCAGGCCCTGATCGCCCGGCTGCACGGGGGGGCAGGCGCCGGGCAGCGCCGGTCGTCGTTCCTGACGCCGGAAGCCCCCACCCGCGTCGTGGCCGTGGCCAGCGGCAAGGGCGGGGTCGGCAAGTCGACGATCACCGTGAACCTGGCCGTGGCGCTGGCCGACGCCGGCCGCGTCGTGGGCATCATCGATGCCGACGTCTACGGCTTCTCCATCCCGCGCATGCTGGGGGTCGCGGGCAGGCCCACCGCCATCGACCAGATGCTGATCCCGCTGGAGCGGGACGGCATCCGCGTCATGTCCATCGGCTTCCTGCTGCCCGGCGAGGACGAAGCGGTGATCTGGCGCGGGCCGATGCTGCACAAGGCGCTGGTCACGTTCATCCAGGAAGTGCACTGGGGCGACGACCTGGAGTACCTGTTCATCGACCTGCCGCCGGGCACGGGCGACGTGTCGCTGTCGATCGCCCAGACCCTGCCCCAGGCCGCGATGCTGATCGTCACGACCCCGCAGCCGGCCGCGGCCAGCGTGGCGATGCGGGCCGCGAAGATGGCCGAGAAGGTCAACATGGACGTGGTGGGCGTCATCGAGAACATGGCGGGCTTCGTCCCGGCGCCGGGGGCCGCGCCCATCGACGTCTTCGGCCGCGGTGGGGGCCTGCGTCTGGCCGAGCAGCTGGGTGTGCCGCTGCTCGGCGAGATCCCCCTGGACGTGGCGGTGCGCGAGGGCGGCGACATCGGCGCACCGGTGGTGCGCAGCCGGCCCGATAGTCCGGCCGCGCAGGCGCTGCGCGAGGCCGCCCGGCGGCTGGCCGACCGGCTGCCCGTGGCCACCCGCGCGTAGCGCCGTCCGGCGAGCCGCAGGAGGGGTGCACGGCGATGCTGGAGGTGCTGGCGGTACCGCAGGGGCGCAACTACATCGCCGGCCAGTGGGTCGACCCGGTCGGCGAGCGCATGCTGACCTCCGTGAATCCCGCCACGGGCGAGGTGCTGGGGGTGGCGCCCGACTCGACCGTTGCTGACGTGGACCGCGCGGTCGAGGCGGCCGCCGACGCCTGGCCGCGGTGGCGCGCGACCCCGGCGCCGCGCCGGGCCGAGATCCTCTTCCGGGCGGCCGAGCTGCTGGTGCGGCACAAGGAGGAGCTCGCGCGGCTGGCCACCCGCGAGATGGGCAAGATCCTGACCGAGACGCGCGGCGACGTGCAGGAAGCCATCGACATGACCTACTTCATCGCCGGCGAGGGGCGGCGCCTGCACGGCTACACCACGCCCAGCGAGATGCCGCGCAAGGCCGCGTACTGCGTCCGCCAGCCGCTGGGCGTCGTGGGCGTGATCACGCCGTGGAACTTCCCGGTGGCGATCCCGTCGTGGAAGATCGTCCCCGCGCTGGTCTGTGGCAACACGGTGGTGTTCAAGCCGGCACCCGAGACCCCGTTGACGGCCGCAGCCTTCGTCGCGCTGCTGACAGAGGCCGGCCTGCCTCCAGGCGTCCTCAACCTGGTCACCGGGGGCGACGAGACCGGCGCGGCGCTGGTGGACCACCCGGGCATCGCCCTGATCTCCTTCACCGGCTCCACCGAGGTAGGGCTGCAGGTGGCGGCCCGCTGCCAGGCGCGCGGCGTGCGGGTCTCGCTGGAGATGGGCGGCAAGAACGCGGCGATCGTCCTCGACGACGCCGATCTCGAGCTGGCGGCCGACGCCCTGACCTGGAGCGCGTTCGGCACCACCGGCCAGCGGTGCACGGCCTGCAGCCGGATCGTCGTGACGCCGCGGGCGCACCGCGAGGTCGTCGAGCGCCTGGCGGATCGGGCCCGGCGCCTGCGCCTGGGCGATGGGCTGGACCCCCAGACCGACATGGGGCCCCTGGTGAGCGCCCGGCAGCGCGAGCGCGTGGAGACCTACGTGGAGATCGGGCGGCGCGAGGGGGCGACCGTCGTGCTGGGGGGCGAGCGGCCACACCTGCCCGGCCTGGAGCGGGGGTTCTTCTACGCGCCGACGATCCTGGACGATGTGGCCCCCGGCATGCGGGTCGCCCAGGAGGAGATCTTCGGCCCGGTGGTGGGCGTCATCGACGCCGCCAGCCTGGACGAGGCCATCGAGATCGTCAACGGCGTGCGCTACGGCCTGTCGGCGTCGATCTTCACCCGCGACGTCTTCGCCGCGATGCGCGCGGTGGAGGAGATCCGCACCGGCATCGTCTACGTCAACCACGGCACGACGGGCGCCGAGGTGCACCTGCCCTTCGGCGGCACCCGGGCCACCGGCAACGGCCACCGGGAGGGCGGCCTGCAGGTGCTCGATGTGTTCACCGAGTGGAAGAGCGTGTACATCGACTACAGCGGCCGCCTGCAGCGCGCGCAGATCGACCGCGACTAGGTGCGCGTCCTGATCGTGCAGTGGTGGCGGGCATGGTGGGAGCGTGCGCAGGGACGCCCGCGGGCGCGGCTGGTGCGCGGTGTGGCGACCGGTGTCGCGGTCCTGCTGGCCTGCGCCGGCGTCGCGTCCCCGCCGGGGACGCCTCGTGTGCACGCAGCGCCGGCGCCCGCCGTGCAGCTTGCGGCGGGCGAGATCACCCTCGACGCCGCCACCGGGGAAGGGGAGGCTGCAGGGGGCGTGCGCCTCACCGACGGTCGCACCACCGCGGTGGCCGCGCGGGCGCGGCTCGCCCGCCGCACCGGCCTCGCGGTGCTGAGCGGCGGGGCGCGGGTGGTGGCGCCCCAGGGCACGCTGGTCGCCCGGGAGATCACGGTGGCCTTCACGCGCCAGACGATCACCCGGATCGTGGCCCGCGGCGACGCCACCCTGGACGCCCAGGACCTGCGGCTCCAGGCGCCCGGGATCACCATCGTCCCGGCGCGCGAGGAGGTGACGGCGGACGGCGGTGTCGCGCTGGTCGTCGGGCCCGACGTCACCGCCACCGGGCAGCGCTTCGTCTATCGGCGCACCGCGGGCGAGATGGTCCTGGAGGGGGACGCCCGGGTGGTCACCCGCGACGGCAGCGTCAGTGGCACGCGGATCGAGGCGGACCGCCGGGTGCGCCGCGCGCGCGTCAGGGGTCCGGTGCGCGCGGTCTGGGGTCAGCTCGCGGTCGAGAGCCAGACGGCCCTGCTCGATCACCAGGCGCAGGTGGCGGTCTTCACCGGTCAGGTGCGCGCGGCTGACCCCCACCGCCGGCTGACGACCGAGCGGCTCGTCGTCTGGTACACGCACCGTCGCCTGCTGGCCGAAGGGCCCACCCACATCGTGGTGGAGCCCGCCCCCTGACCGGCGGCACGAGACGGTGAGGAGGAGGCGACCGAGATGGTGATCGAGCGCGTGCGGCGTCCCGTGCTGGACGAGCTGCCGCTGGCGCAGGGCAAGCGCGCGCGGCTGTACCGGCTCCTGTACGCCCACGGGCCGGGCCGCGGCACGATGCTGGTGCTGCCCGTGGACCAGGGACTGGAGCACGGCCCGGGCGACTTCCTGCCCAACCCGCCCAGCGAGCGCCCCGAGTTCCAGATCCGGCTCGCGCTGGAGGGTGGCTACTCGGCGATCGTCTTCCACTACGGCATCGCGGCCCGCGCCCTGGCGCCGTTCGCCGGCCGCATCCCGCTCATCCTGAAACTCAACGGGAAGACCAACATCCCGCCGGAGGACCGGCCGCTGTCGGGGCTGACCGGCAGCGTGGAGGACGCGGTGCGGCTGGGCGCCGACGCGGTGGGCTACACGCTGTACGTGGGCTCGCCGCGCCAGGACGAGGACATCGCCCAGCTGACCCGCGTGCGGCAGGCGTGCGACCGCTACGGGATGCCGCTGGTGGTGTGGGCCTATCCGCGGGGCGAGGCGATCGAGCGCAAGGGCGGCCGCGACAGCCTCTACGCCGTGGACTACGCGGCGCGGGTGGCGGTGGAGCTGGGCGCCGACGTGGTCAAGCTGAACCCGCCGGTCCTGGAGCCCCGGCGCGAGGGCCTGCCCAAGGCCTACGCCGAGCTGAGCCTGGATCCCCGGGCCGCGGTGGAGAAGGTGGTGCGCACTGCGGGGACCGCGTTCGTGCTGTTCTCGGGCGGCCAGCGCCTCGACGACGCCGACCTGCTGGCCCGCGCGCGGCTGGTCATGGAGGCCGGCGCCACCGGCCTGATCTTCGGCCGCAACCTGTGGCAGCGCCCCCTGGCCGAGGCGCTGCGCCTGACCGCACAGATCCGCGAGATCATGCTGGCGACCGCCCAGTGACGGCCTCGGGTTCCCCACACACCGCGACGAGAGGTGGGCCGCCGCCCTGGCTGGCGCCCCTGCAGGCGCTGGTCACCAACCCGCTCCCCGCGCCCCGGGCCCCGGGCCTGGCGGGCCTGATCGGCGACCACCCCTCGACGTACGCCCGCAGCCCGCGCATGTGGATGCGGGCGTTTGCGCTGCTGGGCATCGACGCGGTCTACCTGCCGCTGGACGTGCCGGCGCAGGCGCTGGCGGCCGTCCTCGACCTCGTGCGGCGCACCGACGGCGCCCTGGGCGTCAACGTCACGGTGCCCTACAAGGAAACGGTGATCCCCCTGCTGGACGCGCTCGATCCCCAGGCTGCTCGCATCGGCGCCGTGAACACCATCACGCGCACCCGTGACGGCCGGTTGCTGGGCGCCAACACCGATGCTGCCGGCCTGCTGGAAGCCCTGCTGCACCCCGGCGATGGGCCACCGCTCGTCGACCGGCTGGAGGGGTGCACCGTGTTGCTGATCGGCGCGGGCGGCGCCGCGCGCGCGGCGGCATTTGCGCTCGCCCCGCACCTGCGCGGCGGGCGGCTGCTGATCACCAACCGCGACATGGCGCGGGCCGACGCGCTGGCCGCAGCGGTGCGCGCGGCCGGCGGCACGGCCGAGGCCGTCGACGACGCCGCCCTCGACCACGTGCTCCCGGGGGTGCAGCTGGTGATCAACGCGTCGGTGCGGGGCCAGGCCGGCATCGTGCCCCGGGCCGGCGGGTGGACGCTCCTGGAGCCCTACTCGGCCCTGGCGCCCGCCTCGCCCCCGGTGCTGCCGGCAGGGGACGCGACCACGTTCGCGGCGGCGTTCCTGGCGCAGGCGGCCGCCGACATCGCGGCGAACCACGAACGCTCGCAGGCGCGCATGCGGCTGCTGCCGCCCGGCGCGGTCGTCTACGACATGATCTACGCGCCGCAGGAGACCACCACGATGCGTCACGCCCGCGCAGCCGGGTTGCGCACCGCCGGCGGCCGGTGGATGAACATCGCGCAGGCGGTCTGCGCCTGCCTCGATCACGTCTGTCGGGAGGCGCTGGCGGCCCGGGGCATCGCGCCGGCGGCCGTCCGCCCGGCCGTCGCCGCCGCCATGGCCGACGCCTGGGGAGCGTGAGCCGATGCGCGCCGTGCGCATGCATCAGCACGGAGGGCCGGAGGTCCTGGTCTACGAGGACGCCCCCGACCCGCGCCCGGGCCCCCTGGAGGTGCGCGTGCGGGTGCGGGCCGTGGCCCTGAACCACATCGACCTCTGGGTGCGGCGCGGGCTGCCGCGCCTGCGCCTGCAGTTCCCCCACATCCTCGGCGCCGACATCGCCGGCGTGGTGGACGCCGTCGGCGAGGGCGTCGAGGGCGTCGCGGTCGGCGATGCGGTGGTGCTCGCGCCCGGGGTCTCCTGCGGGCAGTGCCGGTGGTGCATCGCCGGCGACGACACGCTGTGTCCGCAGTTCTCGATCTTCGGCGAGCACATCCCCGGCGGCTACGCCGAGTTCGTGGTGGCCCCACGGGTGAACGTCCTGCCCAAGCCCGCCCGCCTCGACTTCGCCCGCGCGGCGGCCGTCCCGCTGGTCTTCCTCACCGCCTGGAACATGCTGGTGACCCACGCGCGGCTGCGCAGCGGGGAGACCGTGTTGATCTGGGGTGCCGGCAGCGGCGTGGGGAGCGCGGCGATCCAGATCGCCCGCCTGCACCATGCGCGCGTCATCGCCACGGCCGGCGCCGACTGGAAGCTGGAGCGGGCGCGCGCCCTGGGCGCCGAGGCGGTCATCAACCACACCACCGAGAACGTCTACGACGCGGTGCGGCGGCTGACCGACCGCCGCGGCGTGGACGTGGTGTTCGACCACGTGGGCGCCGCCAGCTGGGACGTCAGCCTCCGTGTCCTCGCCCGCG
The DNA here is from genome assembly GCA_964526945.1 of uncultured bacterium. Taxonomy (GTDB): domain Bacteria; phylum Sysuimicrobiota; class Sysuimicrobiia; order Sysuimicrobiales; family Humicultoraceae; genus Fervidifonticultor. The sequence goes on from CAZGNA010000002.1 coordinate 15,402, forward strand.
GTGGCCGGCTGGTGACCTGCGGGGCCACCACGGGCGCCCAGGCGCCCACCGACATCCGGTACATCTTCGGCCGCCAGCTCAGCATCTTCGGTACCTGGGTGGGTGCCAAGCGCGAGCTCCTCGACGTCATGGCCCACGTCGAGGCGGGACGCCTGGAGCCGGTGGTGCACGCGGTGCTGCCGCTGCGCGAGGCCCGCGCCGCCCACGAGATGCTGGAGCGGCGCGAGCAGTTCGGCAAGGTCGTGCTGGTGGTGGCGGAGGAGGGCGCCTGAGGACGCGCCGCCCGATCCCGCCACAGCGGGAGGCGGTGCGGGCGTGTCGTAGGGAGGTGGGCGCGCCCAGCTAAAGCGAGGGGTCGTGAGGCGCGCCCGGAGCCGGAGGGGGTGGCGCTTGGTCCTCCTGGCCGATCCACTGCGCGCCGGTGGCCCAGACCTCTTTCTTCCAGATGGGCACCGTCTGCTTGAGGGTGTCGATGGCGAACCGACCGGCCTCGAACGCCTCACGGCGGTGGGGCGCAGCCGCCGCGATCGCGACGCTGATCTCGCCGACGGCCAGCGTGCCGACGCGGTGCACCATCGCCACGCGGGCGCCAAAGCGCCTGGCGGCTTCGACGGCGATCCGCTGCATCTCGGCGCGGGCCAGCGTCTCGTACGCTTCGTACTCGAGCCGCTGGACCTGCCGGCCACGCGAGTGCTCGCGGACCGTGCCCAGGAAGAGGACCACGGCGCCGGCATCGCGGTGCGACACCACCTCCAGGAGCGGGTCGAGGCGGATCGGGGTGGCGACGAGGTCGACGTGGACCACGGCCGCCAGTGCCGCGTCGCTGTCGGCAGATGGAGACCGGGCGGGCGGCTCGTCGGCGCCACCGCTCACCGGTGCCAGCAGCGCCACCTGATCGCCGGCGGCCAGCGGGTGCTCCGGCGGCTGCACGACGTCGTTGACGGCGACGGCGGCGGGTGTCGGCAGCCCGTCGAGCCCGGGATGGGCCTGCCGCAACAGCGTCCACACGTCGCCGGCGGTGGCGCCGTCGGGCACCTCGAGCACGAGCGCCGGCGTGCCGACGGCCTCGCGGTAGGCGGCGAAGAGACGGACGGTGATCCGCATGGACGGGATGGTGTTTCGGGCGCATCGTAGCACGGGCACCTGGCCCTGTAAAGGAACGACGGGCGTGCGCCGCCGAGGCGCCGGCACGCCACGCAGGCGCCCCGGGATAGGGCTCCGGACCGTCGGGCTGCGCTGCGGGGTCGCAGCGGTGGTCGTCGCGCTGGTCTGTCTGGCCTGGCCGGTGCGGCCGGCGCAGGCCGCGCTGATCAGCGAAGCCCAGGAAGTCCGGATCGGGCGCCAGGCAGCGGCCGAGCTCGAGCAGCAGTATCCCCCAAGCCCCGATACCGCGCTGCGCGCCCGCGTCACCGCCATCGGGGAACGGATCGCCGCGCGCTCGGCGCGGCCCGGCCTGCCCTACACGTTCAAGGTACTGCGGGTCCGCGAGGTGAACGCCATCTCGCTCCCCGGCGGCTTCATCTACGCCACCGAGGGCCTGGTGCGGTTCGTGGAGTCCGACGACGAGCTGGCCTTCGTGCTGGGCCACGAGATCGGACACGTAGCGGCGCGTCACCACGTCCAGCTGCTGGAGCGGCATTTCTTCCTGGCGCTGGTGGCCCAGCTATTGTTCGGCGGCGACCCCAGCGCGGCCCAGGTGGCCGCCATCGTGCGCTTCTTCGTGCAGCGGGGGTTCTCGCGCGAGTTCGAGTTCGAGGCCGACCGCCTGGCCGTCGCCTACACCCACCGCGCCGGATTCGACGCATCGGCGGGCCTTGCGTTCATGCGCCGGCTCCGGGCCGCCGAGGGCCGCGACCCCAGCCAGTTCGAGGTGTTGTTCCGCACGCACCCCGGCCTGACCGACCGCATCGAGCGCGTGCGGCGGGAGCTACGCCAGCTCGGCTACGAGGTGGGAGCCGACCGGCGCCTGCGCCGGAGCCTGAGCCGGCCGCCCGCAGACCGCCCGGGGACACCCCGCGCGTGGGTGGGGGACCGGGCGGCCGCGTGATCCGGATCGCCGACCCCTATGCGGGTCCCGGGCAGTGGTGTCGTGCCCAGCTCCACTGCCACACCCACCGCTCCGACGGCCGTCGCTCGCCAGCGGACCTGGCGCGGCGCTACCGCGATGCGGGCTACACCTTCGTCGTCTTCACCGATCACGACCGCATCACGCGCTGCGACGACCTCAACGACACCACGTTCCTGGCGCTGCCGGGCGTGGAGGAGACCGTCACGTGGGGCATGCGACCCCTGGGACCGCACCTGGGCCGGCTCCTCGTCGAGGACGTGATCGGCGCCGGCCCGCCGGAGGAACGCATCCGGCACACGCTGGCCTGTGGCGGGGTGCCCAGTCTGCACCATCCCTCGTGGACGGGCAACTTCTGGACCGGTGCCTGGACGGCGCAGGTGCTGGCGCGATTGCCGACGCCCTTCCTCGTGGAGATCTGGAACCCGCACTCCCACCCCGAGGAAGACCTCCGGCGCTGGCTGTACGCCGTGCGCGCGCACGGGCCAGGCGTCATCGTGGCCGCCAGCGCGGGCGACGACTGCCACGTCGACGCGCAGTTCGACCGCGCCTGGGTGGTGGTCAAGGTGGATGCGGTGACCCCGGCCGCCCTGCGCCGGGCGCTGCTGGGTGGGGCGTGCTACGCCTCCACCGGGGTGACCGCGACGTTCGGCGTCGAGGGCCCCGCGATCGTCGCCCGCGCAGAGGCCGACGAGGTGCTCGTGTTCGATGCCGCCGGGCGGCTCCGCCGCCGCCTGGGCTCAGGCGGCGGCACGTACCTGCCCGAGGGCGACGAGGGGTTCGTGCGGCTGGAGTGCCGCGCCGGCGTGCGCCGGGCCTGGAGCCAGGTGTTCTGGATCACCTCCGCGGAGGGAGGGGCTGACCGTGCAGCACCGCCAGTGAGCTAGCCGGCCTCGACCCTGGAGGGCGGCGCCGCGCGGTGTGCCTCCCCGGGCGTCCCCTCGGGGAGGGGAGGCGTCATGGCGAGAGAGGAACCTGCCGGTTCCCAGGGAAGAGGACACCGAGGAGGACACGAGGTGAGCACCACCCCCGCGGCCGCTGCGCGCGCGGAAGACGAGGCTGCAGCCTACGAGGCGTTCCTCGCCGCATACCCGGAGTACGCCGACACGCACCTGCTCGACGACCTGCGGGCCAGCGAGTACGCGCGGCTGGACGCTGTCGGGCACGTCTACCTCGACTACACCGGCGCGAGCCTCTACGCCGCCTCGCAGGTGACCGAGCACCACGCGCTGCTGCGCCGGCGCGTGCTGGGCAATCCCCATTCGCAGAACCCCCCCTCGGCCGAGGCCACCGCGCTGGTGGAGGAGGCCCGGCGGGCGGTGTTGCGCTTCTTCAACGCCTCGCCCGAGGAGTACGTGGCGATCTTCACGCCCAACGCCACGGGCGCCCTCAAACTGGTCGGCGAAGCCTATCCCTTCGGCCCCGCGGGCCGCTACCTGCTGACCTTCGACAACCACAACTCGGTGAACGGCATCCGCGAGTTCGCGCGCGCCCGCGGCGCGACGGTGACCTACGTGCCCCTGGTGCTCCCCGACATGGGCGTCGACGAGGCACATCTCGACGCGCAGCTGCGGGCGGGGCCGGGCACCGCCGGCTTGTTCGCCTATCCCGCGCAGTCCAACTTCTCGGGCGTGCAGCACGCGCTGGCGTGGATCGACCGGGCGCACCACTACGGGTGGGACGTGCTGCTGGACGCCGCCGCGTTCGTGCCCACCAACCGGCTCGACCTCGGCCGGTGGAAGCCCGACTTCGTGGCGCTGTCGTTCTACAAAATGTTCGGGTACCCCACGGGGGTCGGGTGCCTGCTGGCGCGGCGCGCGGCGCTGGCGCGCCTGCGCCGTCCCTGGTTCGCCGGCGGGACGATCACCGTCGCCTCGGTCCAGGGCGACCGGCACTACCTGGCAGAGGGCGAGGCGGCCTTCGAGGACGGCACCCCGGACTTCCTGGCGATTCCCGCGGTGCCCATCGGGCTGCGGCACCTCGAGCGCATCGGCCTCGAGCGTCTGCACACGCGCCTGCGCTGCCTGACCGGATGGCTGCTCGACCAGCTGCAGGCGCTCCGGCATCGGTCCGGTGCGCCGGTGGTGCGGATCTACGGCCCCACGACCACGGTCGGCCGGGGCGCCACGGTCACCATGAACTTCTACGACGCCCGCGGGCGGTTCGTCGACCACCGCGCGGTCGAGCAGGAGGCCGCCGCGGCGGCGATCGCGCTGCGCACGGGCTGTTTCTGCAACCCCGGGGGCGGCGAGGTGGCCCTGGGCCTGGACCGCACCGAGCTCGTCGCCTGCTTCAGTCGGCCGACCGACCGGTTGACCATGGAGGACTTCCGGCGGTGCATCGATGGCAAGAGCAGCGGCGCCGTGCGCGTGTCGCTGGGGATCGCCAGCACCTTCGCCGACGTCTACCGGTTCGTGGCGTTCGCGCGCGGGTTCGTCGACCGGGGCTGAGGGCGGCGGCACCCGGCGCTCCTCCAGGCGCGAGTCGAACAGCGTCGGTAGGGACACGCGGGACCGGAGCCCGTCGGCGTCGGCGAGGGCGAAGAGGACCGGCCGCCACCCCTCGCGCAGCGTGATCTCGGGGGCCACATCCGCGCCCGCCGGGGCGCAGGGTGAACCTGCTGGTGGCCGTGCGCCCCCAGCTCGCGGCGCGGGCCGGCACCCTGCCCGCGACGGTGCTGTCCTTCCGCAGTGGCATCCTGCTGCGCGACCTGCTGCCGCGGCCTGCTGCCGCGGCTCGAGGCGTTCCGGCAGCAGGGCAGCCCGGCGGGGCCTGCGCAGGGACGTGCGGATGATCCCGCAGGGGGAGCGGTGGGCCGGCGCAGACGCCCCGCGTCACGAGGCCTTCCTGCCCGGACCCTCGCGGGCCATCTCTGCCAGCGCCGCGGCGATGCGCGCCGCCGCGCCGGGCGGTCCCATCAGGGCGCGGCCCGCAGCCCCGCGGCGTGCGCGTTCGGCCGGCGCGCGCAGCAGGCGCACCGCGGCGGCGGCAGCCTCCCGCCACGTGCGTGTCGCGATCAGCGCGTCGCCCAGCAACCGCGCCTGGGCCGCCAGGAACGCCGGCGAGAACTGCGGCCCGCGGCTGGGGAAGGCCACCACGGGCCGCCCCAGGCCCGCGGCCTGCTCGTGCGCGGTGCCGGCGAAGCCCATCACCAGCGCGGCCCGCGCCACCGCGTCGGCGAAGGCAGTCGTCACGTGGATCGCCGGCGCGTCAGGCAGCCGTGCGCGCACCGCGTCTTCGGCGACCGTCGGCGCGAAGACCAGGAGAAACCGGACCTCCGGCACCGCCGCCGCCACGGCGCGTGCGGCCTGCGCCAGCACCGCGGCGTTGTCCGGCGCGTCGTGGCGGCTGCCCGGCAACAACGCCACCACCGGCGCGTCCGGTGGCACCGGGAACGTCGCGCCGCGGGGCCGGACCAGGTCCATCATCACGTTGCCCAGGCAGTCGGCGGGCACACCCAGCTGCCGCAGGGCTGCTGCGGTCTCATGGTCGCGGGCGAAGACGCGCGCCGCGACCCGCCGCAGCCCCACCCTGGCCAGGAAGCCGAAGGGCGCAATGCGCACCGAGTCGGCCGTGGAGACAAAGGCCACGCGCGGGGCGGCGGTGCTGGCCATCCACAGGCAGTAGGTGTCGCCGACGGCCACCACCAGGTCGGCGTGCCCGTACCAGCGGGCCAGCGTGGCCCGCTGGGCGACCCACAGGCCGATCACGCCGGCACGCAGGTCCGCGCCCAGCCCCCGCCACCCGGCCCGAAACGCGAACCCGGCGCTGGGCAGCGTGCGACGCGGGTCCAGCAGCGGCACCTCCGGGGGGTACGCGCCGGTCCCCACCAGCGGGTAGGCGGTGATCTCGGCGCCAGGCAGGTGCCGGATGATCTCCGCCGCGATCAGGTCCTCGGCGTAGCCGTTGCTGACGAAGAGCACCCGCACCGCCGGGTTACTCCGCATCGCGGCCTGGGTCACTCCACGTCATCACCGGAAGACGCCGCCTGGCGCAGCGCCGCGAACACACCCTCGTAGTACCCCCGCCACAGCAGGTGGTTGTAGCACTCGTTGAGGATCAGCCATCGCTGGTGGCGCTCGGCCCACGGCCGAACGCGCTCGACCAGGGCCGCCACCGGGCGCGTGCGAAAGACCAGCCACTTCAACGGGAGCAGCGCCGGGTGCAGCTCCAGGTGGAACGCCAGCCACGCCGGGCCGCCGTGCTTGCGCCACAGGTAGACGGCTGCGCGGCCATTCTGGCGCTGGCGGGCGGCGGCCGCCTCGATGGTCAACGGGTGGGAGTGGACGCCCACCAGCTCCGGATCGAAGACGAGGCGCCCGCCGGCGCGGCAGAAGCGCAGCGCGTAGTCCACGTCCTCGAACCCATACCCCCGGAAGCGCTCGTCGAAACCTCCGGCCGCTTGGTGGCCGGCGCGGGTGACCGACAGGTGGCGGCCGACGACGCGCAGCGGTGACAGGCCCCGCACCGACGACAGGCGCCGTACCGACGACAGCCCGCGGACTTGCAACAGGCGACGGCCCCGCCGGCCGAGGTGCCACCTGCCCGGCCCGTGGCGCGACAGGCTGCGCCCCTGGGTCGGCGGGATTAGCCCGTCCGCCGGCTCTCCCCGGCGGTCAGGCACCCGGTGGCTCGTGCGGCCAAACGGCGTGGCCAGCGTTGCGGCGTCGGGAACGGTGCGACCCTGCACCGCCAGCAGCGCGCGGCTGTCGGTGTGGTGCGCCAGGTGCCGGCGCACGAGGTTCGGGGCGGCGAGCACGTCGGCGTCGAGGAACAGGAGCACCTCGCCGCGTGCCGCTGCCGCGCCGGCGTTGCGCGCGGCGGCGAGCCCGCGGTGGGGCTGCGTCACCAGCCGCACGCGGGCCGGCCCGGCATGCGCGGCCGCAATGGCCGCGCTGTCGTCGGTCGAGCCGTCGTCGACGACTACCACCTCGAACGTGTCAGGGGGAACGTCCTGGGCATCCAGCGCGGCCAGCACGTGGGGCAACGTCGCGCGGGCGTTGCGGCAGGGCACGACGACCGAGAGACGCGCCGGCGGGCGAGGCACGTCAGCCAGCGACGGTGTCGTCGGACGCGGCGTCACCGGCGCCAGCAGGCGCTGCGCGCCGATACCGGTCCAGCGCGCGCAGGTAGTGCCGGTTGAGCGCGCCCCGCGCGACCAGGAACGCCAGCGTCGCCAGCCCGCGCCCCCGCAGCCAGCGCGCCAGGCGCAGGGCGTCGTCGGCCGGCAAAAGCCCGCCCGCAGCCATCGCAAAGTGCACCGCCCGCTGCACCGGCGTGTCCTGGACCAGCAGCCGCGTCCGCCAGCCCGGGTGCTTGCGCAGCAGGTAGACGGCGGTGCGCGCGCGCTCCTCTTCGCGCGCCAGCGCGGCTGCCAGGGTCTCGGGCAGGGGCGGCGGCTGCACGTGGAAGGCCACCGCCTCGGGGGCGAACACCCGGGGAAGCCCCAACGCCCGCAGGCGCAGCCCCAGGTCGACGTCCTCCCACCCGTAGGCGCGGAAGCCCTCGTCGAAGAGCCCGGCGTCGAACACCGCCTGCCGGGGCACCGACGCGTTGGCCGTGTCGAGGAACGCCGGCGACGAGCGAACCACCGGAAGCCGCGCGGGCACCTCGGGACGCGGCACGAACACCACCGGCCCGCGGCCCACCACGGGCCGGTGCGCGGTCCGGTGCAGGGCGAGGTGACGCGCCAGGAAGTCGGGCCGGACCAGCACGTCGCTGTCGATGAACACCGCCAGCGGCGCCCGCGCGGCCCGGAGCGCGGCGTTGCGGGCGGCGGCCCGGCCCCGGTTGGTCGCCAGACGCACCACCCGCAGGGGCAGGCGCGCCGCGGCCGCAGCCAGCACCGCGGGCGTGGCGTCGGTCGAGCCGTCGTCGGCCACCACCACCTCGAACGCCGCGCGCGGCAGCGTCTGCGCCGCGAGGCAGTCCAGCGCTGCGGCCAGCAGCGGGGCGTGGTTGTAGGTCGGGATGACGACGCTCAGCAGCGGCGTGCCCGTGGACGGGATGGCCTCCCACGGCGTGCCGGTCTCGCCCAAAGCCGCCTCGCGTGGCGACGTGGCCGAACACCTCATCGGACGTCCTGCGGCGTCATGGGGCGCGGCCTCGGGCGCATCGAGGCGTCCCGTCCTTCCCCGGGTCCCGCCGCAGGCGCCGGTCGCCGCCACGCGCCGAACACGCCCTCGTAGTACGCGCGCCACAGCAGGTGGTTGTAGACCTCGCCCGCGACCGCCAGCAAGCCCAGGCGTTCTGCCAGCCGCAGCACCGGCAGCAGCGGGGCCGTGAGCAGCCCGCTGCGGTAGACCAGCCACTTGACCGGGAGCAGCACCGGCAGGATCTCCAGGAACAGCCCCACCCGCCACGACCGCCCGTGCTTGCGCCAGAAGTACACGGCCCCGTCCCCGGCCTGGCGCATCTTCTCGCACAGCTCGGCCAGCGTCTGCACGTGATGATGGTAGGCGAGCGCTGTGGGCTCGTAGCGCAGCACGACCCCGTCGCGGACCAGGCGGTAGGCCAGCTCGATATCCTCCCAGCCGTAGCCGCGAAACGCCTCGTCGAAGCCGCCGGCGCGATGGAACGCCGCGGCGTCGACGGAGAAGTTGCGGGTGACGACGTGGTAGGGCGAGAGGCCCTCGCGGCGGCGCCGGGTGGTATCGAGCGCCACGCGGTGGGTGGCGCGCATGAAGAAGGTCACCAGGCTCGCCGGGTCGGTGGCCAGCCGTCCCTGCACGCCCAGGCCCGGGCGCCCGGCGTGGTGCGCCAGGTGCGCGGACACCAGCCCGGGCGTCGCCAGGATGTCGGCGTCGAGGAACAGCAGCACGCGGCCCCGGGCCTCCCGGGCGCCGCAGTTGCGCGCGGCAGCCCGACCGCGGGGTGGCTGGCGGACGACGCGCACGGGCGCTGGCCCCGCCATCGCCTCGAGGGAATCGCACGAGCCGTCCGTCGAGCCGTCGTCGACGACCACGACCTCGAAGGTCCCCGGCGCAGCCTCCTGGGCCTGCAGCGCCCGCACCGCGCGGTGCAGCGTGGCCCCGGCGTTGCGGGCCGGGATGACCACCGACAGCCGTGGCGCAGCCGGCGCAGGGACAGGATCCGGGGCGGTCTGCGTGACCTGCAGGGCGGGGCGCGCCATGGCTACGGCTGGGGCACGACCGCACGCTCCACAGCCGCGAGGTCCAGCATCTGCAGGCGGAGCAGTCGCGCGTAGATGCCGTCGCGCGCCATCAGCTCGTCGTGCCGGCCTTCTTCGACCACGGTGCCCTGGTCGAGCACCACGATCCGGTCTGCGGTGCGCACCGTCGAGAGGCGATGGGCGATGATGAAGGTCGTGCGGCCCCGGGCGATGCGCTCCATCGCCTCCTGGATCAGCGCCTCCGATTCGCTGTCCAGCGCCGACGTGGCCTCGTCGAGGATCAGCAGGCGCGGGTCGTTCAGCAGCGCCCGGGCGATGGCCAGGCGCTGGCGCTGGCCCCCCGACAGCTGCAGCCCGTCGTCGCCCAGCGGCGTCTCGTAGCCCTGCGGCAGGGCCATGATGAAGTCGTGGGCGTTGGCCGCCCGCGCCGCCGCGGTCACCTCGTCCAGGGTGGCGTCGGGGCGGGCGTAGGCGATGTTGTCGCGCACGGTCCCCCGGAAGAGCACCGTCTCCTGCGGTACCAGCCCGATCTGGCGGCGCAACGACCGCACTTTCACCCGGCGGAGATCGTGGCCGTCGATCTCCACGGTGCCCGTGGTGGGATCGTAGAAGCGCGCCAGCAGGTTGACCAGCGTGGTCTTGCCGGCCCCGCTCGTCCCCACCAGCGCCACGCGTTCCCCGGGCCGCGCCTCCAGCGACACGTCGCGCAACACCCACTGCCCGGGCTCGTAGGCGAAGGAGACCCGGTGGAACCGCACGTGGCCGACGATGGGCGGCAGCGCCACCGCCCCGGGGGCGTCGCCGGGCGCTTCCGGTTCCTCCAGCAACGTCCGCACGCGCGCGAACGCGCCCAGGGCCTGGCGCAGGCCGGCGTAGTGGCGGACCAGCGCCTGCGCCGGCTCGATGGCCAGCGCCACGTAGGCCAGGAACGCCACCAGCGCGCCGGCCGTCAGGTGGCCTGCTGTGACCCGCTGCCCGCCGACCCACAGCACGATCAGCGCGCCAAACGCGGTGAGGAAGCTGGTCACCGGGACCTGGATGGCGATCATCCGGGCGATCTTGAGGTTGGCGCGGAACGCCCGCTCGTTCACCTGGCGGAAGCGACCGATCTCGCGGTCCTCGCTGGCGAAGGCCCGGATGATGCGGGCGCCGACGAACGCCTCCCGGATCAGCCCGGCCAGGCCCGCCACGTGCTCCTGCGCCCGGGTGGCCGTGCCCTGGATCTCGCGGCCAAACGCCCGGGCCAGCAGCAGCACCGCGGGAATGATCAGGGCGATCACCGCCGCCAGCTGCCAGTCGATCCACAGGAGCATCGTCACGATGCCCCCCAGCATGAGCGCCGTGCTCGCCGCGTCCACCACGCCGCCCAGCAGCTCCGTCTGCACCAGCTGCGTGTCCTGCAGGCTGCGGGCGATGGCGTCGCCCGACTGCCACGCGGCGAACCGCGCCAGCGACCACCGCTGGATGCGCGCGAACAGGTCCTGGCGCAGGTCGGCGGTGATGCGGTGGCTCATGTAGTACGTGGCATAGAGCTGGACGAACAGCGCCACGCTACGGACCCCGAACAGGCCCAGCATCACCAGCGCCGCGCGGTTGAGCACCGCGAAGTCGCGCGTGGCGATCAGCCGGTCGATGAGGCCGCCGGCGTAGCTCGGGGCGACCAGGTTCGCGGCGGTCACGAGCACCATGGCCACGAGCGCCGTGACCAGATGCCCCAGGTAGGTGCGCACGTACCCGGCCAGGTACGCAAGCTCGCTGGCGCCTGCCGTGCCCGCGCCGCGGTGTGCGCTCACCGTGTCCTCCGCCTGCGGGTCGTCACGCCGTCCCCCACACCGGCCGCAGGGTCTCCACGATCCGACGCGACGCCCCCGCCTGTGCCGGGATCACCGTCAGGGCCTCGGCCAGCGCCTGCCGTGCCGCCGGATTGCGCAGCAGGCCGGCCGCCTCGGCGGCGACCTCGGCTGGCGTCACCGCGCCGACCAGCTCGGGCATGATGCGTCGGCGCGCCCACATGTTGGGCAGCGCCACGTAGGGCGCGCGGCGCAGGTACTGCCGGGCCAGGAAGAGCTTCAACGCCGGGCCCACGCCCGGGATGCGGCTGAGCCACTCGATGACGCCCTCGGCGGGAATCTGCACCGAGAACGTCGTGGGGAGCACGACGATGCTGGGGATGCGGAGCAGCGCCAGCTCCAGCGTGTTCGTCCCCGGCAAGGTCAGCACCAGGGCGGCGCCCGCGATGGCCGCCCAGCCCCCGTCGTCGACGCGCACGCCGGCGGCATCCAGCCCCGGGCGGTACCGTGCGACCAGCGCGTCGCGGACCGCGGGCGAGACGAAGGGCGAGACGACGATCACCGGCTCCACGTCCGGCACCTGCGCGCGCAACGTGGCCGCGGTCTCCACCCAGAACGGGAAGAACGCCGAGAAGACCGTGTCCCGGCTGCCCGCCAGGAACGCCACGCGCAGGCCAGACGCCCGCACCGCCGCCAGGCGGCCTCGCACGGCCTCCAGGGCGTCGCGGCGGGGGTCGCCGGTGATGGTGACCTTGGCCGCGGGCACGCCCCGGCGGCGCAGACGGTCGGCAATGGCCTCGGTGGGCACGAAGATCCGCTCGTAGGCCCGGTGCTGGCGCGCGATGTGCGCCCGCTCCACGAACGCGAACGCCCGGGCGCGCCACCGCCGCGCCAGGCGCCGCGAGTACCAGAAGTCGCCGCCCACGTGCAGCACCGCGACCCGATCTGCAGGCCGCCAGTCGTGCAGCCCCAGGCCCAGGCGCAGCGTGGCCCGCGGGTCGAGCACGCGGTCGAACACGCCCGCGGCCGCGGCGGCCGCTGCCTCCTGCCCGCTGGCGAACTGGCACGGCGGCAGGCACAGGTGCACGGCCAGCGCGCGTCCAACCGCCTGGGCCCAGCGCCGCGCCTCGGCGGCGATCGGCACGGCCCAGCCGGCCACCTCGCCGGGACCGTTGCCCACGATCACCAGCGCGTGATGCGCCCCATTTTCTGACGTGTTCTCTTTCATACTCCTCGGCTCATACTGCCCAGCTCATACTGCCCGGCTCATACTGCCCAGCTCATACTGCCCGGTTCATGCTCCCCGGCTCATCTTCCCGGCCCATCTCCTTGGCTCGTCTCCTTGGCTCATCTCCTCGTCTGACACTCCTCGCCTCCTCGCTCGTGCTCCTCGGCTCATATTCCTCGCCTCGTCTTCCTCACGCAACATGTCTTGCCAAGATTCCTCATGCTTCCACCTGGTATTCCTTCGCCTCATGCCCCTCCGGTCGCCCGTCCGCGGGCTGTGCGCCCGTGCGCTGGAAGCGGGCAAGGCGCCCGGCCCGTGCCACGGTCGCACGCTGCGTCTCCGTCTTTAGTGTCCGATCAGCCGGTCGCACCAGTGCGCCACGAACTCCGCATCCTCCAGCGCCAGGGCGGCGTCGCGTTCCGCGTAGAGGTCCTGGGGCGCCCTCGCAGTGGTCTCGTCGCCGTAGAAGTCCGTTCGCGCTCGCGGGCCAGGCGACGATTGGGCCTCGGCCATCTCGTGGTTGGTCACAGCTCAAAGATCTCCCCGGCCGAAAGTCGGGCTTGAGGTCCCAATACCATGCCCGGCCCCTGCGTACGCGGCGGGCCCCCAACGCCGCCAGGCGCTCCCGCAGCCGCCCGAGGATCGTGGCAAAGAAGCCGTCACGGTCGTACAGCAGGTCCCCGTCCTCCACCATGTCGAGGTAGAGCAGGGTGATCCGCTGCGCCTCCTCTGGCGTCTTGAGGATGGGGCGGACGTCGGTCACGATCCCCTCGCGGCGCAAGCGCACCCGCTCGGGCTCGAGGCGCGCATCGGCCGCCTGGAGCACGTCGTGGCGGACCAGCTGGGAGGGCGGCAGCCCTTCGACCACGAGTAGCAGGTCGATGTCGGACACCGGACCTGCCTCTCCCCTGTCCCCCGATCCGAAGAGGACTGCCGAGACCAACGCCGGCCCCGCACTCTCCTGGAGGGCAGCCACGTACAGCCTGGCCAGATCGCGGAGCCGCTGCGCGAGCTCCGGCCCGTGAGGGCGGGTCACCGCGTGCATCGGTCTTACCATATCATACCCGGGTGTGGATACCCGTACTTCGTCTGCCGATGCCCGCACCCGCGTGACGGTACCAGCGACCCGCGCGCCGAACGCTCCCGCAAGAGTGCGCCGGTGGCAGGAACGACCCTCAGGCGCCCGAATACCGCGAGAAGATCGCGTACAGCCCGCACCTGGGGACCACGGGACTGCGACCGCTCGGAGAGGTGTGGTGTGCGGTGGAGCCTGTTGCTGGCGCTCGGGCTGCTCCTGGTCGTCGCCGGCCGCGCCAGCGCCCAACCGATCCCGATCACCGTGGAGGCCGACGTCATCACCTATGACGCCGTCCAGCAGGTCGTCACCGCACAGGGCAACGTTCGGACCACGTTCCGCCGCTACCGGCTGACCGCCGACGCCGCCCGCATGGACCTGCGGACCGGGGTGGTCACCGCGCGCGGCCGCGTTTTGCTGGTCGACGGCGAGGGCCGGCAGCTGCGGGGCGCGGCGTTGACGTACAACAGCCGCACCGACCAGGGCGTCCTCGAGCCCGTCGAGGGGCACTTCGAGCAGCGGGTGTACCTGCGCGGGCAGCGGCTGGAGGCGACGCCGGCCCTGCTGGTGGCGCACGAGGCGACGGTGACCCCCTGCGACCCTGCGCAGCCGCTCTTCCGCGTGGTCGCCCGCCGCATCGAGATCGTCCCCGATCGCGAGGTCGTCGCGCACGACGCCAGCCTCTACCTGGGCACCCGGCGCCTGGTGACGCTGCCCCGGTACGAGATCTCGCTGCAGCCTCCGGAGGTGCGCACGCAGTTCCCGGGCTTCGGCGCCAGCGCCGTCGAGGGACTCTGGGCCGACTACCGGTTCCCGCTCCGGGTCGGCGCCGCCCGCGGGCGCGTCCACCTGCGGGTCGGCACGCTTACGGGCCTGGCGGGCCTGGCCACGCTCACCTACGACGGGCCCCGCTACACCGCGTCGTTTCGCGTCGGCCGCACCCAGACCGTCGACGACCGCCCGAGCTTCGATGCGTTGCAGTACGATGTGGCCGAGGCGCAGGTGGCCACCGCCAGCGCGCGCCTGGCGGGCCTGCCGCTGTCGTGGACCGCCACGGTGGCCGGCGGCTGGTACCGGGAGCTTGCCACCGGCACCGCCACGACGCGCCTCGACGGCCAGCTGCGTCTGGCCACCGACGTCTTCCCGCTGGGCGAGCGGCTGACCGTTGCCGCCTTTGCGGGCATCCGGGGTTCCGCCTACGGCACCGGCGCGGTGCGGACCGTCGCCTCGTACGGGGCGACGCTGACCTACCGCCTCGACCGGTTCACGACCGCGACCCTGGGTTACGGCCGCGACGTGGTGCGCGGCGCCACGCCGCTCCAGATCGACGTCGTAGACCCCGCCGACACCCTCAGCGTGCGCCTGACCCGCGTGGTGCCCGACCGCTACCGCGTCGCCGCCGGCATCGCCTGGAACGCCGCGCTGGCCGAGACCAAGTACAGCGCGTCGATCGGCGTGGTCGTCGCGCCCCGGTGGGAGCTGGGCCTGGCCGCCGTGTACAACACGCGGCTGGCCGCCTTCGAGGACATCGACTACACTGTCCGGTGGGTCTGCGACTGCGTGGACGTGGTGGTCGGTTACCGCCAGATGCGCCGGCAGGTCGTGCTCGAGGTCGGACTGTTCGGCCTGCCGCCGCGGGGCGATCCGTTCGTGCCCCGGACGCCGCTGCCCATGCGCACCTTCGAGCCCCAGCCATGACTGGTGGAGGCCACCCGGCGCGCCGTCAGTCAGTATCGCGGCTGGTATCGCCGCAGCGGCGGGTGCCGCCAGCGATGACTGGTGGAGGCCACCCGTCGCGCCGCAGTGCCGTGATGGTGTGCCGTCGCCCGAGGCGATTCGGGCCGCCGGGCGCGGAGGGAGGACCGTGCTGAGGACGTGGCCATGAGCATCGCCGCCCAGATCTTTCGCGAGTACGACATCCGAGGGGTCGTGGGCACCGAGCTGTCCCCCGAGGTCGCCCGACGCATCGCGCGCGCCTACGCCGCCGAGCGCGGCCTGGCCGGACAGGCGGTCGTGCTGGGCCGCGACAACCGCACCCACTCGCCCGCGCTGGCCGCCGCCGTGGCCGAGGGCCTGGCCGCCTCCGGCTGTCGGGTGCTCGACCTCGGCACCGTGATCACGCCCACGTTCTACTTCGCCCGCGTGCACTGGGAGGTCGACGGCGGGGTCATGGTCACCGCCAGCCACAATCCCCCCGAGTTCAACGGCTTCAAGCTGGCCGGCGGGTTCGGCACGTTGTACGGCGATCAAATCCAGGCCATCCGGCGGCGGGCCGTGCAGGGACCGTTCGTCGACGGCGCCGGCACCGTGGAGCCGCGCGACGCGACCGGGCCCTACCGGGCGATGCTGCGCGAGCGCATCCGCCTGGGCCCGCGCCGGGTGAAGGTCGTGCTCGACTGCGGCAACGGGACGGCCAGCCTGGTGGCCCCGCAGGTCTTCGCCGACTGGGGCGTCGAGCTCGTCCCGCTCTACTGCGACTCCGACCCACGCTTTCCCCACCACCATCCCGACCCCGTCGAGCCCCACAACCTGGCCGACCTCATCGCCGCCGTGCGCCGCGAGCGCGCGGACGTCGGCATCGGCCTCGACGGCGACGGCGACCGCATCGGCGTCGTGGACGACCAGGGGCAGATCGTCTGGGGCGACCGCCTCATGGTGCTCTACTGGCGCGAGATCATGCCCCGCTACCCCGGCGCGCAGGTCATCGTCGAGGTGAAGTGCTCGCAGGCCCTGGTGGAGGAGGTCCAGCGGCTGGGCGGGCAGCCGTTCTTCTACCGCACTGGGCACTCGCTCATCAAGGCCAAGATGCGCGAGATCGGCGCGGTCTTCACCGGCGAGATGTCGGGCCACATGTTCTTCGCCGACGAGTACTACGGCTACGACGACGCCGTCTACGCCGCCGGCCGCCTGCTGCGCATCCTCTCCCACACCGACCGGCCCCTGTCGGCGCTCCTTGCCGACGTGCCCCAGTACCCGGTCACCCCCGAGGTGCGCGTCGCCTGTCCCGACGACCGGAAGTTCGCCGTGGTGGCGGCGCTCGTCGAGCAGTTCAAGCGTGACCACCAGGTGATCGACGTCGACGGCGCCCGGGTGCTGTTCCCCGACGGGTGGGGGCTCGTGCGGGCCAGCAACACCCAGCCGGTGCTGGTGCTGCGGGCCGAGGCGACCACCGAGGCGGGGCTGGCGCGGATCAAAGCGGCCATCGCGGAGGCGTTGCGGCGCTTCCCGGAGGTGGGGCAGCCGCGGTGGTGAGCGGCTAGTCGACGGTGGGCGCGCGGCAGTCCGAGCCGGCGACCGGGCGGGCTGCCCGTCGTCCGCCGTTACGCGGCGCGGAGCACGATGGCACAGACCACACGCGGCCCTGTGGCATCTGCTACCCGCGTCGTCGACTGGGAATGCCGCGTAATACTGGCAGGAGATGCTCGATGTCGGTCCGGTGCGGTCATGCGACGCATCCCGTCCGCATCGGAGGGAGAGGGTCCGTTCTCTGTTTGCGGTGCAGTCCGCGTTTCGTGGGAAGCGCTTGAAGGAAAGTGGGTAGTCTCGTAGTAAGAAGGGCGCTGGTGGAAGAGTCACAGCGATGCGGCCGCTCTTGGTTCGTGCCATTGACGTGGTAGCGAGGTGAGCGGCGATAGCCACGACGCCCCACATTTCCGTCATTATTCCCGCGTATAATGAGGCGCTCGGCCTCCCCGTAGTCCTGCGACGGCTCTTCGCCGCCATCGATGGGCAGACCGAGGTAATCGTCGTCGACGACGGGTCTCGCGACAACACCGTGACCGTGGCACGGGAGTTCCCCTGCCGGGTAATCACCCACGAGACCAATCGCGGCAAGGGGGCGGC
This sequence comes from uncultured bacterium, assembly GCA_964526945.1. Taxonomy (GTDB): domain Bacteria; phylum Sysuimicrobiota; class Sysuimicrobiia; order Sysuimicrobiales; family Humicultoraceae; genus Fervidifonticultor. The sequence continues at coordinate 32,535 of CAZGNA010000002.1, forward strand.
GATCCGGACTGGGCTGCAGGTGGCTCGTGGCCGTTCGGTGATCATCATCGATGCGGACGATACCTATCCCGCCGAGGTCGTGGCTCAGATCGCCGAGCTGCTGAACACCTACGACATGGTGGTGACGTCCAGAATCCATCGCGGGCACATCCCCTGGCTCAACCGTATTGGGAACATGTTCTTTCGAGTGCTGATCCGAACCTTCTACGGCTTTTCCGGCCGGGATCCGTTGACGGGGTTGTACGGCATCCGGCGGGTGTGCCTTGAGCAGATGGATCTGAGCGCCGAGGGGTTCGACGTAGAGGCGGAGATCGCCGTCAAAGCTGCCCGGATGGGTCTGTCGATCTGTGATCTCCCCATCGCCTATGGGCCGCGTCTGGGAGTAGCCAAGCTGCGCCCGCTTCACGACGGCCGGGCCATCTTCCGCACCGTCGTTCGACTGATGGCCCTCTACAATCCCACCCTTGCCTTCACGTGGCCGGGGGTCGGGCTGATGCTGGCTGGGATGGCTATCATCGTGGTGCGGTTGTGGGTAGGAGGGTTGGCCGCCGGGCTGCGGATGGGGCCGCACTCTGTGGTGCTGGGCGCCATGATGGTCCTCGCCGGACACCAGGCCGCGGCACTCGGGGCGCTGGTGCAGATCTATGCCACCCTCCACCGGTTCGCTCCGGAAACGGTCCTGACGAGGATCGTGCGCTGGCCCCACATTGGCAAGCTCATGGGGCTGGCAGGGCTGGGAGCGACTGGCCTGGGGCTCGGGCTGGGTGCGGACCTGTTTCGCGGGTGGGTCGCCGCCGGGCGCGGCGCGTTCCTCCAGACCGAAATGGCCGCCCTGTCGTCACTGTTGGTGGTGCTGGGTATCCAGCTGGTGTTCACGACGATCTGCTTCTCCGTGTTCCTCGGGGAACTCTCCCGCCGCAGCCGGGTGGCGCGGGACGTCACCGAGCAGTGACCATCACACGATGGTACGGGTGTCGGTGGTCGTGGTGACGTACAATGCGCGGTCGCATATCGACGAGTGCCTGCGTTCGCTGGAGCGTCAGACCTTTCGCGACGTGGAAGTTATCCTGGTGGACAACGGATCCTCCGACGGCACGGTGGACTACGTGCGGGTGAGGTATCCCTCCGTCCGGTGCGTCCGGGCAGACCGTAACGTGGGCTATGCTGGTGGCATCAACTTGGGCGTGCGCAGCTGCCGGGGGGAGTTCGTCGCCGTGCTGAACCCGGACACGTCGGTGGAGCCCACCTGGCTGGAGCGCCTGGTGGAGGTCGTGACGCGACATCCCGAGGTCGGCGCGGTGACGTCACGCCTGGTACTGTACCACGATCGCACCCGGCTGAACGCTCTGGGCATCCGCATTCATGTGACGGGCCTCGCGTTCAACGAAGGCCTGGGCCGTCCCAATCTCGCGGGGCGGTGCGCGCCCTTCGCGGTCAGTGGCGTCCACGGGGGCGCATTTCTGGTCAGGAAGACAATCCTCGACCAGATCGGTGGTCTCAATGAAGATACCTTCATGTACTACGAAGAGGTGGATCTCTCGTGGATGTTGCATCTCTTGGGATGGCAGATCTGGTGCGTGCCCGACTCGGTCGTCTACCACAAATACACTCTGAAGATGTCCCCGGAGAAGTTTTTCTGGCTGGAGCGCAACCGGCTCGCGCTGCTGTGGGTTGTCCTCGAGCCGGTCACGGCCCTGCGGCTGGGCGCGTCCCTGTTGGTGACCGAAGCCTTCACCTGGGGCTACGCGCTGCTGCGCGGGCGGGAATTCGTGAGCGCGAAGGGGCGCGCGTGGCGCTGGGTGGTTCGGCAGCGAGCCCGGCTGGCTGATCGGCGCCGGCGGGTCCAGGCCATGCGCCGGGTGCCGGACCGCGAGATCCTGCCGCGGCTGTCGCGAGCCTACGCGTGGGATCAGCTGCCGAGCCTCCTGCGCGCACCGGTGCACGTGCGCCGGCCGACTGCATGAAGCTCTGCCTGGTCGCTTCGCACGGCGGGCACATGACCGAGCTGCTCGCGCTGCAGGACGCGTTTCGTGAGCACGAGGTGTTCTACTGTTCGTACGTCAGCCCCGTGGATCGTGGACTGCAGCCCCTGTACACCTTTCCGAACCTGACCGAGCGCCCGTGGCACCTGGTGCCCGTGCTGGTCCGGGTATTCCGGCTGCTGCGGACGGAACGGCCGGATGTGATCGTGAGCACGGGGGCTGAGATCGCGATCCCGTTCTGCCTGCTTGGTCGGCTGCTGGGCGTCCGCGTCGTCTTCATCGAGAGCGTCTGCCGCGTACGCACGCCGTCCGTGACCGGCCGGCTGCTCTACTACCTGAGCGACGCGTTTTTCGTCCAGTGGCCGTCGCTGTTGCGACGGTACGGACCGAAAGCTCGGTTCGTCGGCGGCTTGCTGTGATTTTTGCGACCGTCGGCACACACCATCAGCCGTTCGATCGGTTGGTGCACGCGGTCGACCGGGTGGCCCGCGAGACTGACGAGGCCGTGGTGGTCCAAGCCGGCTGCAGCACCGTACGGCCTCAACGCGCGCAGGCCTTTGCCTATGCACCGCTGGCGGAAATCGAGGCGTACATGCGCGCCGCGCGCGTCGTCGTGGCGCACGCCGGCGCCGGCACGTTGATGACGGCCCTTCGGGTCGCGCGCGCGCTCGTCGTCATGCCACGGCGTCGGCAGTACGGCGAACACGTCGACGATCACCAGCTGGAGCTCGCCGACGCGCTGGCGCAGCGTGGTCTGGCGATCGTGGTCCACGACGCGGAATCGCTCGCGCCAGCCATCGAGCAGGCCCCGGCGCTGGTGCCAGGGACGGCGGGGCAGGCGCCAGCGCTGGTGGAGGCCCTCCGTCAGGTCCTGCGCGACCTGGACGCGGGTCGCCGGCGCAGGCGATGAGGATTGCCCTCATCACGTCGACGCCGCAGCCGCCTCAGGAAGGCATCGGCTACTACACGTACCATCTGGCCCGCGAGCTTCAGCGGCGAGGCCATGCGGTCACGCTTTTCACGCGTGGGACGTGGAGGCGGGTGACGGTGGACACCATCGACGGTGTGTCGGTGGTGCGCGTGCCATTCGCGCCGGTCTATCCCGTGCATGTGCACCTTCATGAACTGGTGTTCAATCGCATCTTCCGACCGCGGGAGGCGGCGTACGATCTCGTCCACCAGCACACGCCGCTGCCCCCAGTCCTCCGCACCCGCTTGCCGGTGGTGCTGACCGTGCACACGCCGATGTTGGAAGACGCGCGTCACGCCGAGATAGCGGGCTGGCTGGGACTGGCGATCAAGCTGCAGGCGCCGCTCAGCGCGCGGATCGAGCGCCGGCTGCTCCAGCGGGCCGACGTGATTACGGCCGTGGCGACGTCGGTGGCCCACGAGCTGGCCGAGTACGGCGTGCGTCCCGACGCGGTGCGCGTGGTGGGCAACGGCGTGGACGTCGATGTCTTCGTGCCGCGACGCGGCCCGGCGCGGCCTGGCGGCATCCTCTACGTGGGTCGGCTTGCACACCGGAAAGGCTTGTTCGAGTTGCTGGAGGCCGTCTCGCGCCTCAGGCGGCGACGACCGCACGTGCGGCTGGCGATCGTGGGGGGCGGCCCGTTGGGACCGGCGCTGCGGCGGCGGGTAAAAGCGCTCGAGATCGGCGACGCCGTCGACTTCACGGGCCCGGTGAGCTACTGGGAGCGCCGCGCGCTGATGGGCTGGTTCCATTGGGCAGAGGTCTACGTGCAACCGTCGCGCTACGAAGGCCTCAGTACCACGGTCCTGGAGGCAATGGCCTGCGCACTGCCCGTCGTGGCCACTGCGGTCAGTGGCCATCTGGACGTGGTCCGGGATGGGGAGAACGGGCTCCTCGTCCCCCCACGAGATCCCGACCGGCTGGCGGCGGCGATCGAGAGGGTTCTGGACGATCCTGCACTCCGGGCGCGCCTTGGAGGGTTGGCCCGGCAGACCGTGGAGGCATGGTATACCTGGCGGCACGTCGCTGAGCGCCTGGAGGCCTGCTACGATCAGGCGTCGCGTCTCCGCCGCGGGAGGGGCATGTCGTGAGGGTTGCGGTCGTCGTCCCTGGCCTCCGCGCGGAAACCACGAGCTTGCAGCCTTGGCGCTACATGCTGGAGGCAAGCCGCGGGTTGCGCGCCGCCGGATGCGACGTGGTCATTGTGTCCGACGGTTCTGGGTCCGCACCCGTCGCCACGGAGGCGCCGGTGCATGTCGTGCCGATGCTCCGGCGCCTGGACGGTTCTCACGCTCACGCCCTGTGGGCGGCAGTCGCGCCCGATCTCGTGGTATGGAACGTGGGGATCTCCAATGGCCTCTACCTGCGCTTCGAGCGCGTACCGGTGCCCGTGGTCCCGGTGTGGACCAGTCCCTTCTACGGCCTGCACGACCTCCTGCGGCTAGGGCCCAGATGCTGGCTGCGAGGCGGTCTGGCCTGGGCCACGCATTTCCCGGGCGCCGTCGCCCCACGTCTCTTGGCGCGGCGGCTCCTGGACGCGCCGAACGTACGGACGGTGGTCACCCTCTCCCACAGCACGGCCGTCGCCCTGCGCACCCTGGGCGCCGCGCGCCAGGAGGTGGCGGTGATTCTGCCGGGCATCGATGCACCGTGGTTCGCCGTGCGCTGCGCTGGGATACCGCCCCAGCCTCACGAGGTCGTGTTCTTCGGGAGCGCAGATGCTATACGCGGGTTGGACACGCTCGTACGGGCCGTGCAGGTACTGCGGCGCCGGGGACTCGACCTCCGGGCCACCCTGTACGTTCGCCGTCCGCCCCCGTCCGCCGGTGGCCAGCGACGCCCACGCGCCAGGGAAGTCGCCTCCGCCATTCGCCGGATCGATGGCTGGCTGGCGCCCGAGGAGCTGGCTGCGGCCGTTGCGCGTGCCGGGATCGTGGCGCTCCCCTTTGCCCTAGTCCCATCGGACGTGCCGCTGGCCGTCCTTGAGGCCATGGCCACCGGTCGTCCAGTGGTCTCGACCTGCGTGGACGGCATTCCGGACCTCCTCGGCGAGGGCCGAGGGTACCTGGTGCGGCCGGGTGATGCGGGCGAGCTAGCGCGAGCCCTGGCACGTGCCGCGAGGGATCCGTCGGACGCCCGGCGCCGGGGTGAGGCGGCCGCGTCGTGGGCCCAGGACAAGACCTGGGACGCCATGCGGGCCCGGTTTGCTGCGACGGTACTGGCCGCCACGTGAACACCTTCGGCCGACTCGTGTGCCTCTCCGGTGTGGACGGCGTCGGGAAGACGACCCACGCGCGGCTTTTGGTCGCTGCGCTGCGGGCGTCGGGCCGGCCAGCGCGGTACGAGTGGCTGCGTTTCAGCCACTACACCTCACTCGGGATCCTGGCCCTGGCGCGCGTGGTCGGCTTGACGCGTTACCGCACGGTCGGCGGCGTGCGCTATGCCTCGTGGGAGTTTCACCGTAGCCGCGCGGTCGCCGCACTGTTCCCGTGGACGGTGTGGGTCGACACCGCGCTCCGCTATGCGCTCGCGGTCCATCCCCGCCTCCGGCGGGCGGAGTGGGTGGTCGTGGATCGCTTCGTCCCGGACATCCTGGTGGACCTGATGCTGGCGGTGGGCCGATGCGACCTCCATCGCGCCCCTGTGGGGCGGGCCTTCGCCCGGTTGATTCCCCCCGGCGCCCGGCTGGTGCTCCTTGATGCCGACGAAGCCGTCCTCCGGGCCCGGCGGCCGGATGTCGCGCACGACCCCATGCTGGGGGTGCGGCGGCAGCTCTACCTGACGCTGGCCCAGGCGACAGGAGTTCCCGTGGTGAGGGCTAACACAGGGATAGAGGACGTCCAGGCTCGCCTTCGGGCCCTGGTCTTGGCTCCATGACCACCAGCGGCCGCTACGCCGTCTCAGATGCCAGGGTGCTCCAGCCGCTCCTGCGGCACCCGCTGGGCGCGCTCTTGGTTCACTGGGTGGTCCAGGGAATGCTGCAGATGGACAGGACGGAGCGGACCTTCAAGCTTGGTCTAGATGTATGCGGAGGGCTTCTCGGCGCGCTGCTCCTGCAGCGCTGGTTTGGGTGGCCGCTTGCTGGGCTGACGGGCTGGCTCGTGGCCCACACGCTCAACATGGTGTGCAACGGGCATGTCTTCGTGGTGCTGAAACACTTTGGGAGCATGCAGCATGACCGGGAGCGGATCCGGCGCTACCTAGCGGGGGTGGAGGCGCGGGTGCGCCGGGAACCAAGCGTGCGGTATGCTGCCCTCTTTGGCAGCATTGCGCGCGGGGAGTGGCAACCTACTTCCGACATCGACGTGCGCTTGGTGCGGCGGTCCGGGATGTGGGCGGGCCTGCGCGCCTGCGGGTTTGCACTGGCCGAGCGGACGCGGGCCACGTGGGGGCGCATTGCCGTCGATGTGTACGTGCTGGACGGCCCGGCGGCGCTGGCGACGCTACGGCGAGATGAGCCCGCAGTGGTGCTCCACGATCCCGAGGGGCTGTCGCGAGACTTGGATCGCCCATGGACCACGCTGGCGGCGGTCCTGTGACGGGGGAGGTTCCGCCGACGGTGCGCTGGGGACGACCGGAAACGGTCGAGCCGGATACGGTCATCCGCGCCAAGCGTGCCGTCCTCGAGCGCCTGTTTCGCGACGAGATTGGCGTCCCCGATCCGATGGGCCGGGTCGACGCGTACTTGGCGTGTAACCCGGCTCCGCTGCTGATTGGGCGGTTGGTGCACCGGGTGCCGATCGCGGGGCGCGATCTGCTGGACGTCGGCTGTGGCTTCGGGGAGTTCCTGGTGGAGGCTGGCCGCGCGGGCGCGCGGGTGGTCGGCATCGACATCAGCGCCGATGCCGTCGCCATTGCCCGGGACTCCCTGCGCGTTCACGGCATCAGGGGGCGGGTGGTCTGCGCCGCGGGCGAGGCGCTCCCGTTTCCCGACGCGTCGTTCGATGTCGTAGTGTCCAACTATGTCCTCGAGCACGTGCGCTCCCCTGAACGCGTGCTCCGAGAGATCGTGCGGGTCCTGCGGCCGCGCGGTCAGGCCGTGCTGAACCTGCCCAACAACGTGTTCCCCTGGGAGGGGCACTACAACCTCGTCTGGCCGCCGATGCTGCCCAAGGTCCTGGGACGCTGGTACGTCCGCCTCCGGGGCATGAACCCCGAGTACCTGGAACGCCTCCACTACATCACCCGCCGGCGTGTGCTTCGGACGCTAGAGGCGCTTCCCGTACGCGTCGTCGCCGACCTCCTCCTGGATTGCTTCGAGACGCCCGGGCTTGTGCGCCAAGGATGGCGTCGGTGGGCCGTCCGCATGATCCGCAGCGCGCACCTGCACGTCGTGGCGAGTCGGCTCGCGCCGGATATCTCGCTCTTGATTGAACGGACGGCATCACAGGGGCACCGATGAACGTTGGCGTGATCGGCGGGTCGGGCTTTGTGGGTCGGCACGTCGTGGATCTGTTGATGCGGGCCGGGCACGAGGTTACGGTGTTCGACATCATGCGGCCTCCGCGGGACGACGTGCGGCATGTTTACGTCGACATCACGGACAGCACCCAGACCGCGGTGGCCCTGGCAGGACCGTATGACGTCGTCTACATGCTCGCCGCCATGGCTGACGTGAACGATGTCTACCGCAATCCCGTGGAAGCCGGCGCCGTCAACGTCATGGGTGTGGCCAACGTGCTGGAAGCCTGTCGGCGGCATGGGATTCCTCGACTGATCCTCGCCAGCACCATCTGGGTATACGATGCGGCGACCATGACTGACGTCGACGAGACGACGCCAGTGCATCCCGATCGGGTTTCCCACGTCTACACGGCAACGAAGTTGGCTGCCGAGATGTACTGCGCCGCCTACGCACGGCTGTTCGGCGTTGCGTACACGATCCTCCGCTACGGCATCCCCTACGGGCCTGGCGCGCGGGATGAGACGGTCCTGGCGACGTTCGTGCGGCGGGCCCTCCAGGGGCTCCCGCTGGTCGTCCACGGGGACGGGCAGCAATTCCGTCACTTCGTCTACGTGGAGGATCTCGCCGCGGGCAACGTGGCGGCCTTGCAGGAGGCTGCGGTCAACCAGACCTTCAACCTCGCCGGCGATCGTGCCGTGACGGTTCGGGAAGTGGCTGAGACGGTCTGCCGTCTCGTGGCCGGCGTGCAGATCCAGTATCAGGCCTCGCGGCTAGGCGATTCGCCGGGCAAACGGGTCTCGTCGCGTCGCGCCGCCGAGGTCCTCGGATGGAAGCCCCGGGTCGCGTTCGAGGAGGGCGTCCGGTACTACCTTCGCTGGCTGGAGAGCCGCAGGAAGGAGAACCGTGGTACGGGGCGATAGAGGGTGTCGGGACGGAGACGGGGCCCTGTCGCCACCGGTGGTCATCGTCCACCCGTACGACCCGTCACGTCCGGCCGAGGGTGGCGATATCCGGTACACCATGGACTTCCTACGTTTCTACCGGCGCCACGGTGTGCCCGTGACGGTGGTCGGCGTGCTGCGGCCAGGAGGCACGCCGCCCGCCGACGGCGGGTTTATTCCGATCCACCACACGTACGCGTGGCTCGCCTTCGGCCTCAAGCTGCTCGCGCGCCTGCCGTTTCTGCCGTTACCGCCGAACGCTGTGCTCCAAACCCACCAGCCCCTCTTTATGTTTCCCGTGGTGCTGGCTGACTGGCGGCGCCCCAAGCTGTGCACCTTGGGGGCGGCTCGCCTCCACATGGCACGGCAGCGATGGCCCCGATGGTATCCGGTGATCGCAATGGTCTACGGTTGGCTGGAGCGACTCATGATCCGCCGAGTGGATCGGTTCGTCGCCGTGAGCTCGCACATCGCGGACGATTACCTGCGCCGGTACCCTCAGCTCGCCCGGAAGCTCACCATCATCCCCGTTGGGGTGGACACCGACCTGTTCGCGCCCCAACCCGGGGACCGGGGACGATTCGGCTTGCCGCCCGACGCGCGCGTCGTGACGTTCGTCGGGCGGATTGAGCGCGTCAAGCGCGTCGATTTCCTGCTGGACGCCTTTGCCCGGGTCGTCCAGGAAATTCCGCAGGCTCACCTGCTGGTCGTGGGCCGAGGCACCGATGAAGACCGTGTACGGGCCTTGCAGGCCAAGCGACGGATTCCCCATGTCTACTTTCTGGGCGAGCACCCACCCGCCGAAATCCCACGCGTGCTCGCCGTTACCGATGTCCTTGCCGTGTGCTCTGAATCAGAAGGCGGACCGGCGGTCATCCGTGAGGCGCTCGCGTGCGGCGTCCCTGTCGTCAGCACCGATGTGGGGGACGCGCGCGAGGTGCTCAGCGATCCAGCGGTGGGCGTCGTGGTGGAGGGCGGAGTGGAGGAGTTCGCGCGGACCCTGACCCGGGCGCTAGCCGGAGAGCTCAGGTTCGACCGCGCCCGGTGCCGGGAGGTCGCCCAGCGGTACTCGTTCGAGGCGACTGGCCAACGCTATCTCGAGATGCTGCGCGAGCTCGCCGGCGGCTGGCGATCTTCCCCGCCCGTGTGGCGCGGCCTGTGCGGGCGGCGCCCGGTGCGACCATGAGGTGGCCGACCTCGCCGGCCTTCGGCGACCTGCTGGGGCTCTGGGTCTGCGCGGGCATGTGTCTCGCGCTGCTCTCCCTCGTCGATCTCCCCGCGGTCCGGATGTTGCTGAGCCTCCCGCTGTTGCTCGTCTTTCCGGGGTACGCCGTCGTCGCCGCGCTGTTCGTTCGCGGTGACGAGGTCCGTATGCTTGACCGGGCCATCCTGGCGGTGGGGCTCAGTCTGGCCGTGACTCCGGTTGCAGGGCTGCTCGTGCTCTGGCGCGGCGGTGCGATGGACCGGGTGTCGACGCTGGCCGGCGTCGGCGCCGTGATGATGGGGGGAACGCTGGTCGCGGCGATCCGCCGCCGACGTGCGGGAGTGAGTCGCGTGACCGACTGCACGCCCACGGGCGAGACCCGGGTGCGCTGGCCTGCAACCATGGGGCCGGCGACCGGGATCGCGGTCGCGACCCTGCTGCTCGGCCTCGGGCTGTGGGCCACCCAGTCGGCGCAGACGCGTCGGACCGAGGCCTACACCGAGTTCTATGTGCGGCCCCCCACGAGCCAAGTGCTCGACGGGTTCCCGCTGCCCGTGACGCGAGCGGCGGGTGAGGTGGTCGTGGGAGTCGCCAACCGTGAGGGACGTCCCATGCGGTACACGGTGCACGTCCGGCTGGACGGTGAGGTCGTGGTGCGGTTGACCGGGATCGCGCTCGACTCTGAGCAGACCTGGGAACGGCGCGTGCGGGTGCCCCTGGCCCGGCCCCCGGGCCTTGTGCAGGCGGTCGTGCAACTGTACACGACCGAGACCGGCGCACCGTACCGGGAGGCCAATGTGTGGTTCGCGGTGCGCGCCCCTGAAGGGATTGGAGGCCTGCGGTGAGTGCTGGGGGTGCGATGGCCCGCACGGTGGCGGTGTTCGCCGTGCTGTATGCGGCGACGGCCGGCTACCTTGTGGCCTTCCGCGCCGGGGCGGCAACGTCCGCCGTGCCGTTGTGGTTGCTGGTTGTCGCGCCCCTCGCGTGCTTGGCGCTGACCCTGCACCGGGTCAGGACGCTGCATGACCTGGAGGCCAGCGCGTGGTGCGCAGCCGCCGTGCCGCAGATCCTGGCCCTCGTGCTCGCGGTGCGGGTGGCTCTGCAACCGGCCGGCCCGGTCCTGCCGGGTCTCGATCCGTACACCGAGTACGCGGCCGCATTCCGTATCAGCCTGCGCGGGTGGCCCCTTCCCGAGGTCGCCTTCGCCTCGCAGGCCGCGTTCCCGCTGGTCCACGTCCTGGCTCTCATGACCTCAACACTCACAGGTGCCGATCTGTTCACCGTGGTGAAGTGGCTGCCGTCTGTGTACACCCTGGCGTCCATCCTGCTGATCTTCGGCATGGCACTGCGGTTCGGCTGGCATCCGTTCGTGGCCCTCTACGCCGCATTTGCTGTGGCGTTCACGTACATGTTCTTCTTCTTCCACGCGTTGTTCATTCGTGAGGGCCTCGCGTACGTGCTAGGCTTGGGCCTTGTGTACGCCGTCGCCGCAGCCAGGACGGGCCCCGCGCCCTGGCGGCTCGTCGCGGCAATGTTTGGTGCATCGATGATCCTTGCCCATCACCTGGGCCCGGTGTTGTTCGGCGGCTTCCTCGTGTGCTGGCTGGTGCTGGAAGTTGCGCTGTCGTGGCGGGACCAGGTGCGACGGGCAGCAGGGCGGTCGTGGCTCGTGTGGAGTGGCGTGCTGGTGGTCGGGCTTGCGGTGGCGCAGCAGCTCTACTGGGCCCAGGTCGCCGCAGCCCCCCGCAGGAGCATAGCACCGGTCTTGAGCACGGTCGAGAAAGGCGCATCGCCGGAGGTCGGATCGCCCGCAGTGGCGGGCGGTGTGCCAGCGGTCTGGGGGCTGCTGGAACGGATCGTGGGGAAGCGCGCGCTCCCGTTGCTTTTCGATGCCCGCACACGGGCGCTGCTCTTGGGCCAGGTGCTGGCGGCCACGGTCGGGGGCCTTATGGTCCTGGCGGGCGTGGTGAGATTTCGGGAACTCCGGACGCCGGTCTTCTTCGCCTGTATCCTGTGGACCACCGGAATGGGCGTCCTCAGCCTCTTGACCCTGACCGGCCGCGTGCTGCCTTATGAGTCGGTCGCGCTGGCCTCACGTTTCGAAACCCTCGGGTTCTTGGCCCTGATGCTCGTGATAGCGCAGGTGGGAGTGCGACTCCGGTCCGGGTGGGTGGTCATTGCATTCGCCGGACTGTGGGCTCTGCTGAATCTCTACCGGGCTGCCCCGTACGTTGCAGCCAGCGTGCGGTCTCCAAAGACGCCGGCGGAGTTGGCGTCGCAGTACGTCGTGCGGCCGTCCGAGGTAGCTGCGACCCGGTGGGTGCCGGCCGGAGCCACGCTGGGGCTGGACTACTGGCTGCAGGACGTCTTTAGGGCCTACCAGGCGCTCGAAGCTCGTCGGCCATACGTGTACCGGGGGGCGTACCTTCGAGAGATATTCGAGGGCAACCGCGAGGCTGCCGGCTATCTACGTCGTCGTCGGATTGCCTACCTTGTCGTTGGAGCTCGTGGATGCCTGGCACTCGGCGAAGTCCGCTGCACGGCGCTGCAACACGACCCGACCCTGTCCAGGTTTTACGACAACGGCAACGTGCGGATCTATGCCGTGCGACCCTCCCCCTAGGAGCAGATACGATGCGCATTCCGGCCGCTCGCATCATCGTGCCCGAGGAAGACGAGCGATGGGTCCTGGAGCAGATACGCCAGGTGCTCAGGAGCGGCCGGTTGACCCTGGGAACCTACACGCAGCAGTTTGAGGAAGCCTGCGCCGCAGCCCACGGCGTGCGGCACGCGGTGGCTGTCAGCAGCGGGACGGCCGCGTTGGAGATTGTGCTCCGCGCGCTGGGGGCTGCCGGGGGCGAGGTCGTGGTGCCGGCCAACACGTTCTTCGCCACGGCGGCCGCGGTCCTTCACGCTGGTGCGCGCGTGCGGTTCGCCGACGTCGATCCGGCCACGTTCGCTCTGTCGTGGCAGACGATCGAACCGCAACTGCGCCCGCAGACCCGGGGCGTGGTCGTGGTGCACATCGGCGGCCTGATGTCGCCCGAGCTGCCAGAGATCGTACGCGCCTGCGCGGCGCGGGGCCTGTGGGTGGTGGAGGACGCAGCCCATGCGCACGGCTGTACGCTCATGGGAAGACCAGCGGGGAGCTTCGGGGTGGCCGCCGCGCTGTCGTTCTATCCCACCAAGGTAGTTACCGCGGGCGAGGGCGGCATGGTCCTCACCAACGACGCAGAGTTAGCCGCCGAGGCACGAGTCTATCGGGATCAGGGCAAGCAGGGGTTCGAGACCAACGTACACGTGCGGCTGGGGAGCAACTGGCGCCTGAGCGAGATGCATGCGATCCTGGGGCTGTCCCAGCTCCGGCGGCTGGCGACGTTCGTTCGGCAGCGCCGGACGGTGGCGGGCTGGTACGACGACCTGCTGCATGGGCACCGGGAGCTCCACCCCGTGTCGCCGGCCGCCGGGGTGGAGAGCAACTACTACAAGTACATTGTGATGCTCCCCAACGGCGTGGATCGGACGGCCCTGAAGCGCCGACTGCGCGAGGAGTACGGGGTCAGCCTGAGTGGCGAGGTCTACGAGGTGCCGCTCCACCAGCAGCCGATATTCGCACCGTTCGCCCAGGGCCCGCTCCCGGCCGCGGAACGGATCTGCCAGCGGCACATCTGCTTGCCGATCTATCCGACGATGACACGAGACGAGGCGTCCTACGTCGTCAGGAGCCTCGTGGCGGCTCTCTGCCGCACCTGAAGGGCTGTGGCGGCCAGCGCGGATTTCGCTGGGCGCTTGCGCCGGTTCGGTCGGAGCCTGGTGGGGCTGATCAGTGTTCACCGTGGCTACCTGCGACGGGATATGCGGCGGTTCGCTGCCCTGGTGGGCCGGTGCGACCTGGCGCTGGACGTCGGCGCCGGGACGAGTCCGTACGCGCGCCTGTTTCACACGAAGCGGCTGGTCCGCCTCGACATCACGCCGCGCGAGTCCGTCATTTGCGCGGATTGTCAGCGGCTGCCTCTCAGATCGGGCATCGCCGATCTCATTCTCTGCACCGAGGTGCTGGAGCACGTGCGCGACATGCGCGCGGCGCTCGACGAGATGGCGCGGGTGGTGAAGCCGGGGGGCTACCTCGTGGTGTCGATGCCGTTCCTTTGGGGGCGCCATGAGGCGACCGACGTGCGCCGGCTCACCGAGCCTGCGCTTGTCGAGCGACTGCGCCACCACGGGTTCGAGCCGCTGGAACTGCGGCGCCGGGGCGGCATCTTCTGCGCCATTGCCGGGCTTCTGACCCAGGTACCCAATCAGTTGTTCGGGCCGTTCGACGGACCTGGCGGTCTGCCGCGCATGGTCGCCGCGGCGGTCCTCTACGCCGCCATCGCGCCGGTGGTGTGGCTCCTCGTGGCGGTCGATCCCCTCGATCGGCGGCAGGACTTCACCCTGGGGTACAGCGTGCTCGCCCGCCGCAGGCCCGCTCCAGGTGCCGTGCAGAGCACGCTGTCGGCCGGCCGCTCCTGAGGGCGTGCATGGCCCGGGCCACGCACGCGGCGCTGGGGGCCGTCCTCCGCCTGCCACTCTATCGCCAGGCCACCCTGCTGGTGGTCAACACCGCGATGGTCTCTGCCGGTGGCCTTCTGTTCTGGTGGCTCGCAGCGCGGGTCAGCGCGCCCGGGCAAGTCGGGCTGGCGGCGGCCATGATCTCGTCGATGACGTTCCTGGTGACGCTGGCCAATCTCGGGATGGGGGCCGGGTTGATCCGGTTTCTGCCGTTGCAGGCTGATGGCGGCGCGTCCCTGATCGAGTCGATGGCCGCCACGGCCGTGCTGGTCGCGGTCGCGGCATCGGGGATTTTCGCCGCAGGGCTGGGGATCTGGGCGCCCGCCCTCAGCGAGCTCCGGGAAACGCGCGGAGGCGTCGCGGTCTTCGTTGCCGGTACGACCCTTGCGACGGCGGCCACGCTTTTGGACAGCGCGTTGGTGGGGACGCGCGCGGCCCAGTACGTGGTCGTCAAGAACGGCGTGGCCTTGCTGGGACGAATCGTGTTCGTGCCCTTGCTGGCCGCCTTCGGCGCTGTGGGGCTCTTCACAGCCGTGGCGCTGGGGTTCGCCGCGGCCTTTGCCACCGCGTATTTTCTTCTCCTCCCCCGGGTCGTTGGCGTGCGGCTCCACCCTGTGCGGATTCGCAGGACGACGCTCGCGCGCGTACTGCCCTACTCGGCGAGCAACCTGCTCTCCGATCTCGTCGTGATCGCTCCGTCCGTGTACCTCCCGCTCCTGGTGCTGCACCGCTCAGGGGCGGAGGCGACGGGCTACTTCTACGTGGCCTGGCAGGCTGCGGGGGCGCTGTCCATCGTTCCGGGGGCGTTTGCGCTGTCGCTGTTCACCGAGGCTGCGCACGCCGAGTCCACCATGCTGGCCCACCTGCGCCGGGCCGTGGTGGGAACCGGGGCGCCCCTGGGGCTGGCAGTGGCGGTGGTGTGGTTGGCCGGTGGGTCGATCCTTGCGGTGTTCGGCAGGGCCTATGCGGAAGGCGGCACCGTACTGTTGCGGCTGTTCGCACTCGCCACCATTCCGGCGGCGGCCTGCTCTCTTGCATACTCGATTCTGCGGGTCCGACACCTCATGGCCTGGGTGGTTGGCGGCCAGGCGGCGTGTGCGTTGCTGGTGCTGGTGGGGGCCTGGAGCCTGACGGTCCGCCTTGGACTGGCGGGGGTCGGGTGGGCGTGGCTGGCCGCCAACACCATTGTGGCCGGCGTGGTCACCCCGGTGGCGCTCCGTCGGTCCCACGCCCCGGCGACGACCTCCACCGCCCGTCATCCCGCCGACGGTGGGCGGGGGTGAGCCGTGGACCGGCCGGACCTCCAGCAGAGGATGAAGGACTACTACGAAGAGTGGTGGGAGAACCCGGCGGACATCCGGGCAGTCATCTTCGACAGGCTGAATCGCTACGTACGGCAGCGCATTCCAGACGGCCGCGGCCGGCGGGCGCTCGATCTGGGCTCGGGCAAGGGCACGATCGTACGCTTTCTGGTGGAGCGAGGGTACGAGGTCACCGCCGTGGAGGTCAACGAGGCGCTCGCGGTCCGTCTGCGCCAGCGGTTTCCAGCGGTCCGGGTGGTGACCGCGGACGTCCGGGCCCTCGATCTGACGCCAGGGTTCGACCTGATCACCTGCATCGAACTTGTGCAGAATCTGCCGCCGGGCGACGTGCGGCTGCTGCTGACGCGACTGCGGGCACTGGGCGGCCGGTTGCTGATCAACGTGTCCAACCCCAGGTCCTTCCACGGCGCGTGGGTGCGGTTGCGAGGGTTCAAAGCGCCATTCGTGTGGATGTATACGCCCCGGGCCCTTCACGGGTATCTGCGCGCGGCCGGCTTCTGCGTGACGCACGTCCGCGGGATCGGGCTGGTCACACCGATCAGCTTGTACCCGGGGTTCCGGGGCGTGCTCGTGCCGCCGGTCGTCGCGCGGCTACTCGAACCGGCGGATCGGCTCGCCCCCAGCCTGTGCCACCTCTATTACGTGGAAGCGGAGTGAGGGGGTTCCGGCAGTTTGCGGTACCCCAGCAGCGCTAGTACGAGCCACAACGCGACAGCCATGTAGAAGAACGTCAAGATGTGCTCGCGCAGGTCGTTGACCAACATCGCGACCATGGCGGCGACGGCGCTCAGCCGTACGTCGGGATCGACGGAACGGCTCGCCCAGCCGTGCCGCAGGCCGGTCGCCAGGAGCCACAGAAAGGACACGAGCCCTGTCAGGCCCAGTTCCGCGGCGACGCTCAGGAAGATATTGTGAGGCAGCGGGTCGGCGCCCGTGATGGGAACGGTCGTGGGATCCTGATAGCGGTGTACGACCTTCGGGTAAGCACCCGGGCCGACCCCCACAAGGGGGTGATCGAGAAACACGGCGGTGGCCAGGCTCCAGATGATCAGACGGTCGCGGTTCCCTTCCGCGCTGAGCGTGAAGCGCAGCATGGAACGCCACAGGCCGACCGTGCCGGGCTCTGACTGTCGCACGAACTGCTCGATCCGCGTACGAAACGGTGGCGTAGGCGCGACCGAGAGCACGAGGGCGACGAGGATGGCTATCGTCCCCGCGATCGGCCCCCGCAGGCGGGGAGTTGTCAGTGCGAGGACCAGCAGACCAGCGGTCCACCCCGCGGCCGCGGCACGACTCAGCGTGGCCGTCAGCCCAAGTCCTGAGAGCAACAGCAAGAGAACGAGCGTCCGCGGCCGGCCGGCCCATCCGGCGACCCCGAGGAGTGAGCCGACCATGAGGCCGAATCCCAACCTGTTGGCTTCGATGTGGGGAAGGAAGGCTCGGGGCGCCTGCTGGCTGAAGGCGTACCAGAACCCAGCCAGCGATGCCACGCCGGCGCCCAAGCCGAAGGCCCGCGCCAGCATCCTTGCCGTGGTCGGCCGCACGTTCAGGAGCCACAGGGTGGAACCTGTAAACAGGATGGTACCCCCGATGGCCAGCACCGCGGATGGGATGGCGACGGACCGGACTTCCGAGGTGAGCGTCGACAACACAATCGCGGCCAGGAACGCCAGCACGGGCCTCGTCAACGGCCCCAGCGCGATCCGAGGGCGGCGGAGGCGTACGAGGTCGAGCACGACGACCGCCAGCAGTACCGGCGCCATGACAGACGCCGCGCCGAGCGGTGTGGAGAACGCGGTGAGCGCCAGCACCCAGCGGAGGTCGCGGTGCTCCCTCGCGGCCGGTGGCCCTGGGCGGGCGGTCGGCGGATCGGCTGCCACGCCGTTCAGCACCGACTTACCCGCCACAGGGCGAGGGCCGCACCTGCGGCGACAGACACCTGGGCCGCGATGCCCGAGCGCAGGTGTGCCCGCGGCACCGTGTGGTGGGGCGCGGCCGCGTGGAGGGGCGAGATGTCCAGGATGTGTCGAAGAGGCACGTCGATCAGGTCCGGGAGCAGGGCCCCGATCACACCGAGCCCGATGGCCCTCGGCCGCGCTGCCGGGCAGCGTGCCGCCAGCCACAGCAGGAAGGTCCCACCGACGATCGCCTCGAGCACGGCCTCGATCAAGGCGACTCGGCGCACGCTGGCAGAGCGACCATCGAAGGTCTCCGCCTCGGTGTGTGGCACGGCGTCCAGCAGGTAGTGGCTGACCAGACCGCCGCCCCACCCCAGGAGCGGTGTGGGAGCTACCTGGCCGATCAGGGCTCCGGTCAGCATGTGCGCCAGCGGATGCATCGGGATCGCTCCACGGGTCCGACCTCTGAGTTCTTGCCCGTTCTCGCGACGCTCTTTGGTGAAAGGATGCCAGAGGCTTGGAGCGAAGTGAAGAGGCAGCCATGAAAGCCATCATCCCCGTCGCCGGCGTCGGGCGCCGCCTGCGCCCCCACACCCACACGCAGCCCAAGGCCCTCATGCACGTGGCGGGCCGGCCGATCCTCGGGCACATCCTGGACGAGCTGGTGGCCGCGGGGATCGACGAGGTCGTGCTGGTCGTCGGCCACCTGGGCGAGAAGATCGCCGAGTTCGTGCGCAGCCGCTACCGGCTGCGCGTCCACTTCGTGGAGCAGAAGGAACCGCTGGGCAACGGCCACGCCATCTACGTGGCGCGCGAGCACCTCGACGGCGACGGGGTGTTGATCGTCATGGGCGACACGGTGCTCAAGACCGACCTGCCCCAGGTCCTGGCCCTGGCGGAGTCGGCCATCGGCGTGCAGGAGGTGCTGGACCCCCGTCGGTTCGGCGTCGTCGAGGTGACCGATGGCCGCGTGCGCCGGCTGGTGGAGAAGCCCGAGCATCCCCCCAGCCACCTGGCCATCGTCGGGGTCTACCTCATCCGCCACCCGCGGTTGCTGGCCGAGTGCCTGGAGCGCCTCGTCGGGGAAGGCCGCATGGTCAACGGCGAGTACTGGCTGGCGGACGCCCTGCAGATGATGGTCGACGCGGGCGAGGTGATGCGCACGTTCCCCATCTCGGGATGGTACGACTGTGGGACGCCGGAAGCCGTGCTGGTCGCCAACCGTGAACTGCTGGCCGCGGAAGGCATCACCTCGCCCGTGCCGGCGGGGTCGGTGGTCATCCCGCCCTCCTACGTGGACCCCACCGCGCAGATCGAAGGCTCGGTGATCGGCCCCTTCACGTCCATCGCCGAGGGCGCCCGGGTGGTGCGCTCGGTCGTGCGCGACAGCATCGTGAACGCCGCCGCCTCCCTCGACGGCGTGCTCCTGGAGCGGTCGATCATCGGGGAGAACGCCTCGGTCGTCGGCCGGGCGGCGCGGATCAACCTGGGCGATTCGTCGGCGATCGAGCTGGGGTAGTCCTCGTCGTTGGCTGGTGCGCCTGAGGGTGGGCCGACCGAGTGCAACGCCGAATGCCCAGGAACGTCTCTGTCGCTGCCGGTGGTGCGCCGGTGACGCGGTGAAGCACCCCGACGAGATCGAGCCGCAATAGTCTCCGTCGGTGCGCGTCCCGCGCTCCGGCGGGGTCATGAGGCGACGAGAACATCCAGGGATCCAGGGATCCAGGGATCCAGGGATAATTCGCACTCTAATGGGGCAGTATTCTCAGTGGAGAGCAGCCTAAACCGACGCGCACTCCGGTGCGCGCGAAGGAGACGCCGGTGCCGCGCTACCTCGTGACCGGCGGCGCGGGCTTCATCGGGGCGCACCTCGTGCGCGCCCTGGTGGAGCGTGACCAGCCGGTCCGGGTCCTGGACAACTTCTCGACGGGGACGTCCGCCAACCTGGCGCACGTCCTGAGCCAGCCCGTGCCCCAGCTGACGCCGGGCGACTGCGTGCGCGTGGGCCCGGTGGAGGTCCTCCACGGCGACGTGCGCGACCTGGAGGTCTGCCGGCGGGCGTGCGCCGGCGTGGAGGTGGTCTTCCACCAGGCGGCGATGCGCTCGGTGCCGCGTTCGGTGGACGATCCGCAGGGCGCCCACGCGCACAACGCCACGGGCACCCTGCACGTGCTGCTGGCGGCCGCGCAGGCCGGCGTGCGCCGGGTCGTCTACGCCTCGTCGTCGTCGGTCTACGGCGACACGCCCGCCCTGCCGAAGGTCGAGACGATGCCGCCCCAGCCGCTCTCGCCGTATGCCGTCTCGAAGCTCGCTGGCGAGCAGTACATGCGCGTCTTCGCGCA
>CAZGNA010000003.1:0-22310 GCA_964526945.1 uncultured bacterium
CCGGCGGCCGCCGCCAAGGTGGTGCAGGCCCTGGTGCGGGGCGGCGTGGTGCGCACCGCGCGGGGCGCGGGCGGCGGCGTGCGGCTGGCCCGCGCGCCGGGCGAGATCACGCTGCGCGACGTCGTGGAGAGCGTGGAAGGGCCCACGGCCGTCGCGCGGTGCCTGGTGTGGGACGACTGCCCGTGCGTGCAGCCCTGTCCCGTGCGGCTGGCGCTGGCTCGCCTGCAGACCGAGATGGACGCCCTGCTGGCGCGCACGACCCTGGCCGACCTCGCTGCCGACGCGCGGCGGCTCGAGGAGGCCCGGAGCGCCGGGGCGGTCGTCGATCGTCACGGGGACAGACGCCCATCCCACACGGCCGCGCGCACGGCCGAATCTTCCGGGAGGTGAGGAGACGATGAAACGCACGACCACCGCCATCGCCGTGGTGGTGGCCGCGGTGCTGATCGTGGGCGCGTACCTGGCCGGAGCGCGCTCCGCGGCGCGGTACGCGGCCTTCGCCGACGCCAGCGCGATCGCCGCCGCCCGCGGGCTCCAGCCCGCCGACGTGGCCAGCGCGGTCCGCAGCTTCGTGCCGCCGGGCAAGGCCGACGAGTACATCATGTTCTCGTCCGGCGGCCACTCCGGGCAGGTGCTGGTCGTCGGCCTGCCGTCCATGCGGCTGCTGAAGGTCATCGGGACGTTCACCACCGAGCCGTGGCAGGGCTTCGGCTACGGCGCCGACTGGGGCGAGCGGGTGCTGGACGAGGGGACGGCCAACGGCGAGGCCACCGGCCGTCTGACCCCGCGGTTGACCTGGGGCGACACGCACCACCCGGCCCTGTCGGAGACCAACGGGGAGTACGACGGCCGCTGGCTCTACGTCAACGACCGCGCCAACGGCCGGATCGCCATGATCGACCTGCGCGACCTCAAGGTCAAGCAGATCGTCCAGATCCCCAACATGCAGACCTCCCACGGCGGCGTCTTCGCCACGCCCAACACCGACTACGTGCACGTCTCCAGCAAGATCCCCACGGTGTGGGGCGGCGGCTACGCGCCGCTGGAGCAGTACCGGGAGCGGTACCGGGGTGTCTCGGCGTGGCTGGCCGTGGACAAGCAGACCGGCCGCATCGACCTGTCGCGGTCGTTCCAGATCGAGCTGCCCCCCTACAACCAGGACCTGGCCGACGCCGGCAAGCTGGCCAGCGACGGGTGGGGGTTCATCAACTCGTACAACACCGAGATGGCCACCGGCGGCAACATGGAGGGCAAGCCCGCCATCGAGGCCGGCGCGTCCAAGAACGACTTCGACTTCCTCCACATCATCAACTGGAAGAAGGCCGAGGAGGTCGTCCGGGCCGGCAAGGCCGAGATGCGCAACGGCATCAGGGTCATCCCGCTCAAGACCGCGGTGGCCGAGGGGATCCTCTACTTCGCCCCCGAGCCGCGGAGCCCCCACGGCGTGGACGTGGCGCCCAACGGGCGGTACATCGTGGTCTCGGGCAAGCTCGACCCCCACGTCACCGTCTACGACATCGAGAAGATCAAGCAGGCCATCGCCCAGAAGAACTTCGAGGGCACCGATCCGTTCGGCGTGCCGATCCTGAAGTTCGACGCGGTGGTGGCCGGGCGCGTGGCCGTGGGCAACGGCCCGCTCCACACCCAGTTCGACGACAAGGGCTACGCCTACACCAGCCTGTTCATCGACAGCGCGGTGGCCAAGTGGACCCTGGGCGAGCCCTACTTCACCGGCGACCGGGCCTTCAAGCTGGTGGACAAGGTCTCGGTCCACTACAACATCGGCCACCTGGCCACGGCCGAGGGCGACACCGTGAGCCCCGATGGAAAGTACCTGGTGGCGCTCAACAAGTGGTCGATCGACCGCTACCCGGTGTTGGGCCCGCTGCACCCGCAGAACTTCCAGCTGGTGGACCTCACCGGGCAGAAGATGCGGGTCGTCTACGACATGCCCATCCCAAACGCCGAGCCACACTACGCCCAGATCATCAAGGCCGACAAGCTCAAGCCCTGGGCGGTCTACCCGGCGGGCACCGACATTCGCACCATGCAGCGCAGCCCCTACGCCACCGAGCGGGGCAAGGAGCGGATCGAGCGCCGCGGCACCACGGTCGAGGTGTGGATGACCGCGGCCCGCAGCAACTTCCGCCCCGACATCGTGCGGGTGAAGAAGGGCGACACGGTCATCCTGCACATCACCAACACCGAGAAGATCCGGGACGCGACCCACGGGTTCGCCATCCCCGAGTACAACATCCAGATGAGCATCGATCCGGGCGAGACCGTCACCGCCCGGTTCGTCGCCACCAAACCCGGCGCGTTCTCGTACTACTGCACCGAGTTCTGCTCGGCCCTCCACCTGGAGATGCAGGGGTGGCTGCTGGTGGAACCCTGAGGGGCCGATGCGCACGACCGGTCGTGCCACGTCGGGCCTGCCGTCCCCTCCGGCGGGTATCCCCCACCGGGGGCGGCTGACGCGGCGCCACGCACGGAGGGGAGGAGCGCGGACGCGCTCCTCCCCTCACCGCGACGAGGCCGATGAGGCGAGACCGGACGCCGACGGGGAACGCCCGGATCGTGCCCGCGGCCTTGACCGACCGAGGATGCACCCGAGGATGCAGACGACACGACGACGGTTCCTGATCCTGGCCACCGGGGCCGCCGGCGCCGCACTGGCCCCGGCGCTATGGACGCTGTTGGGCCGTGCCGACGGCACCGGGCCGCCGCAGATCCGCTACGGGGTCGACCGCTGCCAGGCGTGCGGCATGCTCATCGCCGACCCGCGCTTCGCGGCCGCCGCACGGATCGGAGCGAACGTCCGGCGCTACGACGACATCGGCTGCCTGGTGCGCGATGCCGGCGACGTGCTCGCCGTGGAGCCCGCGGTCGCCTGGGTGCACGACCTCCCCAGCGAGCGCTGGCTGGAGGCGTCCCGTGCCTGGTACGTGCGCTCCCCCGCGCTGCGCACCCCCATGGGGTACGGCCTGGCGGCCTACGCCGACCGTGACGCCGCCCGCCTGGCACACCCCACCAGGCCGGTGCACTCGTTCGCCGACCTCCTGGCGGCCCGCCACGAGGTCACGAGGTGACGTCGTGACGCGGCACGTGTCCGACGCCATGCCGACGCCGCTGGCGACGCGTCTGGTGGTCGCCGGCGTGGCCCTGGCGCTGCTGGTGACGGGTGCCCTGCTGCCGCTGTGGCGCATGACGCTGCACGCCCCGCAGTACCCGCAGGGGCTGCGCCTGGTGATCGACGGCCGCGGGGTGCACGGGGACGTGGACGAGATCAACGCCTTAAACCACTACATCGGCATGCGCCCGCTGCCCGGCGGGCGGCAGCCCGTGCTCTACCGCGGCGAGGACGACGAACGGGACGAGCGGGGCGAACCGGGCCGGGGCGCGCCGATCCCTGAGCTGGCCCTTTTCTTCCCCACCGTGGGCCTGCTGGCAGCGGGCATCGTCGTGAGCGCCGTGCTGCCCTGGCGGTGGCTGCGGTGGCTGGTCGTCGCTGGCGCATGGGCCCTGCCCGTCGTCTTCCTGGCCGACCTCCAGGCGCGGCTGTACGTGTACGGGCACACGCTGGATCCCCACGCGGCGATCCGCCTGCCGCTGTTCACCCCGCGGGTGCTGGGTCCGACGTCGGTCATGAACTTCAACGTCACCGCGCTGCCCGGTGCGGGCCTGGTCCTCCTGGTCCTGAGCGCCCTGGTCCTCACGGGTGGCCCGTACGTGCGCCTGCGCGGCCCGGCCAGACCGACCGCCCGGCCGCTGGCGGCGGTGGCGGGGCTGGTCGGCGCCGCCGTGGTGGCGCCCGCCATGCCCGCGCGCGCTGCGACGTTCGATCTGGCCGCGGCGGTCGCCGCAGCACCTCCCGGTGCCGTCGTTGAGGTGCCCCCGGGCGTCTACCCGGGGCCGCTGCGCCTGACCCGTGCGGTGACGCTGCGAGGCCG
This sequence comes from uncultured bacterium, assembly GCA_964526945.1. Taxonomy (GTDB): domain Bacteria; phylum Sysuimicrobiota; class Sysuimicrobiia; order Sysuimicrobiales; family Humicultoraceae; genus Fervidifonticultor. Next base: position 3,951 of record CAZGNA010000003.1, read on the forward strand.
GGGCTGGCCGGTGATCGACGGCGGGCGGCGCGGGCACGTGGTGGTCGTCACCGGTCCCGACGTGCACCTGGAGGGCTTCGTGATCCGCGGGAGCGCCCTGGCCTACAGCAGCGAGGCCGCCGGGGTGGTTGTCGAGGGTCCGCGGGCGGTGGTACGCGGGAACCGGATCGAGAACGTGCTGTTCGGCCTCTACCTGGCGGGCGCCCGGGACGCCCTGATCGAGCGCAACATCATCGCCACCGCCGACCTGCCGCCGGAGCGCCGGGGCCATGCGGTCTACCTGTGGCGGGTCCGAGGTGCGCACCTGCGCGACAACCGCATCCTCCGCGGGAAGGACGGGTTCTACTTCTCCTTCTCGGAGGACACGCTGGTCGAGGGCAATACCGTCACCGGCTGCCGGTACGGTATCCACTACATGTACTCGCACCGCAACGCCTTCGTGGCCAACTCCTTCGTCGACAACGCCGTGGGCGCGGCGGTGATGTACTCCACCGACGTGCGCCTGGTGGGGAACACGTTCCAGGGCAGCCGGTCGGCCGCCGTGGGCGTGGGACTGATCCTCAAGGACGTCGACCGGGTGCTGGTCCGGGGCAACCGCATCGCCGGCAACGCGACGGGCGTCGAGGTGGAGAACGCGCCCCCGACCGCAGAGGGCTGGGTGCGCCTGGAGGGCAACGTGGTGGCCTTCAACGGCGTTGGCCTGAGCCTGATGAGCACCGCCGCCATCACCGCCACCGGCAATGCGTTCGTCGAGAACCTGCGACCGGTCGAGCCGCGCGGCGCGGTGCGCGCCGGCGCCAACACCTGGGCCGAGTCCGGCCGGGGGAACTACTGGAGCGACTACGCCGGTTTCGACGCCGACGGCGATGGGGTCGGCGACGTGCCCTACCGTCGTACCGACGTCCTGGAGGATCTGACGGTGCGGGCGCCCGCCCTGCAGGCGCTGCTCTTCACGCCTGCCCACCACGCCCTCGAGACCACCGCCCGCCTGGCGCCGCTCCTCCAGGGCATCCCGCTCGTCGACGACCCCGCGCCGCTCGTCCGGCCGCCGGCCACCGGCGTCCCGCCTGCCCCGGGAGATGCGCGCGACACCTGGGGTATCCTCTGGGTGGGGCTTGCGCTGCTCGTGCCCGGCGCCGCCACCGTGGCGCGCGTCCGCAGGGAACGATGATCGAGATCGTCGACCTCCGCAAGCGCTTCGGGGCCACGCTGGCCCTCGATGGGGTCACCGCGTCGGTCGGTAGGGGCGAGTTCGTGGTGCTGCTGGACCCCAACGGTGCGGGGAAGACCACGTTGCTGCGCTGCGTGCTCGGCCTGTTGACCTTCGAGGGCACGGTGCGGATCGGCGGAGTGGACGTGGCCCGATGGGGCCGCGCCGCGCGCCGGGTGGTCGGCTACGTGCCCCAGCGCCCGGCGTTCCCGCCGGACCTCACCTGTGCCCAGGTCCTGGACCTCTTCGCGCGGCTGCGCGGGCAGCGTGGTGGCGATGCCGCCTGGCTCGCGCGCGTCGGCCTCGACGACCAGGCGCGCACGCCGGTGCGTGCGCTCTCGGGCGGCATGCGGCAGCGCCTGGCCCTGGCGGTGGCGCTGCAGGCCGCACCGGCCGTGGTGCTGTTCGACGAACCGGCCGCGCACCTGGACGCCACCGCGCGGCGCACCCTGCACGACGTGCTGCGCGAGCTGGTCGCCGACGGCCGGACGGTGATCCTGTCGACGCACCTGGCCGCGGCATCGCTCACGCCCGCCACCCGGGCGCTGGTGCTGGCGCGTGGACGGCTGGTCTACGACGGCCCGCCGCAGGGGCTGGGGGGCGCCGTCGTGCAGCGCATCGTGTTCACGCTGAACGGCAGCGGACGCGACGAGCTGCTGGCGGTTCTGGGGGGCATGCCCGAGGTGACCGCCAGCGCGGCGGGCGCCGCGGTGGTGGCGCTGGCGCCCGCGGGGCGCGCCTTCGATGTGCTGGCCGCCGTGGCAGCCGCGGGCATCAGGCCGGCAGCGGTCCACGTGGACGAGCCCGCGGTGGACACCGCGCTGGCGGCGGGCGGGTGGGCCCCTGACGAAACACGGACGTCGGCCCAGGGGGAGGGACCGTGACGGCCGCACGCGCGCTGATCGCCCACGAGCTCGGTGAAGCCCTGCGCAGCCGCTGGTTGCTGGCCTACGCCGGGCTCTTCGCAGCGCTGGCGTTGGGCCTGTCCCTGGTGGGGCTGCGGAACGTGGGCGCGGTGGGCCTGGAGGGCTACGGCCGCACCACCGCCAGCCTGATCAACCTGTGCCTGCTGCTGGTGCCGCTGGTGGCGCTGCTGCTCGGGAGCGGCAGCGTGGCTGCCGACCGCGAGAGCGGCGTGCTGGAGGTGCTGGCGGCCCAACCCGTGAGCCGGACCGAGCTGGTGCTGTCCCGGTTCGCCGGCGCGCTGGCCGCGATTGCGGCCGCCACCTCGCTGGGCTTCGGCATCGCCGGCGTGCTCATCGGGCTCGCCACCGGTGCCGCCGGGGGGCTGCGCTACCTGGCCTTCGTCGGGGTCGCCCTGGCCCTGGCCGCGGTCTACCTCGCGCTTGGCCTCGTGGTCTCCGTGATGGCGCGCACGCGCACGCGAGCAACGGCCGCAGCCCTGGCGCTGTGGTTTGCCAGCGTGGTGGCGTTCGACCTGCTGCTGATCGGCGCCGGGGCATTCGCGCTGGCCGGCGTCCGGGGCCTGGCCGCTGCCCTGCTGCTGAACCCCGTCGAGGTCGCGCGCTTGCTGGCCCTGTTGATGCTGGACCCGACGCTGGAGGTGCTGGGGCCGGTCGGTGGGTTTCTCGTCACACGACTGGGCACGGGGGGCACGAGCCTGCTCCTGCTGGGTGCCCTGGCGGCCTGGCTCGCCGGCCCACTGGCCGTGGCGACAGCGCTCTTCGCCGAGACCGACATCCCATGACCGGGGGACAGCGCACCACCGGTCGGCGCGTGATCGACCGCTGCCGGCCCGCGGGTGGCATGCGGCCCGGCGCCCACGCCCCCCCCCCGGGGTGCCCTCGCGTGACGCGGCGCCAGGACCGCACCGGCCGTCGAGCCGTCCTGCTCCTGGCCGCCGCTGTGGGGGTTGGGGCGGCCCTGCTGGTGGCGATCACGCACTACGTCATGGCGCCTCCGCCGGTGGCCACTGCGCCGCCCGGCCTGCCGGAGCCCGGGGGGAAGGGACGCGGGGCGACCGGTGCGCCCGTCGTCGTCGAGGTGTTCTCCGACTTCCTGGGGGCCTTGTTGCCGGTGCTGGTCGGCCTGGTGACGTTCGGTGCCGCCTTCTCTGCGTACCTCACGTGGCTGCAGGTGGGTGTGGTGCGCGCCGTGTGCGCCTGGTGCGCGGCCAGCGCGCTCCTGTGGTTCGCCCTGGCCGCCTGCGGGGGTCTGCTGGCCGCCGCCACCCCATGACGGACCGGCGCGGCATCCGCCAAAAATCCGTCCTGCACCCGATGGGCCGGGGCGCCATCACCGCCTACGATGGGGGCGATCAGGCGAGGCGGGGGAGTGCCATGAGTCAAGCCAAGGCGGCGCTGCTGGAGGCATACCGGAGGGAGCACGCAGACCTCGGCGCCGGGCTGGAGGCGCTCACGCAGATGCTCGACCGGCTGCTGGACGGCCGGCCGGCGCCCGGGGCGGTGCGGCAGGCCGAGCGGTTCTTTCAGCAGGTGATGATCCCCCACGCCGAGTGGGAAGAGCTGACGTTCTACCCGGCGGCGGGCGAACTGCTCCGCCAGCACGGCGACGTCAACGCCGCCATGGTCCTGGACCACCGGGAGATCGCCGCCCGCGTCGCCGACCTGCTGGCCCTGCTGGCGCGCATCGAGGCCGGCGACTGCGAGCCCGCGCTGGTCGACCGCGCCCGGCTGCTGGGCTACCAGATCCGCGCGCTGGTCGAGGTGCACTGCCGCAAAGAGGAAGAGATCTACTGCGCCCTGGTGCGCCGCCACCTGTCCGACGGGGACGTGGTGCGCGCCCTCGCCATCGGGGACCAGCTGGGGCACGACTGACGGGACGACGACCATGTTGGTGCGTGACCGCATGAGCAGCCCGCCGATCACGATGGACGTCCGGGGGTCCATCGTGGAAGCGCACAGCCTGATGCAGCACTACCGGATCCGCCGCATCCCGATCCTGTCCCGCGGCCGGCTGGTGGGCATCGTGAGCTGGACGGACCTGATGCGGGCCCTGCCCTCGCCCGCCACCTCGCTGGGCGCGTGGGAGATTCCCGGCCTCCTGCTGCGGGCCAGCGTGAAGGAGATCATGACCCCCGAGCCGATCACCATCGAGCCGGAGCAGCCCGTCGAGGAGGCGGCGCTGATCATGCGCAGTCGGAAGATCGGCGGGCTGCCCGTGGTGGAGGCCGACGGAAGGCTCGTCGGGATCATCACCGAGAGCGACATCTTCGACGCCTTCCTCGACATGACGGGCCTGCGTCAGGGCGGCGTCCGGCTGGTGGTCGACCTGGAGGACCGTGCGGGAGCGGTCGCGGACGTGACCGCGGTCCTCGACGCGGTCGGCGCCGCCCTGACCTCGCTCTCCGTCTACCCGGAGGACGGCCGGCGGGTCGCGGTGCTGCGCGCCGCGTGCAGCGATCCAACGCACCTGGTGGCCGCGTTGGAGGCGCGCGGGGTGCGTGTGCGTCAGTGCACCCCGGTCGTGCCCCCGGCCCAGACCCCGGCCCGATCGGCCGCGCCCGTACCGCGGGGCCCGGCGTGGCGCTCGGCCCCGCTGGTCCCGGGGGTGTAAGACGGTGGCGGCGCAGCCCTGGCAGACTCCCCCGCCAGACGGCGCGCCGGTGGCTGCGTCGCCACCCGGTGAGACCATCGAGACCTTCGTCGGCAGCCGCCCAGTATAGAGCCGTCTCCCCCCCACGGCTCTTTTACCGGACTCCCGGGCTGGGCGGCTGTCCGACTTTCCGCGCCAGGCACGCCCGCAGCGCCCGGCGGCCACCCGATGTGCCCATCGGGCGCCCGGCGTTGCGAAATCCGCCGCCGACCCGATTCCCCCTGCCCGGGCCCATTGTGCATCATGATAGTCAAGTTTCTCGACCTCGCTCGGAGAAGGGGAGGGACACAATGCGTCGCCACACGATCGCACGGCTGATCACCGGAGTGGGCATGACGACCCTGATCACCACCGCGTGGATGCTCGGCGGCCTGTCGGGACGCGCGCGCACGGCGCCGCCAGCTGGCGTGCAGGCCTCGCACACGACCCATGTCGGCGGCCAGCGGATGTTCATGGACTACCTGATGGGTGGTCCCCTGGCAGCGCAGGCCGCTCAGCTCGCCGCCGCGCAGCTCGCGTCCCGCCCTGCCGCAGCGGCGCCGCCCCGGCCACGGGTCTTGCAGGCGGGCGGCCGCACCGTGCGGGAGTACACCCTCGAGACCGTGGAGCGGACCATCGACTTCGGCGGCGGCAACACCTGGACGGTCTGGACGTACAACGGCTCGGTGCCGGGGCCGACGCTGCGGGGCCGGGTCGGCGAGATCCTGCGCGTGCGGGTGATCAACCGGCATACCCGCACCCACAGCTTCCACACCCACCTGAGCCACTACCCGATCGAGTACGACGGGTCGCAGATGAACATCATCTCCGGGAAGGGCACCGGCGCCATGATCCCGCCCGGTGGAGAGTACACCTACCAGTTCCTGCTCGAGAGCCCGGGCGCCACGTACTACCACTGCCATGCCGCCGACAAGGAGTTCCCCATCAACCAGCACATCCTCCAGGGCCTCTACGGCATGATCGTCGTCGACGACGCCCGGTCGGCGGCGGTGCGCCAGGAGGTGCTCTTCTTCGCCGAGACCACGCGGATGAAGAAGGGGGACAAGGTGCCCACCTACGTCATGAACGGCCTGGGCGTCCCCGGCGGCGAGCTGGCGCTGGAAGACCTGTTCAAGGAAAAGGGCCTGCCCGGCGTGGTGGAACAGCTGGGGAAGACCGTGCCATTCTTCAAGGTCAAGGTCGGCGAGACGCTGCGGCTGCACGTGGCGAACCTGGGCAACATCGAACACAGCCTGCACGTCCACGAGATCCCGCTGGTCTCGCTGGGCGTGCTGGGTGGTCGGCCCTGGCCCGCGCAGGTGGTGCCGCTGGTCAGCGGTGCCCTGGACACGGTGCAGATCCGGTTCCGTCAGCCCGGGCTGTGGCTCTTCCACTGTCACGTCGTCGACCACGCCGACCGCGGCATGGTCGGGGTCTTCGTCGTCGAGCCGTAGCGCCTGGCGGACGGCCGGGCCAGATAGCGGCTGCTGCGCGCCGGCAGTTCTGCGCTCCCGCAGCGCGGTCCAGCCGGGTACCGGCGTGCATGGCCAGGGGCACCGCCTGCAGCGCACGGCCAACACGACCGGCCCCGGGGCGGCCTGGGGCACGCCGGAACCTGGGTAGTGCGGGCGGGGAAATCGGGTCCAGACCCGATGGTTCCCCGCCGCCTGTTCCAGTATGCTGCTTGGCAATCTCCTGCAGGGAGCCTGGCGATGCTGGTCCGGGACTGCATGACCCCTGACCCGACCACCGTGACGCCGCAGACCACGCTGCGCGAGGCGCTCCGCCTGATGCGCCGCCAGCGCATCCGCCACCTGCCCGTGGTGGAGCACGACCGGCTGGTGGGCATCGTGACCTGGACCGACCTCATGCGGGCCTCGCCGTCGCCAGCCAGTGGCCTGGTGGCGTGGGAGATCCCCGAACTGCTGGGGCAGACGGCGGTGCGGGACGTCATGACCGAGCACCCCATCACGGTGGCGCCAGACCTCCCCGTGGAGGACGCCGCCCGGCTGCTGCGCGAGCGCAAGATCGGAAGCCTGCCCGTGGTGGACGGCGATCGCCTGGTCGGCATCGTCACCGAAACCGACCTCTTCGACGCCATCGTGCACCTGCTGGGCGGTGACATCGGCGGGGTCCGCATGGCGGTCGACTTTCCCGGCGGCCTGGCCGACGTCGACCGGCTGATCCACGTCCTGGCAGGACTCCCGGGCAACACCCTCACGCTGGCCATCGCCGTCCGCCTCGACCAGGCGACGCGCCGCGGCTACGTGCGGGTGTCCACGGCCGCACCGCTGCAGGTGGCCGAGACGCTGGTCGCCGAGGGCCTCCACGTGCTCCAGGTGAAGGCCGTGCCCCGGCCGCGGCCCGAGAGTCCGGCGTCGGCGGGGCCCGCCGCGGCCAAGGACTCCGGTCCGGTCTGACCGCCGGGCCCGCCGCCACCAAGGACCCCGCGCCACCCTGACGGCGCGGCCGCATCGGGCGTGCGCCCGATGGACGCCGAACGCTGCTCCAAGTTAGGATGCAAGTGCTCACCGTGACGTCCGCCGGCGTGCACGGGCCGCCGGGGGTGCTGGAGTGCACGAGCTCTCGATCTGCCAGGCGCTGATCGAGGCCGCCGCCGACGCCGTCTCCCGGTTGCCTGCGCCACCGCCGAGGGTCCTGCGCGTGCTCCTCCGGGTCGGCCGCCTGACCGCCGTGGTGTCCGACGCGCTGCGCTTCCACTTCGACCTCCTGGCGCCGGGCACGGTCCTCGAGGGCGCCACGCTCGACATCGAAGAGGTCCCGGTACGCGGACGCTGCGGCGCCTGCGCGCGCGAGTTCGTCACCGAGGCGCTCGTGCTGCGCTGTCCGGCCTGCGGCGCAGGCAACGTGCAGGTGCTGGCGGGACGGGAACTGGAGCTCGTCGCGCTGGACGTGGCCGACGGGCCGGAGAGCGAGGAGGTGGCAGCCGATGGCGGAGACGGCCTGGGCACCGCACCGGCAGTTCCCGTCTCCCCACCGTGACGTCGCCTCGAACGGACGGTGGCCCCAGACGCCCTGGGAGGCGCGCGCACCGCTGTGGGCGGCGCACGGGATCTCGCGACGGACGTTCCTCAAGTTCTGCGCGGCCATGGCCGGCGTGCTGGCGCTGCCGGAACGCCACGCCGCGCGCATCGCCCGGGCGCTGGAGGCGGTCCGCCGTCCCGCCCTCGTCTGGCTCGAGTTCCAGGACTGCGCGGGGTGCACCGAGTCGTTCCTCCGGGCCAGCCGGCCCTCGGTGGCCGATCTGGTCCTCGACGTGCTTTCCCTGAACTACCACGAGACGATCATGGCGCCCGCGGGGGCGGCCGCGGAACGGTCGCTGCAGGAAACCGTGCGCAACGAACGGGGCCGCTACCTCGCGGTCGTGGAGGGGGCGATCCCGACCCGCGATGGCGGCGTCTACTGCACCATCGGCGGGCGCACGGCCCTGGACATCGCCCGGGACGTCTGCACCAACGCTGCCGCCACCATCACCGTTGGCGCCTGCGCGTTCTACGGCGGGTGGCCGGCGGCCTACCCGAACCCCACGGGCGCCGTGGGCGTGGCACAGGCGGTCCCCGGGATCGCCGTCGTCAACCTGCCCGGGTGTCCGCCCAACGCCGTGAACATCACGGCGACGCTGGTCCACTTCCTGACGTTCGGGGAACTGCCGGCCACGGACCAGCAGGGCCGTCCGCTCTTCGCGTACGGCGAGCGCATCCACGACCGGTGTGAGCGCCGGGCACATTTCGACGCCGGCCGGTTCGTGGAGGCATGGGGCGACGCGGGGCACCGACAGGGGTGGTGCCTCTACAAGATGGGCTGCAAGGGTCCGGCCACCTACCACAACTGCCCGGCAGTACGCTGGAACGACGGCACCAGCTGGCCGGTCGCGGCCGGCCACGGCTGCATCGGGTGCGCCGAGCGGGACTTCTGGGACGTGATGACGCCGTTCTACCGCCGTCTGCCGCACGTGCCGGGGGTGGGCATCCACACCACGGCCGACCGGATCGGCGCGTGGATCGCCGGGGGAACCGCAGCGGCCTTCGCCGCCCACGGTGTCGCCAGCGCGGTGCGGGCCCGACGGCGTCCTGGCCGAACGTCTCCTGCTGCCGGCCCGACCGTACCGCCGCCGAGCACGCCTGAACCTGCGCAGGGAGAGGAGGAGCCCTGATGCCGAGGATCGTGATCGACCCCATCACCCGGATCGAGGGACACCTGCGGATCGAAGCCCAGGTCGACGGTGGCCGTGTGACCGACGCCTGGAGTTCCAGCACGATGTTCCGTGGCATGGAGCTGGTGCTCAAGGGCCGGGACCCGCGCGATGCGTGGCTGTTCGCCCAGCGCATATGAGGGGTCTGAACGACGGTTCACGCCGCCTGCTCCGTGCGAGCAGTTGAAGACGCGCTAGGCATCGAGATCCCGGACAACGCCCGGATCATCCGCAACATCATCGCGGGGATCCAATACGTCCAGGACCACGTCATCCACTTCTACCACCTCCACGCCCTGGACTGGGTGGACATCACGGCCGCGCTCAAGGCCGACCCCGCACAGGCGTCCCGTCTGGCCCAGTCGCTGTCGCCGTGGCCAAGGGCCAGCACCACGTACTTCAAGACGGTGCAGGAGCGGCTGCGCCGGTTCGTCGAGTCGGGCCAGCTCGGGCTCTTCGCCAACGGCTACTGGGGCCATCCGGCCTATCGGCTGCCGCCGGCCGCCAGTCTGATGGCCGTGGCGCACTACCTGGAGGCCCTGGACTGGCAGCGGGAGGTCATCAAGATCCACGCGCTCCTGGGGTCCAAGAACCCGCACCCGCAGACGTACCTGGTGGGAGGGATGGCGATCCCGCTGGACCCCGACAGCCCCTCTGCGCTGAACGCGGACCGCCTGCAGGCGCAACGCCAGCTGCTGCTGGCCGCCCGGGAGTTCGTGGACCAAGTCTACCTGCCCGACGTGGTGGCCATCGCGGGGGTCTACAAGGATTGGGCCGAGATCGGCGCCGGCGTGGGCAACTACCTCTCCTACGGCGACTACCCCACCGACACCAGCACCGACCCGGCGCGCCTATGGCTGCCCCGCGGCGTGATCCTCAACCGCGATCTCTCGCGCGTCCACCCCATGGACCACCGGCAGATCACGGAGTCCGTGACCCGCTCCTGGTACACGTACGGCGACGGCGACCGGGCCGCGCGGCATCCGTGGGACGGTGAGACCACACCGCGCTACACGGGGCCGACACCGCCCTACCAGTTCCTGGATGTCGAGGGGAAGTACAGCTGGATCAAGGCGCCCCGGTACAACGGGTTGCCCATGGAGGTCGGACCGCTGGCGCGCATGCTGGTGGCCTACGCCGCCGGACACCGTCAGGTGAAAGCCGCCGTCGACCGCGTGCTGGCGGCGCTGGGGGTGGGGCCGTCGGCCCTCTTCTCCACCCTGGGCCGGATCACAGCCCGCGCGGTCGAAACCCAGGTAGTGGCCCACGAGCTGCCGGTCTGGCACGACCAGCTGGTGGCCAACATCAGGCGCAGGGACCTCCGCATCCACAACGGCGAGCGCTGGGATCCTGCCACCTGGCCCCGCGAGGCCCAGGGATGGGGCTTCCACGAAGCGCCGCGTGGCGCGCTGGGCCACTGGGTGCGGATCAAGGATGGGGCCATCGTCAACTACCAGGCGGTGGTGCCCAGCACCTGGAACGGTTCGCCCCGCGACGCGCAGGGCCAGCGCGGCCCCTACGAGGCGGCGTTGGTGGGCACGCCGGTGGCGGATCCGGCGCGGCCTGTGGAGATCCTGCGCACGGTGCACTCGTTCGACCCCTGTATGGCGTGCGCCGTGCACGTGGTGGGGCCGGGGCGGGAACCCATCACGCGCATCCGGGTCGTGTGAGAGCGATGGCGACCGCGGGTGACGTCCGGCCTCCTACGGAGCAGGCGGCGACCGCGTCCGTCGTCCACCCCGTCTACGTGTGGGAGACCCCCGTGCGCCTCACCCACTGGGTGAACGTCCTGGCCATCCTGGTGCTGTCGGCCACCGGGCTCTACATCGGCGCCCCGTTCCTGCCGGGCGGCGCAGCGGTGATGACCTGGATGCGCGCGGTCCACCGGCTCGCGACGTGGGTGTTCGTGGCCAGCCTGGCGCTGCGGACCTACTGGGCGTTCGCCGGCAACCGGTGGGCGTCGTGGCGCGCGCTGGTGCCCTACCTGAGCGCCGCCGGCCGTCGGGAGGCGGCCGAGATGGCGCTGTACTACGTCTTCCTCCGCCGCCGCCCGCCCCCGGTGGTGGGGCACAACGCCCTGGCCGGGATCGCGTACGCGGCGGTCGTCGCGCTGATGCTCGTGGAGGTCGCCACCGGCGTCGCCCTGCAGGCGCTGGAGACGCCGGGGTGGCGGACCGCGCTGTTCGGCTGGCTCGTCGCGCTGCTGGGCGTCCCGACGGTACGGCTGGTCCACCACCTGGGCATGTGGCTCCTGCTGGGTTTCGCCATCCACCACACCTACAGCGCCGTGCTCATCGACATCGAGGAACACAACGGCCTCGTCACCAGCATGGTCTCCGGGTACAAGTTCCTCCGCCGGCCACCATGAACGGCACGCTGGTGCTGGGCGTCGGTAACATCCTGCTCCGCGACGACGGGCTGGGCGTGTGGGCCGCCCGTGCCGTCCGCCGGTTCCTGCCGCGGGACGTGGTCGTCCTCGACGGCGGGACGCTGGGCCTGGACCTGTTGCCCTACCTGGACCGTGTGGCGCGCCTGCTGGTCATCGACGCCGTCCGCGCCGGCCACGTGCCCGGCACGCTGGTGCGCCTGGCCGGGGACGCTATCGACCGCATGGCCCGCGTGGTGGTCTCCCCGCACGAGGTGGGCCTGCCGGACCTGCTGGCGGCCGCTGCCCTGCTGGATTGCTGCCCCTCCACGGTGGTGCTCTGGGGCATGGAGCCCGCAGACCTCACCCCGGGCGTGGGGCTCTCGCCCATCGTCGAGCATCGGTTGCCCTGCCTGATCGAGGCCGTGCTGGAGGAACTGTACCGGTGGGACGCCCCGCCTGCCGCCATCGGACGTGTCACCACACGCCCCCTGCGGCGACGGCCGGCCACACCGGTCGTCGCCGCCTGAAGCACCCGCGCCCCCGCAAACGCCTGCAACGCTGCCCCAGCAGGCATCGGGCGCCGAGCCGATAGTCCCGCAGGAACGCGCACGGCCATAATGCAATCGAATACAGAGCGGCGCGGTGACTCGCATCGCACGGGTATGCGCCGTGGTCTGTGGGGTCCAACGCCGGGCGCGGTGCTGGCCGTCGCCCGGGGCCAACGACCCACGATGTCCGCGGCGTGCTCGACGGGCACCGCTCCGACCGGGGAGCGCTGCGACAGGAGGCGACGCACCATGCGCGTGGAAGTCGTCGAACGAGTACTGCGCGCCAACGACGCGCTCGCCGAGGAACTCCGGGCGCGCTTCGATCGGGCGGGCGCGCTGGTCGTCAACATCATCGGGTCGCCCGGCAGCGGGAAGACGGCGCTGCTGGAGCGCACGGTGGCCGCCCTGCATCCGCGGGTGGCCATCGGCGTCATCGAGGGCGACATCGCCACCACCCGGGACGCCGAGCGGCTGGCCGGGTACGGCGTGCGGGCCGTGCAGATCGAGACCCGGCTGGTGGGCAACGCGTGCCACCTGGACGCCCACCTGGTCCGCACGGCGCTGGCGCACCTGCCCGTGGAGCAGCTGCAGCTCCTCCTCATCGAGAACGTCGGCAACCTCGTCTGCCCGACGGCCTACGACCTGGGGGAACACGTGCGGGTCGTGGTGACCAGCGTGCCCGAGGGTGACGACAAGCCGCGCAAGTACCCCGCGACCTTCGCGCGGGCGGACGCGGTGGTCCTCAACAAGATCGACCTGCTGCCTCACACGGACTTCTCCATGGAAGCGTTCGACGAGGGGCTGCGGCAGGTCAGCCAGGCTCCCGTCTTCGCCCTCTCGGCGCGCACGGGACAGGGGGTGAGCGCGTGGACGACGTGGCTGGAGTCGCGCCGGACGCACAGGGGTTGATCGAGACGGTGCTGGCCGACTCCCGGTACCGCGAGCTCGATGCGGTCGTCCGGCGCTACCACCGGCGACCCGACAGCCTCATCGAGGTTCTCCACGTGGCCCAACGGCTGTTCGGCTATCTGCCGCGCGAGGTCTTGGTCTACGTCGCCCGCAGCCTTGCCGTTCCGCCCAGCCTGGTCTACGGTGTCGCCACCTTCTACCACTTCTTCTCGCTCACCCCGCGGGGGCGGCACACGGTGACGGTGTGCACCGGCACGGCCTGCTACCTCAAGGGGGCCGGGCGCATCCTGGAGGCCCTGGAGCGCACCACCGGCATCGCCGCCGGTGGGGTGGCGCCCGACGGAACGCTGGGCATCGAGGCGGTGCGGTGCCTGGGGCCGTGCAGTCAAGCGCCGGTCGTGGTGTTCGACGAGGAGGTGACGGGCGAGCTGACGCCCGAGGACGTCCTGCGACGGCTTCGAGGGTGGAGCGGCGATGACGTCTGAGGAACTGGAGCGCATCGCCGAGGCCGAGCGTGCGCGCCAGCAGGCGTTCCGCTACCGGGTGAAGGTGTGCGAGGGTGCGGGCTGCCTGTCGCGGGGGGTGACGGCGCTCAAGGCTGTCTTCCAGACCGTCGTCCGGAGCCAGCCTGCGATCGAGGTCACGGGCGCCGGCTGCATGGGACCGTGCAGCGAGGGCCCCCTGGTCAGGATCGAACCCGACGGTGCCCTCTACCGCTGCCGCTCGACCCGGGACGTCCACGACATCGCCCTGACCCACCTGCGCGAGGACCGCCCGGCGACGCACCTGGCGCTGGATCCCGCCGGCCCGTTCTTCGCCGCCCAGCAGCCCGTCGTGCTGGCCTCCTGCGGCCGCATCGACCCGGAGCGGATCGAGGAAGCGATCGCCGCCGGCGCCTACCGCGCGCTGCTGCGCGCGGTCACCGAGATGACCCCGGCCCAGGTGATCGAGCAGGTGCGCCAGAGCGGGCTGCGCGGGCGCGGCGGCGCCGGGTACCCCACCGGCCTGAAGTGGGCCACGGTGGCCAAGGCCCCGGGCGAGCGCAAGTACGTCGTCTGCAACGCCGACGAGGGCGACCCCGGGGCGTTCATGGACCGCACCGTCCTGGAGGGCGACCCCCATCGGGTCCTGGAAGGCATGGCCATCGGCGCCTACGCGGTGGGGGCCAGCCAGGGTTACGTCTACGTGCGCGGCGAGTACCCCCTGGCCATCCGTCGGCTGCAGATCGCCATCCGACAGGCCGAGGCGTTGCGCCTGCTGGGAGCCCGGATCGCCGACTCGGGGTTCAGTTTCCGGATCGACCTGCGCATCGGCGCCGGCGCCTACGTCTGCGGCGAGGAGACGGCGCTGCTGGCGTCGATCGAGGGCAGGCGCGGACAGCCGCGCCCCCGACCGCCCTACCCGGCCGAGTCGGGGTTGTGGGGTGCGCCCACGCTCATCAACAACGTGGAGACGTTCGCGGCGATCCCGGCGATCGTTGCGCGCGGCGGCGCCTGGTACGCGGCCATGGAGACCGCGCGCAGCCGCGGCACCAAGGTCTTCAGCCTGGCCGGCACCGTGCGGCGCACCGGCGTCGTGGAGGTGCCGATGGGCACGCCGCTGCGCCGCATCGTCGAGGAGATCGGTGGCGGGCCGCCGCCCGGGCGGACCGTCAAGGCCGTGCAGACCGGCGGGCCCGGTGGCGGATGCGTGCCCGCGGCGTTGCTGGACGTGCCGGTCGACTACGAGGCGTTGACGGCCCTGGGCTCGATGATGGGCTCGGGCGGCATGATCGTGCTGGACGACCGCACGTGCCTGGTGGACGTCACGCGCTACTTCATGCGCTTCTGCATGGACGAGTCGTGCGGGAAGTGCATCCCCTGCCGGGCCGGCACCGTCCAGCTCTACGACCTGCTCACCCGCATCGCCGAAGGCCAGGGCACACCCGAGGACCTGGATCGCCTGGAGGCGCTGGCCGACCTGGTCCGGCACGCCAGCCTGTGCGGGCTGGGGCAGAACGCCCCCAACCCGCTGCTGGCCACCCTGCGGCACTTCCGGGACGAGTACCTGGCCCACGTGGTCGAGCGCAGGTGCCCGGCCGGCGTCTGCCCCATGCACCCGGCGGCGGAGGTGCGACAGTGACCGTCAGGACGCTGGTCATCGACGGCGAACCGGTCGGGGCCCGTGAGGGCGAGACGATCCTGGAGGCGGCCCGCGAGCACGGCATCGTGATCCCGACGCTGTGCTTCCTGGAGGGCCTCACGGCGGTGGGCGCGTGCCGGCTGTGTCTGGTGGAAGTGGCCGGGGCCCCGCGCCCGCTGGCAGCCTGCGTCACGCGGGTGGCCGAGGGCATGGAGGTCGCCACCGATACCCCACGCCTGCGCGCGTACCGCCGCATGATCCTCGAGCTGCTCTTCGCCGAGGGCAACCACGTCTGCGCCGTGTGCGTCGCCAACGGCCACTGCGACCTGCAGGCGCTGGCCGCAGCGCAGGGCATGACGTCCGTGCGCTTCCCCTACCGCGCGCCCGTGCGGGCCGTCGACGCGTCCCACGACCGGTTCGTGCTGGACCACAACCGGTGCATCCTGTGCACGCGCTGCGTGCGGGTGTGCGACGAGGTGGAAGGCGCCCACACCTGGGACGTCGCCGGGCGCGGGGCGGGCTCGCGGGTGATTGCGGACTTCGACCAGCCCTGGGGGACGTCCGACACCTGCACCTCGTGCGGCAAGTGCGTGCAGGTCTGCCCCACGGGCGCCCTCTTCGAGAAGGGGCGTGGCGGCGGCGAGATGACGAAACGGCGGGAGTTCTTGGCCTACATCACCACGGCGCGCCAGGCGCATCGGTGGATCCGCTGATGGCCGACCCGTCGTCTTCCCCCGGCCCGCCGGCGGAGTCGAACGCCCCTGCCGCGCGCGGCGAGCGCCTGCGCCTGGCCACGGTCTGGCTCGGTGGCTGCAGCGGGTGCCACATGTCGTTCCTGGACCTCGACGAGCGGCTGCTCGCCCTGGCGCCCCGCATCGACCTGGTCTACAGCCCGCTGGCCGACATCAAGACGTTCCCCGCGGAGGTGGACGTCGCCCTGGTGGAAGGCGCCGTGGCCACCTCGGACCACCTGGAGCTGATCCGCACCGTACGGGCCCGCACGCGGGTGCTGGTGGCCTTCGGCGACTGCGCGGTCACGGGCAACGTCACCGCGATGCGCAACCCCATCGGACCGACCGCCGTGCTCCAGCGCGCCTACGTCGAGACCGCGTCGGCCGGCGCGGGACCACCCGACGACGTCCTGGTCCCGAAGCTGCTGGCCCGGGTGGTACCCGTCCACCATGTGGTGCCGGTGGACGTCTGGGTGCCCGGGTGCCCGCCGTCGGCCGACGTGATCTGCGCGGTGCTGACCGACCTGCTGGCGGGTCGGCCCCCGGCCACCGACGGGCTCCGGTTCGGGTAGGAGCAGGGGATGAACGGCAGGCGTATCGTCATCGACCCTGTGACGCGCATCGAGGGGCACGCCAGGATCAGCGTGCTCCTCGACGAGGCCGGTCGCGTGGCGGAAGCCCGCTTCCACGTCACCGAGTTCCGCGGATTCGAGAAGTTCTGCGAGGGCAGGCTGTTCTGGGAGATGCCGGCCATCACGGCGCGGATCTGCGGCATCTGCCCGGTGAGCCACCTGATCGCCTCGGCCAAGGCGGGCGATGCCATCCTGGCGGTGGAGATCCCGCCGGCGGCGGAGCGGCTCCGGCGGCTGCTGCACCTGGCCCAGCTCGTGCAGTCCCATGCCCTCTCGTTCTTCCACCTGTCCTCACCCGACCTGCTGGTGGGCTTCGACGCGCCCCCAGCCGAGCGCAACCTGTTCGGGCTGATCGCCCACTACCCGGAGGTGGCCCGGGCCGGCATCCGCCTGCGGCAGTACGGGCAGACGTTCATCGAGCTGCTGGGCGGCCGCCGCATCCACCCGACCTGGGTGGTGCCCGGCGGCGTGGCGACGCCTCTGTCTCCGGCAGTGCGCCAGCAGCTGCTGGCGGCCTGGCCGCAGGCGCTGGAGGATGCGCGCACCGGCCTGGACGCGTTCAAACGGGTCCTGGACGCCCACGCCGAAGAGGCCGCGGTCTTCGGCACCTCTCCGGCGTTGTTCGCGGGGCTGGTGGATGGGGCAGGCCGCGTCGAGTACTACGAGGGGCGCCTGCGCATCGTCGGCCCCAACGGCGAGACGGTCGCCGAGGGGCTCGACCCGACGCGCTACCAGGACTACCTGGGAGAAGCCACGGAGCCCTGGTCGTACCTGAAGTTCCCGTACTACCGTCCGTACGGCTACCCCGACGGCGCCTACCGCGTCGGGCCCCTGGCGCGGCTCAACGTCGCCGCGGCCTGCGGAACGCCGCGCGCCGACGCCGAGCTGACGGAGTACCGGCAGCGCACGGGCCGCGTGGCGCTCAGCGCGTTCTACTACCACTACGCGCGGCTGATCGAGATCGTGCACGCCCTGGAACAGATCGGCAGGCTCCTGGACGACCCCGCCATCCTCGATCGCGACGTGCGCGCCCGAGCCGGCCGTAACCGTCACGTGGGGATCGGCGTCGCCGAGGCGCCGCGGGGGACCCTCTACCACCACTACGAGGTCGACGACGACGGCCGCCTGGTGCGCGTCAACCTCATCATCGCCACAGGGCAGAACAACCTGGCGATGAACCGGGCGGTGGCGCAGGTGGCGGCGCACTACATCACCGGCGACGACGTGCGCGAGGGCGTGCTGAACCGCCTGGAGGCCGCCATCCGCGCCTTCGACCCCTGTCTCTCCTGCTCGACCCACGCTGTGGGCGCGATGCCGCTGGTGGTCGACATCGTCGGCGCCGACGGGCGTCTCGTACGGCGGGTGCGTCGCGACCCGGCCGGGACGAGCCGATGAGGCGCGCCCCGCTGGTGATCGCCTGGGGCAACCCGCTGCGCGGGGACGACGGGGCGGGCCCGGCCGTGGCCCGCACCGTGGCGGCCCGAGGTGGCGCGACGGTCCGGATCTGTCACCAGCTCACACCCGAACTGGCTGCCGACGTCGCCGCCGCCGGCCGGGTGGTGTTCGTCGATGCACGGGCCGGGCCGACCGGACGGGCCGGGGCGTCTGCACGCGGGGTGCGCGTGCGCCGCCTGAGAAAGCAGCACATGCCTCCCGTAGCCGTCACCCACGCCCTGGCTCCCGAGGCCCTGCTGGCACTAGCCCGGGCGCTGTACGGTGCCGCACCGCCAGCGTTCCTGGTTACGGTGCCGGGTGCGCGGTTTGCCCTGGGCGCCGGGTTGTCGCCGTCGGTCCGCCGCCTGATCCCCGCCGCCGCCCGCGCCGTCGTACGGCTGCTGCCCCCTCGGCCCGCGCCCTGACGGCACACCTGGTCCCCAGCGGGCACGTGATCGGGCGGGAACGGAGCCGCCCTCGGCCCGTGCCCTGACGGGAAATACAGCGACCGTCCGATAGGCCCGGGACGGCGTGGGCCCTATGCTGGCAGTGGAATGGACGCTGCAGCCACTGCCAGCCGTACGTCCGGGCCTGCCGACGCGCCGCAGGTGGTCACGCTCCGCGGCGTGGGCGCGCTGC
>CAZGNA010000003.1:22410-44797 GCA_964526945.1 uncultured bacterium
GCGCGCTGCTGCGCCGGGCCTTCGCACATCCCCAGGCCGAGTCGCGTGTCTACGTGGCGACCGGGTACGCCTGGTGCTGGGATCTGGAGGGGACGGGTCTGGGCGCTGCCGCGTACGGCAGCCGTCTGTTGCGGCTGTTCGAGACCTTCGGGTTCGTCCGCGAGCCGACCGCCGAACCGAACATCGCCGGGGAGCCGGCCAACTTCCTGGCCGTCCGGGCAGGACGGCTGGTGCCGCCCGCCGTGGTGGGACGTTTCCGCCGTGCCTCCAGGGAGCGGGCGGCAGCCTGAGGGTGGCGCCATGCGCGTCCGCGACGTCATGACCAGCCCGGTGCACACCATCGGCCCCGACGCGCCGGCCTGGGAAGCCCTGGGGCTGATGCGCGCCCACCGCATCCGCCGGCTGCCGGTCGTCGACGACGGGCACCTGGTAGGCATCGTCACGTGGACCGATCTGGTGCGCATCCGGCCGCCGGCGCTGGGCGGCCGCTGGCACGTGCCCCACCTGGCGGCGGGCGTGCAGGTCCGCCACCTGATGGCGTCGGCCGTGGTCACCGTCGATCCGGAGACGCCGGTGCAGGACGCGGCGGCCCTCATGCAGCGCCACAAGGTCGGCGGGTTGCCCGTGGTGGAACAGGGCCGTCTGGTCGGTATCGTCACCGAGAGCGACCTCTTCCGCGTCTTCGTCGAGATCTTCGCGGTCGGCCCGCACGAGGCCCGGCTGTGCGTGCCGGTGCGCAGCGTCGCCGACGACCTCCCCGCCGTGGTCGCGGCGCTCGCAGACGCCGGGATCCTGATCCTGGGCCTCCACACGCTGCGGCTGGGGGCCCAGGACACCATCGTCCTCGTGGTGCCAGCGGCCGAGGCAGCGCGGGCGGCAGAGCGGCTGGACATGCTGCATGCGGCGGCACCCGCCGCACCGGCCGCGCCGGTGAGGCGCGGGTGAGACGGAAGGCAGGGGTGAGGAGCATGCGCATCCTGGTGCCCGTGGACCTGGGCGACGAGTCCGCGGCGCTGGTCCGCTACGCCGCGCGGCTGGCCGCGGTCCTGGGCGGAGAACTCGAGATCGTCCACGTCTACACCCGCGAGGGCGCCATGGCGGCACTGCGCGACGAGGGCCTGTTCCTCGACCTCTACGTCAGTCGCCTGCGCTCGGAGCTCCACTACCTGAAGGCCCAGGCCGGTATCGCCGGCCAGCGCGCCCGGGTGGAGGTCCGGCGGGGCGACCCCGTCGAGGGCATCGTCACGCGTGCCGTCGAGTCCAGGGCCGACCTGATCGTCATGGGAACCCACCGGCGCACGGGCCTGGCCCGGCTGCTGGTGGGGAGCGTGGCGGCCGGCGTGCTGCGCCGCGCGCCGTGCCCCGTGGTGCTGGTGCCGGCCCGCGTGCTGGCGGGCCAGGCCCGCGACGTGGTCCGGGCCAGCGCCTGAGACGAGCGGCGCGGGAAAGGAGGACGTCGCCATGCCCGTGGTCTGTGACGCCACCCGCAGGGACCACGCCCCGGGCCTGCGGCTGTACGCCCGCGACGTCATGACCCATCCGGTCATCACCGCGCGGACCGACGCCCGGGTGAAGGACCTGGTGGCGCTGATGATCACCCACCACATCAGCGGGATCCCGATCCTCACCCCGGCGGGCGAGCTGGTGGGCATCGTGACCGAGGGCGACCTGCTGTACAAGGAGCTCGAGCCGCGCCCGACGGAGCCGACCGGCATCGTCGCGCGGCTGCCGCTGCGGTCGGTGGCCGAGGCCATCGAGCGCGCCCGCAAGGCCGAGGGGCTGCGTGCCGACGAGATCATGACCTCGCCGGTGATCGCCGTCACCGAGGCCACCCCGGTACGCGAGATCGCGCAACTGATGGTCAAGCACCGCATCAATCGGGTCCCCGTCGTCCGAGCGGGGAAAGTCGTCGGCATCGTCAGCCGCAACGACATCCTCAAGGCGTTCACCCGCAGCGACGACGAGCTCGCAACGGCGATCCGCGAGAGCCTCGTCCACGACCTGTGGATCGACATCACCCGCGTGACCGTCGAGGTGAAGGACGGCGTCGTCTACCTGGAGGGGGTGGTCGACCGCCGGTCCGAGAAGGAGCTGGCCGAGAAGTGGGCGGCGATGGCCGACGGCGTCGTCGGCGTCCAGAGCCGGCTGACCTACGAGGTCGACGACCGCACGCTGCCGCCCGAGTCGCCGCGGAGGTTCCCCGGTGAGTATGCCGGTCCTCTGGGACGCTGACGAGCCCGTCCTCCGGCCGGCCGCGACGCCGCGGGTGGTGATCGCGGTCGACCGGTGCAAGGGGTGCGGGTTGTGCGTCGCGGTCTGCCCGCCCCGGGTCCTGGCGCTGGGTCCTCTCAACGCGCGCGGGTTCCCCGCCGCGGTCCTGCTGGACGACGGACGGTGCACCTCGTGCGCCGCCTGCGCCCTGCTCTGCCCGGATGGGGCCATCACCGTGTTTCGCCCGCGCCGCCGCGCCGCGGCGGCCGCCGCGTGATCCGCATGGAGACGGGCATGCCGCCGGCGGGTGCGCGTGTCCTCATGAAGGGCAACGAGGCGATCGCCGAGGCGGCGATCCGCGCCGGGTGCCGGGCCTATTTCGGATATCCCATCACCCCGCAGACGGAACTGGCCGAGTACATGGCGCGACACCTGCCGCGCGCCGGGGGCGTCTTCCTGCAGGCCGAGAGCGAGGTGGCGGCCATCAACATGGTCTACGGCGCCTCGGGCGCGGGCGTGCGGGTGATGACCAGCACCAGCAGTCCGGGCTTCAGCCTCATGCTGGAAGGGCTGTCGTACCTGGTGGGCGCCCGCCTGCCGTGCGTCGTGGTGAACGTGATGCGCGGCGGCCCCGGGCTTGGGAACATCGCCCCCGCCCAGAGCGACTACGCCGTGATGACCCGGGCGCTGGGCCACGGCGACAGCCACGGCATCGTGCTGGCGCCGGCCACCGTGCAGGAAGCCGTCGACCTCGTGCGCCTGGCGTTCGAGCTGACCGAACGCTACCGCCTGCCGGTGCTGCTGGCCGCCGACGGGCTGCTGGGGCAGATGATGGAACCGGTGGTGCTGCCCGACCCCGTGCCGCCGCCGCCCCCACCGCCGTGGGCCACCACGGGCGGGGGACGCCGACGGATCTCGTCGATCTACCTGCAGCCCGAAGACCTCGAAGCACACGTGCGCGACCTGGTGGCGGTCTACGAGGCGATCGCCCGCCCCGAGGCGCGCGCGGAGGCCTACCGCCTGGACGACGCCGAGGTCGGCGTGGTGGCCTACGGTACCGCCGCGCGCATCGCGCGGGCGGCGGTGGACCGCGCGCGGGACGACGGCCTGCGGGCCGGTCTGCTGCGCCCCCTCACGCTCTGGCCGTTCCCGACGGCGGCGTTCGCCCGGCCGGTGGCCCGGTGGCTCGTGGTCGAGCTCAGCGCGGGCCAGATGCTCGACGACGTCCGCCTGGCGGTGGCCGGCAGGGCGCCGGTGGCGTGGTACGGCCGGGCGGGCGGGGCGGTGCCCACACCGGTCGAGGTCCTGGCCGCGATCCGCCGTGTCCTCCGAGCGGAAGGGGAGGGAGTGGCATGAGCGCGACGCTGGAGGCCACGGCATCGCCGCCCGCGATGGAACAGGTCGCCGGGCGGCCGCGGGTGCTCCTGGACGTGCCCATGCACTACTGCCCGGGCTGCACCCACGGCATCGTCCATCGCCTGGTGGCCGAGGTGATCGACGAGCTCGATCTGCGCGAGCGCACCGTCGGCGTGGCCTCGGTGGGATGCTCGGTCTTCGCCTACAACTACTTCGACCTGGACTTTCAGCAGGCCGCACACGGCCGCGCGCCCGCCGTCGCCACGGGCATCAAGCGCGTGCGTCCCGACCTGGTCGTGTTCACCTACCAGGGCGACGGCGACCTGGCGGCGATCGGCACCGCCGAGATCGTCCACGCGGCGGCGCGGGGCGAGCGGCTCACCGTGATCTTCGTCAACAACGCCCTCTACGGGATGACGGGCGGGCAGATGGCGCCGACGAGCCCGGCGGGCATGCGCACGACGACGACGCCGGAAGGCCGCCAGGCGCGCGTCCACGGGTATCCCCTCCGGATGACCGAGATGCTGGCGGGGCTCGACGGCGTGGCCTATGCGGCGCGCGTGGCCGTGACCAGCGTGGCGGGCGTGGTGCGGGCCAAGAAGGCGATCCGTGCGGCCTTCCAGGCACAGCTGGACGACCGCGGGCTGGGCATCGTGGAGGTGCTCTCCACCTGCCCGGTGGGATGGGGCCTGGACCCCGTGGACGCCTTGCGGTGGTGCGAGACGCACCTGGTGCCGGTCTTCCCGCTGGGCGTCTTCAAGGACACCGCCAGCGCGGAGCACACGCCGGCGCGGACCCGCAGGCCGCCGGCGCCCGCGCCGGCCGCCGTGCGCACGCACGCGCCGTAGCGGGGGCGGGCGATGGCCGCCTGGGAGGTGCTCGTCGCGGGCTTCGGCGGGCAGGGCGTGCTGTTCCTGGGCGAGGTCCTCGCGCGCGCAGCGGTGCACGAAGGACGCGAGGTCACCTGGCTGCCGGCCTACGGCCCCGAGCAGCGGGGCGGCACCGCCCACTGCACGGTGGTGATCGACGACGCGCCGATCGCCTCACCGGTCGTGGCCGACCCCACGATCCTGATCGCCATGAACCGCCCCTCGCTCGACCGCTTCGAGGCACAGGTGCGGCCCGGCGGCGTCATCGTCTGCGACGTGACCGTGACGGGCCGTCTGCCGGCGCGTACGGACGTCACGGCCGTGGGCGTGCCCGCAACCGCCATCGCCGTCGCCATGGGCGCGCCGCGCGCCGCCAACATGGTGCTGCTGGGCGCGGTGCTGGCGGTCAGGCCGCCGTGCGGGCTCGAGGCCATCCGGGCCGCGCTCGACGAGATGGTCGCCGACCCCGAGGCGCGGGCGCGCAACCTCGAGGCGCTGGAGCGCGGCCGGCGCGAGGCCGCTGCCCTGACGGCAGGGTGAGCGCCC
This sequence comes from uncultured bacterium, assembly GCA_964526945.1. Lineage (GTDB taxonomy): Bacteria > Sysuimicrobiota > Sysuimicrobiia > Sysuimicrobiales > Humicultoraceae > Fervidifonticultor. Next base: position 27,393 of record CAZGNA010000003.1, read on the forward strand.
AGCGGAGTGCGCCCGCAGGCCGCCGCGGAGCGTCGCCCATTGGCGACGAGGCTCTCAGCGTCGCCGGCTTGGTCGCTGCCGAGGTGTTCGTGGCCTGCGGCAGCAGCCCCGAGGGCCTGACCACTGCAGAGGCGACCCACCGCCTGGCCATCGCCGGCCCGAACGTCATCACCCGAGTGGCTCCCACGCCGCTCGTCCGCGCCTTCGCCGCCAACTTCACCCACCTCATGGCCCTCTTGCTGTGGGGCGCCGGGGGCATCGCGCTGACGGCCCGCATGCCCGAGCTGGCCGTGGCCATCTGGCTCGTCAACGTCATCAACGGCATCTTCAGCTTCTGGCAGGAGTACAAAGCAGAGAAGGCCACCGAAGCGCTGCGGCGCCTGCTGCCCCAGGCGGCCACGGCCGTCCGCGACGGCCAGGAGCAGCGGGTGCCGGCCGAAACGCTCGTGCCGGGCGACCTGCTCGTCCTGCGGGCGGGCGATCGTATCTCCGCCGACGCCCGCATCGTCTGGGAAGCCGAACTGCGCGTCGACCAGTCGACGCTCACCGGTGAAGCCCATCCGGTCCGCAAGACCGCCGATCCGGTCCTGCGCACCGACCTGGCGCGCCTTGAGATCCCCAACCTCGTCTTCGCCGGCACGGTGGTCGCGGCCGGCACCGGGCGGGCCATCGTGGTGGCTACGGGGATGCGGACCGAGTTTGGAAAGATCGCGCACCTCACCCAGACGATGGAAGCGGGGCTGAGCCCGTTGCAGCGCGAGCTGGCCCACGTAACCCGGACCATCACGGTCATCGCGGTGGCCGTCGGGTTGCTCTTCTTCCTGCTGGCCGTGACCCTGGTGGGCATCGACCTGGCCCAAGGGTTCATCTTCGCCATGGGCATGATCGTGGCGTTCGTCCCGGAAGGACTGCTGCCGACCGTCTCGCTGGCCCTGGCCATGGGCGTGCAGCGGATGGCCGGACGCCACGCGCTGGTCAAACGCCTGTCGGCGGTGGAGACCCTGGGCTGCACCACGGTGATCTGTACCGACAAGACCGGCACGCTCACTCAGAACGCCATGACCGTGCGCGGGCTGTGGTGCGGGGGACGCCGGTTCGAGGTGACGGGTACAGGATACGCGCCGGTCGGGCAGATCCTCCACGACGGCCGTCCCGTGAACCCACCGCCCGCGGACGTGCAACGCCTGCTGCGGGCAGCCGGACTGTGCACCAACGCCCGCCTGCTCCCGCCCGACGCTCAGGAGCCCGTGTGGCGGGCCGTGGGCGATCCCACCGAGGCGGCGCTGCGCGTCGTCGCCGCCAAAGCCGGCGTCGACCTCGCCACAGAGGAACGCCGCGCGCCCCGCGTCCGCGAACTGGCCTTCGACTCCCGACGCAAACGCATGACCACCGTGCACCGTTGCAGCGACACGCTGGTGGCCTTCACCAAAGGGGCGCCCCGGGAGCTGCTGGCCCTGTGTAGCCGTCTGCGCACCACCGGTCAGGACGTACCGCTGGACGACGCTGCCCGTGCCGAGATCGTGGCCACCATCGACGCCTTCGCCAGCGCGGGCCACCGAGTGCTCGGCGTCGCCACCCGTGCCTTGCCCCCCGACTGCGAGCGGCTCGACGCCGAGGCCGTCGAGCGCGACCTCACGTTCCTCGGGCTGACGGCCATGATGGACCCGCCGCGGCCGGAGGTGGCGGACGCTGTGGCCCTGTGTCAGCGCGCGGGCATCCGTGTCGTCATGGTCACCGGCGACTACGGGCTGACCGCGGAGAGCATCGCCCGGCGCATCGGCATCGTCCGCACCGCCCGACCCCGCATCGTCACCGGCCCGGAGCTCGACGCCATGGACGACGCGGCCCTGCACGCGGCGCTTTGCAGCGAAGTGATCTTCGCCCGGGTCACGCCCGAACACAAGCTGCGCATCGTCGCGGCGCTCCAGGCCGCGGGTGAGGTCGTGGCGGTCACCGGCGACGGGGTCAACGACGCCCCGGCCCTCAAGAAGGCCGACATCGGCGTGGCCATGGGACTGAGCGGGACCGACGTGGCGCGGGAAGCAGCCGACGTGATCCTGACCGACGACAACTTCGCATCCATCGTGCACGCCGTGGAAGAGGGCCGGGCGATCTACGCCAACATCAAGAAGTTCACGACCTACATCTTCACCAGCAACACGCCCGAGGCGGTGCCCTTCATCCTCTTCGCGCTGAGCCGCGGCCGCATCCCGCTGGCGCTCAACGTAATGCACATCCTCTCGATCGACCTGGGAACCGACCTCGTCCCGGCCCTGGCCCTGGGCGGGGAACCCCCGGAGCCCGGCGTCATGGACCGCCCGCCCCGCGATCCGCGCGACCATGTGGTCACGCCGGCGCTCCTGCTCCGGGCCTACCTGTGGCTGGGACCGCTCCAGGCTGCGGCCGCCATGGCCGCCTTCTACTTCCACTACTGGACCCACGGCTACGCTGGCCGCTGGCTGGACCTTCCCGCAACAGGAGAGGTCTACCGGGCCGCGACGGCCATGGCCCTGTCGGCGGTGGTGAGTACGCAGGTCGGCAACCTCTTCGCCCAGCGGACCGAGCGCACGTCGGTCTTCCGCGTCGGCCTGACCTCCAACCGCCTCGTGTGGCCCGGCATCGCCGCCGAGCTGGCGCTCATCGTGCTGATCGTGTACGCGCCGCCGCTGCAGCGCATCGTGGGTACGGCGGTCTTTCCTCCGTCCCACTGGCTGTTCGTGGCCGCCTGGATGCCGTCGCTTCTGGTGATCGACGAGGTACGCAAAGCGCTGGTGCGCCGCCGTGAGGCGCGTGTTCGACCCGCCGCGCTGCGGGCAACACGGACGCCCCCCCCGGGCGACCTGACATCCCACGGCGACGGCGGTAGCGCTGGAGGTGAGGGATGAAGATCGTCATCATCGGGTGTGGCCGACTGGGTGCAGGGCTGGCGCAGACGCTGACGCTGCGTGGACACGCCGTCACCGCGGTCGATCGCGACCCTGCGGCGTTCGCACGACTCCCGCCGGCAGTGGCCGACCGGGCCGTTACCGGCATGGGATTCGACCGCGAGGTGCTCCTACGCGCCGGAATCGAACAGGCAGACGGACTCGCGGCCGTCACCGGTGACGATCGGGTCAACGCGGTGGTGGCACGGGTGGCGCGTCAGCTTTTCCGCGTCCCGCGGGTGGTCGCCCGCCTCTACGATCCGCGCACGGCCGAGATCTATCGGCGGCTGGGCATCCAGACCATCGCGCCCGTCACGTGGGGCGTGCACCGCATGGCCGACCTGCTCTGCGCTTCGCCGCTAAACGTGGTTCAGAGCCTGGGCAGCGGCGACGCCGACCTGGTGGAAGTCGACATTACGCCCCACCTGGTGGGTCGCACGATCGACGACCTCACGATTCCCGGTGAAGCCCACGTGGTGGCCATCGTCCGCAGGAGCGCCACGATCCTCCCGGCCCACGGTGCGGTCCTGCAGCCTGGCGACCGACTCTACGCGGTGGTCCTGGCGGCGTCGGCGCACCGTCTGACCGCGCTGCTGGAGCCGTAGCGCCGACCCGGCATCGCGGGAGCACGACGACGACATGGCGCAGGAGGAACGGGGATGGCGCTGACGATCCTGATCGTTGGAGGCGGCAACGTGGGCACGTACCTGGCGTCGCTGCTGGTGGCCGATGGGCACAGGGTGACGTTGATCGAGATGCAGCCGGACCGGTGCCTGGCGGTCCAGCGCGACGCGCCCGCTGTGACCGTCGTCGCCGGCGACGGCACCGACCCGGCCACGCTGGACGCCGCCGGCATCCGGCGCGCCGACGTCGTGACGGCCGTGACCGGCGCCGACGAGGCGAACCTGGTGGTCACCAGCCTGGCGCGGTTCGAGTTTGGCGTGTCGCGCACCATCGCCCGCGTGCATCATCCGCGCAACGCCTGGATGTTCACGGCGGAGATGGGCGTCGACGTGGCGCTCAATCAAGCTGACCTGCTGGCCCACCTGATCGTCGAGGAGATGTCTCTGGGTGAGCTGATGACCCTGCTGAAGCTACGGCGAGGCGCGTACGCCCTGGTGGAAGAACGGGTGCACCCCGCGGCGCCCGCGGTGGGACGGTCGATCCGCGAGCTGGGCCTGCCCGACGACTGCCGGGTTGCGGCGGTCATCCGCGGAGGCGACCTCCTACCCCCACGTGGCGACTTGACGTTGCTTGCCGGCGATGAGGTGCTCATCGTCGCCCCCTCACCGGCGCTGCACCGGCTCACGGAGATCCTGGGGGCTCCTTCGCCATCCGGATGATCGCCCGTCTGCTAACGGCCACGCCCCGCGCCAGCGCACCGGGCGGAATCACGACGGCTGGCGCGCGCGCGCGCAACAGCAGGGCGTGAACATGACGCGTGCCGTCTCGGAAGCCAAGACGACGGCCCGCGCTCGCCGTGCACGTGCGAGCGCGGGCCGCAGGACGGGGCGACGTCGCCCGCCGCTGGGGGGGTCAGGCGGCGGACGACTTCACGCCGCGAAACCGCGCGAGAAACTGCAGCAGCCTCGCGCCGTCGCGTTTCGCCTCCGCCCACTCCTTCTTGTACGCGCGGGCCTGGAGCCGGGCTGTCTCCAGCGCGCGCCGGTGGTCGCGCACCGGTCCTGCCGCCGCGCGCTCGCGCCGCAGGATCTCGCGGTGCTGGGTGAGGGTCCGCTCGGTGGTGCGGCGGATCTCGTGCATCATGCGCCGGTGCTCGGGCAGCATGGCTCCACCTCCGTGGCTCCACGCTACCCTGCCCCGCACGCACCCCCCATCGGGTCCGAGGCGGATTTTCGCCCTCGGGTACGGACCCGATGGGGAATCGGGTCAGCGCCCTATTGACATTTGCCGCGGCGCTGTTCCCACGCTGTCGTCCGCCGCGTGTCAGCAGCCCACGAGCTCAGCGCGTCCCCGTGCCCGCCAGCAGCCGCCGCAGCACCATCGGCAACACACCGCCGTGCCGGTAGTACTCCACCTCCATGGGGCTGTCGATCCGCACGATGGCCTGGAACGTGATCACCCGTCCATCGCCGTGGGCGTGCACCGTCACGCGCTGCCCCGGGGCCAGCCCGGCCGCCAGGCCCACGATGTCGTAGCGCTCGTGCCCCGAGAGCCCCAGGCTGTCGGCGTTCTGGCCGGCCTCGAACTGCAGCGGCAGCACGCCCATGCCCACCAGGTTGCTGCGGTGGATGCGCTCGTACGACTCCGCCAGCGTGGCGCGCACACCCAGCAGCATCGGTCCCTTGGCCGCCCAGTCCCGCGACGATCCCGCCCCGTACTCCTTGCCGGCAACGACCAGCAGCGGGGTGCCCTCCTGACGGTAGCGGACCGCGGCGTCGTAGATCGTCATGAGCTCGCCGCTGGGGATGTGGGTCGTCCACCCGCCCTCGCGCCCGCCCGCCAGCCGGTTGCGCAATCGGATGTTGGCGAACGTGCCGCGGATCATCACCTCGTGGTTGCCCCGCCGCGCGCCGTACGAGTTGAACTCGGCCTTGGGGACGCCGCGGTCCAGCAGGTACCGGCCCGCGGGGCTCTCGGCGGGAATGGATCCTGCGGGCGAGATGTGGTCGGTGGTGATCGAGTCGCCCAGCAGGGCCAGGACCCGCGCGCCGGTGATGTCGGCCGGCGGCGCGGGCTCCAGGCGCAGGTCCACGAAGAACGGCGGCTCCTGGACGTAGGTGGACGCCGGATCCCAGGCGTACAGCGCGCCGGTGGGCACCGGCAGCGTCCGCCAGGTGTCGTCGCCGGTGAACACGTCGCGGTAGCGCTCGATGAACAGCTCCGGGCGCACGGCCTGGGCCAGCGTCTCCTGGATCTCGCGCGTCGAGGGCCACAGGTCCCGCAGGTAGACCGGCCGGCCGTCGCGGTCGCGGCCCAGCGGGTCGCGCGTCAGGTCCACGTCCACGGTGCCGGCCAGGGCGTAGGCCACCACCAGCGGCGGCGAGGCCAGGTAGGCGGCGCGCACCTGGGGGTGGATGCGGCCTTCGAAGTTCCGGTTGCCCGAGAGCACGGCCGCCACCACCAGATCGTGGGCGGCCACGGCCTGCGCGATCGGCTCGGGCAGGGGCCCGCTGTTGCCGATGCAGGTCGTGCACCCGTACCCCACCAGGTGGAAGCCCAGCGCCTCCAGGTACCGCAGCAGGCCGGCCCGCTCCAGGTACGCCGTCACCACCGCCGAGCCCGGCGCCAGGCTCGTCTTCACCGTCGGCGGCGTCGCCAGGCCACGCTCGACCGCCTGCCTGGCCAGCAGACCCGCGCCCAGCATGACGGCAGGGTTCGACGTGTTCGTGCACGATGTGATGGCCGCGATCACCACCGACCCGTCGGTCAGCGTCGCCTCCCGGTCCCCCACCTTCACCGGCACCACCCGGCGCCGCTCCGCCACCGCGACGCCGCCACCCGGCGCCGATGCCGGCAGGCGCTCGGCGAACGCCGCGTGGAAGCTGGCGGGCACCTGCGCCAGCGGCACGCGGTCCTGCGGCCGTCGGGGCCCGGCGACCGAGGGTTCCAGGGTGGCCAGGTCGAGCGTGACCACCTGGTCGAAGACCGGGTCGGGCGTCGCATCGTCGCGCCACAGCCCCTGGGCCTTCGCGTACTGCTCGACCAGCGCCACGTGCGCCGGGCTGCGGCCGGTCATGGTCAGGTAGCGCAGCGTCTCGGCGTCGATGGGGAACAGGGTGGCCGTCGCCCCGAACTCGGGCGACATGTTGGCGATGGTGGCCCGGTCGGGCAGCGACAGGTGCTTGACGCCGGCGCCGAAGAACTCCACGAACTTGTCGACCACGCCCACCCGGCGCAGGAGCTGGGTCACGGTCAGCACGAGGTCCGTGGCGGTGACGCCCTCGGGCGGCGTCCCCACCAGCTGGAGGCCCACCACCGCCGGCCGCAGCAGGTAGAGCGGCTGACCGAGCATCGCCGCCTCGGCCTCGATGCCGCCCACACCCCACCCGAGCACGCCCAGCCCGTTGATCATCGTGGTGTGCGAGTCGGTGCCCACCAGCGTGTCCGGGAACGCCAGCACCTCGCCGTCGTCCTCGCGCGTGGCGACCACCGAGGCCAGGTACTCGAGGTTCACCTGGTGGACGATGCCCGTGCCCGGTGGCACGACCCGGAAGTTGCGAAACGCCTGCTGCGCCCACCGCAGCAGCGTGTAGCGCTCGCGGTTGCGCTCGTACTCCTTCTGGACGTTGTACATGAAGGCGTAGGCCGAGCCGAACATGTCGACCTGCACCGAGTGGTCGATGACCAGGTCGGTGGGCATCAGCGGGTTGATCCGCTCGGGATCGCCGCCCAGCCGCGCCATCGCCGAGCGCATGGCGGCCAGATCCACGACCGCCGGCACGCCGGTGAAGTCCTGCAGGAGGACCCGCGCCGGCAGGAACGGCACCTCGCCACCGTCGGACTGTCCGGGCGCCCAGGCTGCCAGGGTCAGCACGTCCCGCTCGGTGAACGGCGCGGTGCCGCAGTGACGCAGGACGTTCTCCAGCAGGATCTTCACGGTCACGGGCAGCCGCTCCAGCGGCGTGGCCAGCCGGTCGCGCAGTGCGGCCAGCCGGACGTAGCGCACGACGCGCCCGCCTGCCTCCAACCGCGCATGGGCATCGAAGGGATCGGTGCTCACAGCATCGCTCCTCTACAGGTGTGCTGCAGGTGTGCGCCCGCCCCACGGGACAGACGCCAGTTCATTGTGCCACGGCGGACCGCGCCGGGACCAGGGGCCTGCGCGCCCTCCGCCCACCGCGCGCCCAGGGAGATGCCGAAGGCCACGGTCCCCGGCGCGTCGATCACCGACCGCCCGCCGCGCGCCCAGGGATACTCCTGGCATCCAGCGTTGCACGTCGGCTGCCAGCCGGCCGCGGCCCCACACCCGCGCGGGATGGGCCTGCGTCCCCGCCGGGGCCTGTCAGGACACCTGCCGGAACGCGGCCCGCATCCACGACACCGCCATGAACAGGCTGAACGCCACCGTGCCCGCGCAGAAGGCCGCCGCGCCGATCACCGCCAGCAGCGGCACCCGCAGCAGCACACCGAGGGCGAGTCCGATGCTGCCCGCGGCGCTGGCGTAGAACGGCAGACGGCCCTCGCGCGGGTAGTAGGGCGCCGGCAGCCGCGGCACCTCCAGCGCGCTCAACCCGCGCGCGTACCGGTAGAACCACATGAGGAAGGGCGTGACCTTGTAGAGCTGCCCCATGATGGCCAGGGTCACCCAGCCGAGCAGCACCAGCACTCCGGCCGCCACGGCCAGCCGGTACGGCGCGACCGGCACCTGCCCCAGCGCCCAGGCACCCCCGGTGACGATCAGCACGATGGTCTGGGCCCAGATCACCCACCAGTGCTGGATCGTGAGGTCCGGCTTCCCGCCCCGGGCCGCCTGCAGCCACCGCCACAGGTCCACCGCGTAGACCGCCCCCGCAGCCGCCAGCAGGGCCACCCCGGCGCGTGCACCAGGGCCCCACCCCGCAAGCGCCGACGCCACCAGCACGGCGATGCCCGCGTTGAGCAACCCGAGCACCGCCGGCAGCCGGCCCCCGTCCAGCGGGCGGACGCCGACGAACCGCGGCAGCAGGTAGTACGAGACGCTCACGACGAGCTGGACCAACCACCCGACCAGCCCCAGGGTCACGTGCGTGCCGATGCCGGCCACGCCGAGCAGGTGCCACCAGAACGGCCACCGCCAGTTGGTGGCCATCAGCACGCCCCAGCTCGCCGTCGCCACCAAGTAGCCGAGGCTGGCGGCCACGCCGACCCCCGGCAGCGGCCACCGCCGGCGCTGCGGGGTCAGCCGTGCCAGCAGCCAGAGGAAGTACACGATGCCCGCCCAGACGACGAGACCGCCGGCGAGCAGCACCCCCCGCGCGCGCGTCAGGAAGCCCGCGGTCAGCACCCCCAGGCCCAGGAGCGTGACGCCGCCCTGCACCAGCGCCTGGCGTCCGGGCCTGGTCGAGATGCCGAGCATCGCCGGCACCAGCTGGTGCAGCGCGCCCATCGCCACCAGCGTCGCCCAGCCGAGGGTGGCCAGGTGGTTGACCGCCAGCACGGGCCAGGCCCGGGCGTTGCCGCCAGCCAGCGGCGCCGCCGCGACGACCGCCCCGACGCCTACGACCGGCAGCACCAGCAGCGCGGCCGCCATGAAGGGCACCGCCGGCGTGTACCCGGGCAGCACGGTCAGGCGGTGCACGCTATGGCTCGATCAACCCCTTGCGAATCGCGTAGCGGACCAGCTCGGCGCGGTCGTGGAGGTTGAGTTTCTCCATGATGTGCGCGCGGTGCGTCTGCACCGTCTTGATGCTGATGTAGAGCCGGTTGGCGATCTCCTGGTTGGTGTACCCCTCGGCGATCAGCGTGAGCACCTCGCGCTCGCGTTCGGTGAGCCCATCGAGGGCATGCTCCTTCTCCTTGGGCGACGCACGCTGCAGGAAGTCCTGCACCACCATCTTCGCCACCGAGGGGTAGAGGAACGCCTCGCCGCGATGGGCGGCGCGGACCGCCGCCACCAGATCCTCGGCCGCGGCGCGCTTGAGCACGTAGCCGGCCGCGCCGACCTTCAGCAGCTCGAAGACGTAGTTGCCTTCCTCGTGCATCGTCAGGCCGAGCACCTGCACCTCCGGCAGCTCCCGGCGGATCAGTTCGGTGGCCTGGATGCCGTTCAGATCCGGCATGCTGATGTCCATGACGACCACGTCGGGCCGCAGTCGCCGGGCCTGCTCGACGGCCTCGCGGCCGGTGGCGGCCTCGCCGACCACCTCGAAGTCGTCCTGGCCGGCCAGGATCATGCGCACGCCCTCGCGCACGATGCTGTGGTCGTCGGCGATCAGGATCCGGATCTTGTCGGCCATGCCGTCTCGCCTCCCAACGGGAGCCGGGCCAGCACCGTGGTCCCGGCGCCCGGCACCGACAGGATCTGCACCGTCCCCCCCACCAGCTGCGCGCGCTCGCGCATCCCGTCCAGGCCCAGCGTCCGATGCGCCCCGGGTGGATCCTCGGGATCGAACCCCACGCCGTCGTCGCGGACCATCACCAGCAGCGCATCGCCGCGCCGGTCCACCCGGATCTCCAGTTTCGAGGCCCGTGCGTGCCGGAGCGCGTTGGTGACGGCTTCCTGGATCACGCGGAACGCCACCGTCTCCACGTCCTGCGGCAGACGCTCGCCCAGCTCGGCGACGTGCAGATCGGTCTGCAGCCCGGCGGGGATCACGTAGGTGTCCACGTACCAGCGCAGCGCGGGGCCCAGGCCCAGGTCGTCGAGGATCGACGGCCGCAGGTCGTAGACCAGCTTGCGCAGCTCGTCCAGCCCCTGCTGCGCGAGATCGTGCAGCCGACGGAGCTGGGGCGCCATGGCGCCGTTGTCCTCCTCGGCGCGCGCGGCCAGCTGTGCCAGCTGGATGATGAGGGCGGTCAGCATCTGCCCGGCGTGGTCGTGCAGGTCCTGGGCGATCCGGCGGCGCTCCTCCTCCTGGGCCACCAGGAGCCGGTGGAGCAGCTCCCGGTGGGTGTGCTCTTGATCGCGCACCTGCTCGAACAGCCGCGCACGCTGGATGGTGATGGCCAGCTCGTGGCCCACCGACTCCAGCATGTGGAGCTCTTCGACCGTCAGTGCGCGGCCGGACGGCAGCAGCAGGTTGAGGATGCCCATCGCCTGATCCTGCGCCACCAGGGGGACCGACGCATGCCGGTGCACGGCAGGGTTCGTCGGGAGGGCTTGCTCCAGGCGCAGGCACTGCACGTAGTTGACCGCGTCGGTGAGCAGGCCCTCGCGCAGCATGGTGATGCAGCGGCACTCGCCCGCCATGCGGCGCTTGCTGGCCACGGTGAGGGCGGCGGGGAGGTTCACGTCGGCGGCCAGCCGGAACTGTCCGGTCTCGGGGTCGAGGAGGAAGATCCAGCCGGCCTCGACCCCCATGAGCTCCACGATCCGGCGCAGGGCGCTATCCAGCGCCTCGCGCAGGGTGAACGACCGGTTGAGGACCTCGGCGATGCTCCGGAAGATGGCGAGCTGGCGGGCGGTGTCCATCATCGTCCGCCCGGTGCGGGCATCGCGGTGCCGGCCTGCATGGCGTCTTCAGCATACCAGAACGACCATGCGCTGCTTAAGGGGTGTCGCCCCCCGCGTGCTCCGTGAGCGTCACCGGCCGCAGCCGCACGGCTAAGTCCAACGCGTGTCGCATCGGCCGCGGGTCGGCACGGCCCGTCCCGACGATGTCGTGCGCGGTCCCATGCGACGGCGTGGTGAGCACGAACGGGTAGCCCACCCCCACCGACACGCCCCGGTCGAACCCCAGCAACTTGGTGGCGATCTGGGCCTGGTCGTGGTACATCGCCACCACCGCGTCGAACTCCCCGGCGCACGCCCGCCGGAAGACGTGGTCGGCGGGCACCGGCCCGGTCGCGGCGATCCCCTCGGCTGCGGCCGCTGCTACCGCAGGCGCGATGAGACGCTCCTCCTCGTCGCCCAGCAGCCCGCCTTCGCCGGCGTGCGGGTTCAGGGCGGCCACCGCCACCCGGGGGAGGCCGGCGCTCGTGGCGACGGCCACGCGGTGGACGATCCGGATCGCACGCAGCACCCGCGCGGCGGTCAGAGAGCCGACGATCTCTCGGAACGGCAGGTGCCCGGTGACCCGCGCCGCCCAGAGCAGCCGGCCCGGCGGCCCGGCCGGATGCGGGATCACGTTCACCTCGTCGTGGTCGCGCACCCCGACCAGGTGCGCGCAGAGTTCGTACTCGTCGCGCACCGGGTACCCGGCACGGATGATCGCTTGCTTGTTCAGCGGGGCGAAGGAGACCGCGCGGCCGTGGCCCGCCCGCGCCAGCCGCACCGCCACCTCCAGCCACTGCGCCGCGGCGCGGCCCGCCGCCGGACTGACCTGCCCGGAGGTCCAGCCGCGGTCGGCCGGAGGGACGTCGAGAAAGGGCACGCGGCCACCCTCGAGGGCGCCGGGGCGGCCTGCCGGCACCGGCCGGAGCACCGCCGACGTCCCCACCCGCCGGGACGCCTCTTGCCAGGTCCGCAGGTCCCCCACGACCAGCAGGGGAGCGGCCGGCGGCGTTGCCAGGGCCCTGGCCAGCACCTCTGGCCCGATGCCGGTCGGGTCCCCGAGCGTCACGATGAGTGCGGCCATCCGGCCCTTCGGCGCCAGTAGGGGTCGGGGCGCCGTCTGTGCGCGGCGCATGCGGTCAACAGCGGAAGGGCACCACGGGGAATCCCGCTCATCGCCGACGGCACCCGCGGTGGCCCTCCATGGCCGTCGCCCCGGCAGCAGGTTAGGAAGCACGTCATCGTTGAGCGCACGTCATCGCCCGTGGGTGCACGTCGTCGCCCGCGGGAACCGGTTCGTCATGGCCGTGCCACCTCATCGCACGCAGGAGTTCGCCATGGGTATATTGTATACCATCATGAGAGACGCCCATGGCCGCACCCATCATCGAGGTTCGCGACGTCTACAAGGTCTTCGTGCCCCGCGGGGGACGGGAGCGGCGTGCGTTCGTGGCCCTGCGGGACGTGGCGCTGGCGATTGAGGCCGGCCGGTTCGTCTCGTTCGTGGGCCCCTCGGGGTGCGGCAAGAGCACCCTGCTCAACATGATCGCGGGCCTCGTGCGCCCCACCGACGGGGAGATCCGGTACCGGGGTGTGCCGGTGGACGGCGTCAACACCGACGTGGGCTACATCACCCAGGACGACAACCTGCTGCCCTGGCGGACGCTGCAGGAGAACGTGGAGCTGGCCCTGGAGTTCCGGGGCGTTCCGGCCCCGGAGCGCCGACGGCGGGCGGCCCAGTACATCGCCCGGGTGGGCCTGGCAGGGTTCGAGCACCACTACCCCCACGAGCTCTCGGGCGGCATGCGCAAGCGCGCGGCGCTGATCCGCACGCTGATCTACGAGCCGTCGGTGGTGCTGATGGACGAGCCCTTCGGCCCCCTCGACGCGCAGACCCGCGTCATCATGCAGGACGAGCTGTTGCGGCTGTGGGAGGGGTCGGGCAAGACCATCGTCTTCGTCACCCACGATCTGGTGGAGGCCATCGCCCTCTCCGACGAGATCGCACTGTTCAGCCGCGCGCCGGGGACCATCAAGCGCGTCTACCGGGTGCCGCTGCCGCGGCCCCGGGACGTCTTCCACATCCACGCCGACCCGCACTTTCCGGCGTTCTACGACCAGCTGTGGCACGACCTGCGCGAGGAGATCGCAGACGTCGGACTGGAGGCGACGCCCACATGACTGCGGTGCACACCGCGGCCCACCCGGCCGCCATGCGCGCCGAGGCCCTGCGCCAGCGGGTCGAGCGCGAGGAGATCCGCCGCCAGCGCCAGGAACAGCGGCGCACCACCATCGGCCGCCTGCTGTTCGCCGGTGCGCTCCTGGGGGCCTGGGAGCTGGCCGCGGGCCGGCTGCTCGACGAGTTCTTCACCAGCCGCCCCAGCGCCATCGCCGCCGCCTTCTGGGGCATGCTGACCCGCGAGCAGCTGCTCTACCATCTGCAGTTCACCGTCGCCGAGGCCCTGGCCGGCTACGCCATCGGCGCCGCCGCCGGGCTGACCTGCGGGTTTCTGCTGGCGCGCCTGGAGGCCGTCTACCGCATCGTCGAGCCCTTCGTGGTGGCGTTCTACGGCATTCCCCGCATCGCGCTGGCGCCGCTGTTCATCCTGTGGTTTGGCATCGGCATCGCCTCCAAGATCGCCGTGGCCGCCGTCATGGTTTTCTTCATCGTCTTCATCAACACCATCGCCGGCATCCGGGCGACGCCACCGCAGTTCCTGCAGATCGCCCGGGTCATGGGCGCCTCCGAGTGGGACCTGATGCGCAAGGTGGTCTTCCCGGCCGCCACGCCCTTCATCATCGCGGCGCTGCAGATCACCGTGCCCCAGGCCATGATCGGCGCCATCGTCGGCGAGTTCATCTCCGCCAACCGCGGCGTCGGCCACCTGATCAACCGGGCGGCCGGGTTCCTCGACACCCCGGGGCTGTTCGCGGGGATCGTGGCGCTGCTGGTGATCGTGCTCCTCATGAACCAGGCCATCACGGCACTGGGGAACCACCTGATGCGCTGGAATCCCAAGCACGGGACGACCCGGGAGCTGCCGTAGGCGGCCCCAGAAGGGGGAGACGGATGCACAGGACGACAGGGCGCTCCCTGGCGGTGGTTGCCGCAGTCCTCCTCGCCGCTGCCAGCGTCCAGGCCCAGGCACCGCGGGTGAAGATCACCGAGGTGCACACCGGCACGCTGTTCATGGCCCCGGTCTACATCGCCGAGGCCGCGGGCTTCATGGCCGAGGAAGGCATCGACCTGGAGCTCATCGAGGTGGAGAGCGGTGCGCTCGGCATCGCGGCCCTGGTCGCAGGCCAGGCCCAGTTCTTCGACGCCGACCCGTTCCAGGCGGTCCAGCTGCGCCGTCAGGGCAAGCAGATCCTCTTCGTCTACAACCTGACCAAGCGGGTGACGCTGGACCTGGTGATGCACCCCGAGGTGGCCCGCCAGCGCAACGTCACCCGGCAGACCCCGCTGGCCCAGCGGCTGGCGGCGCTGCGCGGGCTGCGGCTGGGCATCACGCGCCCCGGCGCGGCCACCGACGTCTACATGCGCTACTACCTCAAGCGCGCAGGGCTGGACCCCGACCGCGACGCACAGCTGCTGACCATCGGCGGCGGGGCGGGCCTGCTGGCCGCCCTGCGCACCCGCCAGATCGATGCCTTCCACCTGTCGGCGCCCACGCCGTACGTCGCCGAGCGCGATGGGTTCGGTGTGGTCGTCATCAAGGCCTCGGCGGGCGACGTGCCCGAGCTCGACAACTTCCTCTACACGGGCGTGGCCGTCCACAACGTCTACGCCAACAGGAACGCCGACGTCGTGCGCCGGTGGGTGCGCGCGGTCACGAAAGCCAACCAGCTGATGCGCCGCGACCAGGCCGCTGCGGTCCAGCACCTGCGCAAGCACTTCCCGCGCACCGACCCGGCAGTGCTGGCCCTGGCGCTGCGGGAGATGCTGCCGGCGCTGTCCGAGGACGGCGCGATGAGCGAGCAGATGATGCAGAAGCACATCGACTTCATGTACGACACGGGCCAGATCACCTACAAGCCCTCGGCCCGGGAAGGGCTGCTGTGGACGAACCGGTTCATCGGCAAGTGACCCGCGGGCATCCGGGCCGGCGCGGGAAGTCGCACCGATCGCAGGAGGTCGCATAGTGGACACGCAGCAGACCGCGGCTCTGCCGCCTGCGGCGGCGGAAGCCGCCGCAGGCCTGACCGAAGACGTCGCCCGCTTCGTGGTCGAGACCACCGCGGTGCCCGACGACGTGCGCGCGCGGGCCACGCAGCACCTGGTGGACGGCGTGGCCGTCATGCTGGCCGGGGCCACCGAGGCCAGCGGTGCCCTGGTGCGCGCGCACCTCCGCGAGGTCGGCGGCCGCCCCCAGGCCCAGGTCCTGGGCACGGCGCTCCGGGCGCCGCTGCAACTGGCGGCCTGGGCCAACGGGGTCGCCGGGCACGCCATGGACTACGACGACACGCAGCTCGCCACGGATCCCCGCAGCGTCTACGGTCTGCTGACCCACCCCACGGTGCCGACGCTGGCCGCGGCGCTGGCCGCGGCCGAAGCGCTCCGCGCGCCGGGCGGTGCGCTGCTGGACGCCTATACGATCGGCGTCGAGGTCGCCTGCCGCATCGCCGACGCCATCGATCCGCGGCACTACCGTGACGGGTTCCACTCCACGGCGACGATGGGCGTCTTTGGCGCCGCCGCCGCGGCCGCCCGGCTGTACGGGTGCGACCTCGACCAGACGCTGCGCGCCTTCGGCCTGGCCGCGTCCATGAGCGCGGGCCTGCGGGAGAACTTCGGCACGATGACCAAGCCGTTCCACGCCGGCCGGGCCGCCGAGTCGGGCCTGCTGGCCGTGCTGCTGGCGCGGCACGGGTGGACGGCGGCCACCAACATCCTGGAGGCCCCGCGCGGTTTCTACCGGGCGGCGGCCGGCGGCTTCGACCCCGCCAAGATCCGGGGGAAGCTGGGACGGCCCTACTTCTTCGTCGCGCCCGGCATCTCCATCAAGCCCTACCCCTCGGGGTCGCTCTCGCACCCCGCCCAGGACGTCCTGCTGGACCTGGTGCGCGCCCACGACGTGCGCCCCGAGCAGGTGGCCCGTATCGAGGTGGGGGTCAACTCCCACGTGCCCAACGCTCTGATCCACACCCGGCCCCGCACGGCCCTGGAGGGCAAGTTCAGCCTGCAGTTCCAGATGGCCATCGGGGTGCTCGAGCGCGCCGCCGGCATCCGGCAGTTCACCGACGAGAAGGTGCGCGACCCGCGGACCCGGGCACTGATGGAGCGCGTCGTCGTGCACGTGGACCCAGAGATCGACGCCCTGGGCTACAACGAGATGCGCATGACCGTGCGCATCACCCTGACCGACGGCCGGGTGCTCGCCGGACGCGCCGATGCCGCCCGGGGACATCCGCGCAAGCCGATGAGCCGCGCGGACCTGGAGGCCAAGTTCCTGGAGTGCGCGGAGCTGGTGATGCCCCGCGCCCAGGCCGACGCCCTCCTGGCGCGCCTGTGGGAGATCCGGACGGTGCCCGACGTCGCCGCCCTCGCGCCGTTGCTGGCGGGCACGGCCGCATGACCGCGTCCCCTGCGCCCGGCCGCGACGGGACCGCGACCACGGCCGCGGTGGGTCGCGCCGCGACGGCAGCGTTGCTGGAGGAGGTGCGGGCGCCCCGGTGCGCGACCTGCTGGTAGTCGAGAATCTGCCCACGCGGGAGCTGGTGGCCCGCAAGCTGCGCGACGCGATCCTCTCGGGCCGCTTCCAGCCCGGCGAACGCCTGGTGGAACGCGAGCTGGTGGAGCGCATGGGCGTGAGCCGCACGCCGATCCGCGAAGCGTTGCGGATGCTGGAGCTCGAGGGGCTCGTCACCACCGTGCCCTACCGCGGGCCCGTGGTGACGCGCCCCACCCTGGACGACGCCCGCGCGCTCTACGAGGTCCGGGCGGCGCTGGAAGGCCAGGCCGTGGCGCTCTTCACGCGTCGGGCCGACGTCGCCGCCGTGGAACGGCTGTGCGGCCACGTGGCTGCGGCCGAGGAGGCCTGGGCGCGCGGGGACATCCCCGGGATCGTGGCTGCCAACAACGCCTTCCACGACGAGGTCGCCGCCGGCTGCGGCAACACGCTGCTGCAGGCGCTGCTGGCGAACCTGCGGGCCCGCATCGTGCTGCTCCGGGTGGAGTCCCTGTCCTATCCGGGCCGCCCTCCGCACACCATCGCCGAGCACAAGGCGATCGTGCGCCGCATCGCCCAGGGTGACGCCGCCGCCGCCAAGCGCCTCAACGAACGCCACATCATGCACGCCTGGCGCGCCGCCCGGGCTCAGCTCCAGGCCCGCCCCGCCCCCGCCGGCGCCGGGCCGCCCGGTGCGGCCCCCGCACCGCCGGAGGC
>CAZGNA010000004.1:0-44340 GCA_964526945.1 uncultured bacterium
GACGTGTCGGCATTCTTATCAGCGCTACCTCAATGCCGCCGGATTTGGGATAGAACACCCGGCGAATCGAAAAGGGTACGTGCCGCTCTCCCTCGACGACTGTGAGACGTCCTCGCGCGTCATCGATCCGCGGAAACTCCAGAATCCGCCAGCGAGCCGCAGGCAACCCTTCCATGACCAAGCTCACACCCCGCTCAGAAACACGCTTGCTCAGGAGCAACCCCCGGCACGGTCGGGCAGGTACGCTATTGAGATCCCCGCTTGACCGCGGCCTGCCGTGCGCGCTGGCTTCGTACCTGTTCACCGCCAGGCATCGGCCACGTATCGCACGCGCTCCATCGGCACCGCGACCGGCGAAACGTCCAGCGCGCCCGGAGCGGTCACGCGCTCCAGCAGCGCCCGTAGCCCGTCGCTGTCCGCAGCGCGCACCAGGCGCTCAAGTTCCCCCAGCACCAGCCGCAACGTCACCTCGTCGGCCGCGCCGCCCCCCTGCACCGCCAGGATGCGTTCGAACTGCGTGGGCACGGCGCGCTCGTCGGGCAGCACGAGCTCCTCCTCGAGCTTTTCCCCTGCACGGACACCGCTGTAGACGATGGGAACATCCCGGTCGGGCTCCAGTCCCGACAGCCGGATCAACTCCCGCACCACGTCCAGAATCCGAACGGGCTCTCCCATGTCCAGCATGAACATCGATTCAGGTCGGCGGAGCAACGGCGTCTGCAGGACCAGCAACACGGCCTCGCTGATGCTCATGACGTACCGCATCATCTCGGGATGCGTGATGGTCACAGGCCCACCCCGACGAATCTGTTCCTGCAGCACGGGGATGAAGCTCCCGCGGCTGCCCAGCACGTTGCCGAAGCGCACCGCCACGAAACGCGTCCTGCCCCGGCGCCCCAGCGCCTGCACCAGCAACTCACCCAGGCGCTTGGTTGCGCCCATGACATTCGTGGGGTTGACGGCCTTGTCGGTCGAGACGAACACGAACGTGTCCACGCCGGCCCTGAGCGCCGCTTCACCGGCATTGCGCGTGCCGAAGACGTTGGTCTTCACCGCTTCCTCCACGTCACGCTCCATCATCGGCACGTGCTTGTAGGCTGCCGCGTGGAACACCACATCGGGACGGACATCCCGCAGCAGGTGCTCCATGCGGGCTTCGTCCCGAACATCGGCCAGCGTCACGCGCAGGGGCACGGCGTACGCCACGCGCCGCAGCTCCTGCTCCAGGTCGAACAGGCCCGTCTCGTTGATGTCCGCCGCCACGATCTGGTCGACCTCGAAACGCGCCAGCTGCCGCACCAACTCCGCCCCAATGGACCCTGCGGCACCGGTGACCAGCACGCGCCGGCCACGGTAGTAGCCGCGCAGCGCGTCGTAGTGGATGCGCGCTGGAGGGCGCCCCAGGAGATCGTGCACGTTCACCTCACGGATGTCCCGCAGGGTCAAGCGCCCCGCCAGCCACTCGTGCATGCCAGGCAAGATCTTGATGGACCGTACGCCGCTGCGACGGGCCACCTCGACCAGGTCGCGCAGATGCTCCGGTCGCGCCGACGGGATCGCGATCAGCACCTGCTCGACAGCGTGCTCCCGTACCACGCGAGGCAGCACCTCTCGCCCTCCGAACACCTTGAGCCCCAGCACGTACGCTCCCCGTTTGGCCGGATCGTCGTCCACGAAGCCCACGAGCCGGTACGCACCCTCGCCCGACTCCTGCATGGTCTGGGCGATGCGCACGCCCGCCGCCCCCGCGCCAACGATGAGCAGCCGCGTGCCGTTGCGGTGGGGCCGACGCAACGCATGCACCTGTACCTGCCAGACCCGACGAACCGCGCGGAATGCCGCCACCCCGACCATGGTCAGAATCCAGTCCATGAGCAGCACGGATCGGGGGACCGTGCGAAACGCGTCCACCGAGCGCAACAACAACAGCAACGCACTGGTACTCATGAAGGCCAGGGCGTTGGCCTTGGCGACGTTCAGCAGTTCGGTGAGACTCACCGTCCGCCATGTCATCTGGTAGAGGTGGTACACGACCTGCCAGCCGAGTTTCACCGGCACCAACACTGCCAGCAACAGCGGAATGGCCGCCAGGTAGCGCGGCGGAATCGCCCCGTCGAACCGGATGAGAAACGCCGCCCACAATGCACCGCTCCAGATGCACAGATCGCCGAGCAAGAACACGGCGGCCCGCACCGCCGGGGTGGGCCGGATGCTAGGCACGCGCATGGGCTTCGACCGCCTCCTTCAGTGTCTCCACGACCTGGTACACCTCAGCTTCCGACAGCGTCGTGTGGTACGGCAGAGCCACCGTCCGCGCCGCGACGTCTTCGGTCACCGGAAACTGCCCCGGATGGAAGCCCAACGCGCGGACGTACGGTTGCAAGTGAATCGGCGGGAAATAGGGCTTGGCGGCGATCCCGCGCGCAGCCAGGTGACGGATCACCGCTGTCCGGTCGAGCCCCCGGCGCAAGCGGACGACGTAGACGAACCACGCCACCTCCGCCCAGGGCGCAGCCCTGGGCCGCTCGATGGCATCGCAGTCGGCGAGGGCACGATCGTACCACGCAGCTACCTGCTTACGCTTCGCCAGCAGCTCGGGAAGCCGACGGAGCTGTACCAAACCCAGAGCTGCCGACAGCTCGTCCATACGGTAGTTGAATCCCAGAATCTCGTGCTCCAGCCAGTCGGCGCCGGGACGGCGGCCCTGGTTGCGCGCCATGCGACAGTACGTGGCGATCCGGTCGTCGTCGGTAACGACGATCCCACCTTCTCCGGTGGTCAGTTGCTTGTTGGGGTAGAAGGCGAACACGGCGGCGTCGGCCAGCGTCGCCTCGTGCACCCATGTGCCCCGCGCCCGCGACTGGTACAGCGATCCCAGGGCCTCACAGGTGTCGTGGACCACCCAGAGACCGTTGGCCCGCGCCACCGCCACCAGGCCGTCCATGTCCACCGGGTGTCCGAAGACGGCCACAGGGAGGATGCCCACCAGGGGCGCGCCGGTCTCCTTGCGTACGAGGCGTCCCGCATCGCGCCGGTAGTCGCGGGCGATCACGGCCGCGACCGCGTCGGACGTGATGTTCAAGGTTTGGGGATCGATGTCGACGAACACCGGCCTTGCCTGTTCGAAGAGCACCACGTTGGTGGTGGCTACGAAGCTGAACGGGGTCGTAATGACCTCGCACCCAGGACGTATCCCCAGCGCTCGCACCGCCAGGTGCAGCCCGCATGTTCCGTTGGCCACTGCCACCGCGTGCCGCACACCCAGGTAACGGGCGAAGGCGTCTTCGAAGGCCTCGACCTTCGGACCCAGGCTGAGCCACGGCGTCCGCAA
This sequence comes from uncultured bacterium, assembly GCA_964526945.1. GTDB lineage: Bacteria > Sysuimicrobiota > Sysuimicrobiia > Sysuimicrobiales > Humicultoraceae > Fervidifonticultor. Next base: position 3,332 of record CAZGNA010000004.1, read on the forward strand.
GACACCGACGACTTCCTCGATTTCCTGTGCGGTCAGGTCAGGGCGTGAAAGGGGAATCACACCAGAACCTCGAGAAACAACCCGATCGCGCGTCTTCACGCGACGCCGGTGGGTTGGTCCGCCATGACGTCGCGCACGCGTCGCCGCGCCTACGACAGCGAGACACCTGCGTTGCCCTGTGACCGCTTCCCCCGCACCTGATGCGCCGACGTCAACCGGGCCACGAGCCAACGCCGGAGCGGCCCCGCAACGGGTGCCAGTGGCGTACACGCGACGATGGCAAGATCCGTAAGCCACGTCCGCCGTCCGCTGTAGGCGAGTTCCAGAGCCATCTTCGCGGGCAAGATGCCGGTGAAGTAGGCAAGTTCCGGTTCCGCGCGCCGGGCGAGCTGCCGTTCCTCGTCGACGAACGCCAGCGCGCTGACGCCGGTCACCCCCGGCCGCACCCGATAGACGGCGGCGGCGACCTCCGCCGGCACTGCCGCGATCTCGTTGGCGGTCAGGGGCCGGGGACCGACGAGGCTCATCTCACCCCGGAGCACGTTCAGGAACTGCGGCAGCTCGTCGAGCTTCAGCGCGCGCAGCACCCGGCCGTACCGGGTGATCCGGACATCACCCGCCACCGTCACCGTAGATCCCCCGACGCCATTGACCATGGTCTGAAACTTGAGCATGACGAAAGGCTGTAGCCCACGGCCCAACCGGGTCTGGCGAAAGAACGGCTGTCCCGAGATCGCATAGTTGACCAGCATGAGCACGACGAACACCGGCGCCGTCAGTGTTAGAATCACCGCGGCCGCGCAGACGTCCACGATCCTACGCGCCATGGCAACGCTTACACGTTGGGAGGGTCCGAGGAGCTCTTGACCGCACGGCCGTTGACGGTGCCCCGTCTTGCTAAGATGCACCCGTTGCCCGTCCGGCCAGGGTTACGACGTAGACGGCGGCGTGGACACCCGGGTGGATCTCCAGCTGGCCGTGCAACCGAAACCCCGCACGCTCGTACAGCCGGACCGCCGGTGCGTTCGCCGCACCCGCGGTCACACGCACGGTCGATACTCCGCGGGCTGCGAACTCGTCCAGTACGCCGCGCACCAGCGCCCCGGCCACGCCGGCGCCCCGGCTCTCGGGCTCCAGGGCCACCGACACCACTTCCGCCTGCGGCAACCCGGCGGCCACCGCATACCGCGACGTCTCCAGCAGCCGCCGCCACCGGCCAGCGCGCAGGCTGCGCACCGCGGCCATCGCGGCCAGGCGCGGGTGCCGCCGCAAGAACTGCCGGTAGAAACGCCGCCAGTGGACCACCCCGCTTGCAAACCCTACTACACGCCCATTGCGTTCTGCGACGAACGCGAACCCTGACGGCGAGTCAATCAGGGCGGCGTAGAATGCTCCGACAAAGGTCTGACCCATCTGGGTGAGCAGCCCCCACGGTATGCAGCGACAGTGCAGCGTCGCCACGGCAGCGGCATCGGCTGGCGCCGCGCGTCTGATAGTCAGGCCATCCACCGCAGATGCCCCACCGTGTACTTGCTGTGCTCGCAGAAAAATGCGGCCGACGTGCGCAACCCCTCGCCCCGCTTGGGCAGTGGTGCTCACGGGCGCCCGCGTGCTGCCGACGAAGACCCCTCAGTCTCGGCCGTCACGTGCTCCGTGGTGACCGCGTACCGACTACCGTCCTCCGCCAACCCGGAGCGACCGCGCGCGCCGGCGACCACACGGGCAGCTGGCCCCGCATCTGTGCCTGCGGCCGCACCGCGGCGGACGTCGGGGCTCCAACGGTCGAGAGTGGCGATCTGCAATCCTACCTTCTCCTTGAGCAGCCGCCGGTAGACCATCAGCGTGACGTCGATCACCCGCTGCTCGTCGAACTCCTCTACGGCCCGCCGCCGGCTCTCCTGCCCGAAGGCCGCCCGGAGTGCCGGATCGGCCACCAGCTGCTCGACCCGGGCGCACAACGCCGCGGGGTCGCCCGGGGGGACCAGGAATCCATTGACACCGTGGTGGACGACCTCGCGACAGCCGCGGATATCGGTGAGCACCAGCGGCAGGCCCATAGCAGCGGCCTCCACGGCCGCGCGCGGAAACCCTTCGCGGTAGGATGCCAGCACGAACACGTCCATGGCACTGTAGAGATCCGGCATGTCGGTACGCATACCCAGGAACCGCACCATCCCCCGGCGCGCCAAGTCGTCGAGGAGCGTATCGGGGACCGCGTCGGCTTTCTCGGTCTCCCGGGGCCCCACAACCAGCACCACCGGCGGAGGACAACGACGAGCCAGCGCCTCGGCCAGCGCGAAGATCTCCCGATAGCCCTTCTCCCACACCAGCCTCCCCACGGTCCCCACCACGACCGCATCGGGGGGAATCCCCAAACGTCGTCGTGCACGTACGCGGTCGGCCGCTGAGGGATCGAACGTGCGCAGGTCGACGCCATTGCCCAGATAGACCGAGCGCTCCGCAGAGAGCACTCCCATGGCGCGGAGGGCGTCAAGGTCTTCCCGACTCTGGCACAACTCGAAGTCCGAGCACCGCGCTGCCAGGCGTTCGGCCCACAACGACACGTGCCGCTGCACCCAACCGTGGCCCACGTGGAACCCGTGGATCGTGTTCACCACGATCGGCACGCCGGCCACGCGCGCCGCGATACGCCCCAATACGCCCGCCTTGGGCGTATGGGTGTGCACAATCGTCGGGCGCAAACGCCGAAAGGCCTTCAGCAGCTGCAGCAGCGCCCTGATGTCGGCAGCCGGCGCCCATTGGCGGCGCAGGGCGGGGACGGGAACGTGTGCAATGCCCTCGCGCTCCAGCTCCACGACCCAGGGTCCCGGCGCGCTGACACCCACCACGCGGAACCCGCGAGCACCAAACGCCTGCATCTGTCCGAAGAGCAGGAACCGCAGACTCAAGTCCACGGTCGTGACATGGGCGAGCATCATGGTGTCATCACGCCGGTCGGCTCTGCGCACACTACGCGGTCGCACGCTGGCGGACCAACATCTGTTTCAGTCGTCGAATGTGCTCTTCGCCATCGAGAAAGGAGGCCAGTTTTAGGCGGAAAAAGAAAAAGCCGTCACTCTGTTGCACGGGGCGGCGCCGAAGCGCCAGTGGATCGACGATCGGGAGCACATTCTTGCCGGATCCCCCGAGCACCGCCGTACGAAACCTCCGTGCCACGAGCCGTTTCACCGCCGTGGACTCAGCACCCCAGGGATAGGCAAAGTGCGCCACCGACACACCCAGACGCCGCTCGATCAACCTCTTGCTCTGCTCCAGTTCTTCCTCCACCGCCGTCAGCGTCAGGCGAGTGAGGTCGGCATGCGTATGGGTATGGGCTCCTACTGTTACCAGACCCGAGGCCACCATCGCTCGCACCTGCGCCCAGGTGAGGGGCCGCGCTCCATCGGAGCTTTCTCCCAGGTAGCCGGGGAACCTGAACGGCCGCTGCTCCTCGATGAAGCGGGTAGCCAGGTAGACGGTCGCCGAGATACCGTAGCGGCGCAACACGGGGAACGCCTGAGTGTAGACCTCTTCCACACCGTCGTCGAACGTCACGACCACCCGGTCGGGAGACACCGTAGACGTGCGCAGCGTCCCCGAGACGACCTCGTCCAGCAACGCGTCCATGGAGCTAATCGCGCAGTGCTGCCGTAGGAACGCCATCTGCCGCTCGAAGACCGCAAGCGGTAGATCGATATCGCTCCTTGTCCCTCCCCCCACGCGATGGTAGATCAAGATCACCACGCCGGGTCGCCGCTCTCGAAACACCACACCATGAGGGAGAACACCGAGTTTCACCAGGCTCGCCGCGAGGTTCACCACGTCAGCCATCCGAAACATGGCACAGGCACAGAGGTACCCGTCAGCCTGTGGCCGCTTCTACCAGATCGGCCCTGAGGCTGGCTATCACACCGACCGCGAGTTGCGCTACCGTGTTCTCTATCCGGTCCGATCGAAACCGCGTCAGGTACGTCATCCGAGCCGCCTCAACAAGTCGCCTCCGCAGAAGAGGATCGGTCAACGCCCGGACGCACTTCCCCGCGAACTCCTCCGGGTCGTCGCCGATCAACAGTTCGACCCCGTCGCGCACACCAAGGCCCTCGGCGCCAATACTAGTCGATACGACAGGAATGCCGTGAGCAAAAGCTTCGAGAATCTTCAACCGCGTGCCGCCGCCGTATCGAAGCGGAACGACCACTAAGTCTGCTCGTGCCAGCTCTTCCGAAATATCCTCCACGTAGCCCGTAACGGTAACCCGCGGTGGGGCGTGCAGCACACCAACGCGCCTATCGTGGCGTCCCACGAGGCGAATCCGCGCGTCCGGCACGGCCGCCCACACGCACGGCGCAATTCGTTCCACCAGAAACCGGGCAGCATCGACGTTCGGCGGATGCCCAAGCGTTCCATGGAACGTAAGCACCGGAGGCTTTGCCACCGTCAAGCGCCCAACCGACCGCTCGGGACACGGATAACCGTTAGGCACCACCGCACAGTTATGCATACCAAGGCGCCGTCTATCGATGTCGCTGCACACTACAACCGCTGTCGCCTCGCGTGCGATCTGCGCCTGCAGTTGGCTCCACAACACAGCATCCCGACGGCCAAGGTACACACGTGCTTGATCGAGCAAATCATGCCACGGCCGGACACTGCGTTCGAGCAGCCTTACGCGCCCACCGACAAGTTCGTTCTCTAGATCGTCGAAATCCACTACCGTAGGCGCTCGCACGATGCCACGCAGGGCCACATAAGTCTCAGCGCGGTGGCACCAAACCATGCGGTACGCACCATCGCTCCACGCCTGCATGCGCGCCCGCACCTCACGGTAGTCAAGCCAAGCAACACCCCGCGGTGCGCGCGCGGCTACCAACCATCGTGCGTACTGCCACGGGCCCCACCGGCATCGCGGTCGCTCGACCACTAGCACGCGTCGCGCAGGCACCGTCTGCGGCAGACGCAGAGTTCTCACAGTCCCCTGCTCTACCAGCACCACCAAGTCCACCTCGTCGACGTGCGCAAGACCTCGTACGACCATCGCAAGCCGCCGCCGGGCCCCCCCGTGCTCGGGCCACGGTGCCGTCATCGCCGCAACCAGAATCGCCATATGCTCCCAGCAGGTGCGCCTTGCTACTGACCGGCGGCAGGAACCACGACGGGACCCATCCGCCCACGGACAGCATCCACCGCACCACGCAAACGCCACCAAAGCCCGGCCACGGCGGCCTCCCTACGCAGCAAGCTCGCCACGGAAAGCTTCAGCTGGCGCCCCCCCCACGCGATCACGTCGGCGACATTCCCATCCTCCAGCGCCCACCGCAGATGGTTCCGCGCCTGGTAGTAGTTGCGCCATACAGGTGTCGTCCTCGCCGTTGAGCCCAACGTCCGGTGATCCGCCCGCGCGTTCAACGCCACAACAACTCGGTAGCCAGCCCGACGCGCTCGCAGGCAATACTCCCACTCCTCCCACATCATGAAGAAATCCGCACGGGGCACACCCAGCCGGCATATCATGGTTGTGCGCACCAAAACGCCGTTGAACGTCACCATGTCCACATCGACTACGGTCGACTGCGGGCTGGCCACAGGAGAATAAAGGGGCACCGCCACGCGTCGCCACAGGTAGCCGTAGACCTCCCTACCACCATGTCGGACCACCGGCGCCACCATGGCCACCTGCGGCTCGGCCTGAACACACACGCTGAGCAAACGCTTCAACGTGTCGTGCTCCACGAAGCAGTCGTCGTTCAGCAAAGCGACCCAATCACACGAGAGCCGACATGCCTTCGCCATTCCCAGGGCAAACCCGCCGGCAGGGCCGAGGTTCTCCGGACTCCGTAGAACGTCGACTTCGGCACCCAGCGCCCTCAGAGCGGCTGCAGTGCCATCCGTGCTGGCGTTGTCGACGACCACGACATACCGCGGCGCAACGCTGGCGGCGCACAGACGCATCACACACTCCACCGCCACGTCACGGCGGTTACGCGTCACGACTACAGCTGCCACAGGTGGTAGCCCGATCACCGCCCGCCCCCGGTCAGTCTGCGCTACACTCCGCTCCCCGGATGACATACCCTATCCTGCCCGCTCGTACCAAGCATTCAAGTGGCGCCTCTGTCCTCGACGGACGTACGTACTGGCCACCGGTGTATCATCGAGCGGTTCGATCACCCGAAGGCAGTCTGCGCACACCCCACGCCAGCACCAAACCCGGATACGTCCACACCCATGGGTACGCCTTGAACCCAACGCGTCCGTACGCCACCGCTCTGCGCACGTCACGTTCCCATAGGGCTTGTGCGGTCCGCAAGAACGCACGCTTGCCAAAGGCCCGCGCTACGCGATGCTTGACTACCTCGCTCCCACAAATCCGATCGCCGAACTCATCAAGAACCATCCGGCTGGCCCGAAGGTGCTCTTCAAGCCTACGCGCTTCATCCATAGAGTTCGTAAGGCTACCGCTGTGCACCCTGTACTTCACAAGAGGTTCACCAAGGCATCCCACTTCATAGTGCAACGCGAGCCTCATCCACATCTCGTCGTCAAAAGACAGGGCGAGGGTCTCCCGAAATCCTCCTACGCGCAGATAACACGCGCGGCGCGCAACTACCGCTCCGATGAAGACAAGACTGCCAAACTCATGCATGCGAGTTAAATATCTTACCACGAACTCCGCCCCAGTATCGATGCGATCCTCACGAGATTCGGCGGCCCAGTGCTCGGCAACCGGCTGTCCCTGTTCGTCGATACGCAGCAAATTTGAGTGCACAAACCCCACCGCCGGGTGCCGGTCTAGCAGTTCGACCTTGCGCGCGAGATTCGTTGGCAGCATGACATCGTCATGGTGCCAGATACAGACGTACTCCGCTTCTGCGGCGCTGAGGCAGCGGTTATGGTTCTCCACCGCGGTAAGGCACGCATCACTGCGCAAATATGTGACCCGCGGGTCCCGAAATCCTTGCACGATTTCTGCGGTTGCATCTTCCGAGGAATTATCGCAGACGATCACACGAAGGTCGCTAAGCGTTTGCGACAGCACGGATTCCAGGGACTCCGCGATGTATCGGGCTCCGTTACGTACGGGAATGCACACACAGACCTTCGGTGGACTCATCCCCGTCTCACCGCCGACGGGCCGCCAGGTAGCAGAAGTTGTTGCACCTCACCCTGGACGCCCATGTATGGTGCCCGCACCACGGAAAGCGCAATCCCCGGATGAATTGGCACCGCATGTGCTGTTGCCGTGCCGTCCGGTCGTTTGCGGCAAACCAGCTTGGACCGCACTGCCCGGCCTGCTGCTCTCACCACCGTGCGTGCATCCCAGCGCACCGCCATCAGCGCGGCCCCAGCGCCTTTCCAAAGACGCCGCCCGCCCCGCGCGCGAGTCGCAGCACTTGCCGCCAACTGCATCTCACCCAACAGACTCCGCACCTTGGGTTGGCGCGCCGCCTTCGACCCAGCAATCGAAACCACTGCCTGGCACAGCGCTGCGACCTCCTGCTCGGGTACCTCTCTGCGAGCGACCAGCTTCCTAGCATGCCATCTCAGTACGTCGCAGACGATCGGCTGAAACAGCAGTTCCGGCGAGGCCGCCAACGCGCGCTCGATGTACATGCGCACTTCCCGTGGAGGACGGGCCGCCCCCTCATGGTACACGATGCGCGCAAAAATGCTTGCTCGAACCCGGTCAACCACATCCCGCGTCAGTGCTCCCTCCGGTAACGTTGCGAGCGTCCTCTCCACGACCCGCGGCAGCTCCTCGCGATACATGCCCGTGGCAACGCTCGATAGCCATCTACCGTTAGTCGAGAGCCGACACACGGCCACCGGTTGCGGTATGAACCGAAACGGTACCCGTCGAGCCAGACGTAGAAACCAGTCGTAGTGCTCCAGCGTGGCGAGGCTCTCGTCGAACCCCCTCACTCCTTCCAGCACCGTGCGCCGCACGAGTACGGTATCTATCGACACGAAATCATCCATCAAGAACGTCTGGCATACCCATCCCGACGGCGCCAAGACGGGATTCGGCCATATGCTCCGTCCCCACGGCGCCTCAATGTCGTTCTGAGCATACACGACGCCTACGGCAGGCTCCTCGCGCAATACCGTCATCTGCGCAAGCGTCTTGTTTGGCAGCCACAGGTCGTCGTCATCGAGGAATGCCACGTACTCGCCCGAACACAGCTGCAATCCCTTGTTTCGGGCCCCGCACGCCCCGACTCGAGTATCGAATCGCACGTACCGCGCGTCTGGAAAACCACGCACCACCTCACCGGTCGCATCCGTCGACGCGTCATCGACTACCACCACCTCGAGATCGAACACCACTCTCCGCCCGTCCTGTGCGTACACCGACCTCAACGCCTCCGCAAGAAGCGCAGCGCGATTGCGCGTTGGAATGATCACGCTGACCAGCGGTCTCGTGCTGCTCATCCGAACCCACCCTACACGCTGTCCATGGGTCGTCTTTTGCGCCATCGTCCCGACGCTACGGCGAGCCACCTTCTGGCGCTCTGCATCGTCGCAAAGGCCATGCGCCCCACCGCGCGTTCAGCTACCGGGTTGCGAATTACGATCCGACACCCCCGTCGCTCCCCATCCGCCCATTGACGCTTGTACGGTTCATTCCCCCGAAGAAAATCGAACTCCAGGAGATCCGCGGAGTCGAAACATCGCTCTATAAGGTACCGGAGCAACACCCTCCCCGGCGAGAAATTCCCGTAGGCGGGATCGAACGCCGGCGTGAGCCAGTAAAACTTCCCGCCATAGCGAAACCCGAAGTGCGCAGCGACCGCAGTGCCGTTCAACCTCAACACAGAGCAATCCAGCCACTCCGCCGGACAGTTCCGCGCTAACGCCCAGTAGAAGCTTCGATACACCTCCTCAGAAAACATAGACGCACGGCCGAGAGCTGCCTGCCGCTTTCGGTGCAAAGCGAAGAGGTCCTCGAGATGGCGTCCGACGGCCCGCTGGTCCGCGAAAACTGCCTCTAACCTCCCCTGTTGACTCAGCCGTCGGATTTGTCGGTCTGTATCGCCCCGAACACTGCACCTGGTGTAGTAAGAGCTCCAATCGCCCATGGTCGAAACGTACGGGTACACGTCCTCTGCAGCGACGGTCACATCAAGCCTGTAGGTGTGAGCAAGCTTCCGGAAAACGCCTATCGTGCTCGAATCCTCGGGCACGGCATGAAGTTCTATCCATTCCCACAGGTGCGGTCGCCGCAGCAGGTACCGCAGCGCAGCGTTCAGCACCTCCTCTTTACGAATCGCCACGACATCCATCCAGTCGGCAGCACCGATACCCTCCCTGTAGCCAAGAAACTCGAGGCACCAGCCCTCCCCGCGAGGCCCTCCAGGTCGCAACCGCCTCGTCAACGGGACAATGCCCTCCAAGCGCCCACTGTCCCACACCGCCAGTACGAAGAGCCTCCTCCGCGCCGAAAAGTGCTGCCACCATGAGTACAACCACTCCCAGGTCATGAACACGCTCTTTTCCAGGCAACGCGCCACCAGCGACCGCCACTGCCGCCGCAGGGCCTCAAGCCGCCGGTCGTCACGAACGACTTCAACAAACATCCCTGCGCCTGCCAAATCAGCCACGCCTTCGGCACAGGTAATGAAGCCACCGGTCGGTCGAACGGCGCGAGGCCTCCTCAGAGGGAACTTCCCTACCGGCTACGTCGTACATCGCTACCACGTCGAACCCCGCGGCCTCCACCTGCGCCACGTGTTCTTCCGGTACGCCGTAGTAGTAGTAACCGAGCTTCCTTAACCAGCTTTGGACGATCCAGGTCGGCTTCCACAGGTACACTCCATCGAAAACCATGGCATGCCGCTGTCGTGCCAATCTCCGCGGCCGCGTGTTCCACAGGCGAAGAGCCAGCGGCTTCAACACCCCCGCCACGAGGCCCAGCGACGGGCGAATCGAAAACAGTCCCCCTATATCCCGTCGCCGGTCGCGTGACCCGCGCAATCTCACGTAATGCCAGCAGACGGTCGCCGTGGGCCAAGTAATCCAATCCATTATAGCTAAATAGTACAAAGTCGAAGGCTCCATCCCCGAAGGCACTCATCTCTCGCGCATCGCAAACCATGAGTTGTACATGGGACGGTCGATGGGGGAATCGCCGCAGACACGCCTCAACCATGGCCGGATCAACATCTATGCCAACGTACTGCCGTACAAGCGGAGCGAAGTGATACGTGGTGCGTCCACCGCCTACCCCGATGTCAAGCATCACCATCGCGCCCAGACGCTCGCGAAATCGCTTCAGCACGACGCGCTCCGGTGGAAGCAAGTCATCCCACGCCGTGTAGATCTTCACCCAATCAGCGATCTCGCGTGGTGGCGTCCACTGCCGCAATTTGCGCGCCTGACCACGGGATATCATCCGCCGTCCCACCACATGCCAAACCACGTTCTCACCCGCCGTTCAAACTGCTCCCCGTCCCAGTCTCCCACACCACAGCGAGGCAACTGGTACGGGTCGGTACGCGGTTGCACCAACCCCTCAAAAAACGCACAGGCCCGCTCGAACCCCAGTTCGCGCACCAGCTCCACGGTCTGCAACGAATAGTCAGTTTTGGAACCGTAAGGGTACGCAAAGCTGGTCACGCGGCGGCCCAGGATGGCTTCAAGCCGTCTCTTGCTGCGTACGATCTCGCTCCGCTGCCGCCTCTCCGAAAGCATCGCCAACACGGGATGGGTTACCGTGTGCGCGCCAATCTCAACGAGTCCCCCTGCAGCAAGGCGCACAATCTCGTGTTCGGACATTACCCGCGCCAGTCCGATGTCGTCCGCCGTCGGGCGCCACCCCACCAATCCTGCGACCGCACGTGCAGCACGGCGGCGCTCGGCATCGGGACATGGTCGCAACAACTCATGAAGCTCGGCAAAAACGCTCTGGCGTGATCCCACAGGCACATCGTGCGAGAGGTTTCTCGTCCTTGCACCCGCCCGCGGCTTCGCCGAACCATTCGCGGCTCCATCAAGCGTCCACCGGTGCACTCGACCTCCGACGGACAGCGAAAAAACGGAAGGCAGCGTACTTTGCCCCAAGATAGCTGCCTCAAGTACGTCAACCCAGAACTGCTTGTAACCGCCAATATACCCCGTCGTGATAAACACGGTCGCAGGCACGCCGAAGCGTTCCAGCAGCGGTTTTGCCACGTAAAGGTTGTCCGCATAGCCGTCATCGAACGTCACCGCCACCGCCCGGCGAAAGGACCACCGGGACTCCAATACAGCAGGCAGATCAGCGAGCCGGACGACCACGCTGAGTTTGCTCAATATTTCCATTTGCTCCCGGAAATGTTGGGGGGTTACACAGAGCGATCGGATACCGGTCGGCGTTTCGGCTACGCGATGATACGCCAGAACCACGACACCGGGCGCACTCCGCCGCCCCATGCGCCTGACCCACCGTCGCAATCGTCCACTGCCGGGTATCCGCATCGTGAACCCTGCTGCCGCAATCGACTCCCTACCGACCTAACCCTCCGTTCCCTACCACCCAACTGCGCACAACCTCGGCGACCTGCACGTGGCCCACCCGATTAAAGTGCCCGTCGAGGTCGAAGAACGACGAGTTGCCTGTCTGCCTGACGTACTCCCGCAGGCTCGGTGTCAGATCTAGGTACGGCACACCGAGGCGCTGCGAAATCTTGGCAAGCGTGCGATTGGGCTTGTCCAAATCCCACCGCATCGCTCGCACTTTCGGCCAGCACTGGAGTGTGTCCTCCCACGCCTGCGGCAGAACCTGACGCCGATCAGGAAAGTACAACAACGCAAGTCGGCCCCCACGCCCCACGACTTCGTTCGCCAACGTCTCTATGAGCCGTCCCGTGAGTTCCCAGGCTCTTGCGTATTCTGGCACATCGTCCGGGGCGTAGATGTACAACTCTACCGGCACGTCGGACGATCTGTAGCAAAACGGGGTCACGCGTCCCTGACGTCTGGCAATCACCAGGCTTCGCAGAAACCGGTATGCTGCGGAGTGCTGCCGCAACGTGCGGCGCACTTCCGCCAACGGTTTGGCGGAACGCTGTGCCTCAGCGGGCTCCACATGCCTGTACGGAAAATTCCTAAGCTCTAACCGATCACCGACGAGCACAAAGAACGGCTTCAACAGGCGATAGTTTGGGTTCCGGAAGGCCAGCAGTTCAATATCGTTAGAGCGTACGTCGTCCCAATAAAACTGCAAAATGACCAGGTTAGGCTCGTACCTGTATCCTTCATGTCGATAGAAGAGCAACTCCTGATCGGTTCCCCACCCCTGAACTCCCGCTCCAATGACCTCCACTTCCGGGCCGGTACCACGAGCTTCGTTGAGCCTGTGCTCCAGTAGCTCGTGCCAGACGTACTCGAACGGGACTTCCAGACTCGGCGTGAAGGAGTCGCCTAGTATCAACACGCGGAAAACATCCTTGCGTTTGGCGTAAGTGTATTCACGCTCCCGTAGCCCTTTCGTGTTGAAACGCACCGGGGTTCCAAAATCCACGTGCTCCGTCCGGTAGACGAACGAAGCCCCGGGAACATTAAACCAACCGAACTGCGGGTGAGGCTCCGTATGGCTCGCCACGCGGATGCCCCGCACCGCATCATCGACGGAGGACACCCGCAACCCCAGCTCGACTACCAGCAGTGCCACGCACCCCCCCCCGAGGATGAGGCCCGTGAATGCCAAGGACGGCTTCACCTTCATCTTCATCGCGACCACACCATCGATCCATGACTCATGCCAGCCACCCCTCCAGCCACCCGCGTACCACGGCGCGCTGTACTTCCCACTGGCGGCGCCGCACGGCCCTGGCGATCTCGCGCCGCAACGCGCGTACGGCCGGTACTACAGGTGTGCGCGTGTGCTTGCGCAAAAACAAGACGAGCCCGCGCGAATAATATCGACCCTTCAAGTACGTCGCCTCACCTACCGTTCCCGACTCCCTGTGCCACACCCGCGCGTCTGCGGCCACGGCCAGGCGCCAGCCTGCCGCCCGCAAACGAAAACTCAGATCGGTATCTTCCCAGTAAAGAAAGAACCGTTCATCAAACAACCCCACCTTGTGAAGCGCATCGGTCCTAATCAACATGCTGGCCCCGGTGATGTACGCTACATCGTTCTTTCCATCGGTCACGTACCACGATCGGCCGTTACGCAGATCGACGCACCCACCGCCATGCGCGAGGACCCGGGACCCGTCCATGGCCCAAATCACAGCCCCGACTGCACCTATGTCGGGATCACGCTCCGCCGCCCGCACCAGCGCCGACAATGCGTCTCTAGCGACCACCGTATCGTTGTTCAAAATCCACACGTACCGCGCACCTTGTTCCAGCGCGTACCGAATCCCAACGTTGTTGCCTCCCGCAAACCCCAGATTCTTGCCAGTCTCCAGCACCACGGCGCGGCACAAACTTCGGAGGCGAACAACGGAGTCGTCAGTGGACCCGTTGTCGACGACCACAACCTGACAAGGCTCGTAGTCCGTCTCCTCAAGGGACTGCAAGCACCGAACAGTATCGGGCCATCCGTTCCAGTTCAGCACCACGACGACCACGTCGTACACCGCTAGAATCCGCTACGCTATAGCCCGGTTGCGCGGAACGCCACCTGGGTGCCCCGCACCTCGACCGCAGCCACGGCCATGGCCACCGCCGCCACACGTTCCTGAATTGCCTCCCACCGGTACTTTCTCCTGAAAAGCGCGTGGGCGGCTTCGGTTATCTTGTGCCGCAGCGCCGCGTCGCGCAGCAGCCGCACGCATGCCTCGGCAAACCCCTGCGGCTCATCCCGCAGCATGATCTCGACCTCGTCGGTCGCTTCGATGCCCTCCGCACCGATCGTCGTCGCCACTACGGGAATGCGGTGGGCGAATCCCTCGAGCACTTTGATACGCGTGCCGCCACCAAACCGGATTGGGACTGCCAGTAGGTCTGCGGCACGTAGCTCCGTTGCCACATCGGGAACGTATCCTGTCACCACCACACGAGGCGGGTCGTGAAGGGTCATAATGTCGTCGTTGGCGAACCCCACGAGACGCACCTGCACACTCGGTAGCTTCGCGCGCACCAGCGGTGCAATGGTACGCGCGAGGTACCCAGCTGCGTCAAAGTTGGGAGCGTAGGGCAAGAATCCCACGAAGGCGATCACCGGCGGATCGCCAACCGCTATTCGCCCAACCGGAGGTCCGGCCAACTGGTAGCCGTTGGGTACGACTACAGCGTTCGCCACACCGAGCCGACCTCGATCCATCTCACTACACACCGCAACGGCGCCTGCCCTGCGTGCGACATCCAGCTGTAGCCTCCGCCAGCACCCAATATTTCGTCTGTGACGCAGCCGTGACAACATACGTCGCATTCCTGACGCCGTCCGTCCTGCCATCGACCATCCCGCCGTCCCTCTGTGCAACTCCACCTGCAACCGGGCGGCCGTTTTGTAGTCCTCCAGATCGTCGAGATCGACAATGGCCGGCGCTCGAAGCTCCGTACCCACCGCGTACCAACACTCCGCACGATTGACCCAAACCAGATCATATGGTTCACGCGCCCACGCGCGTAGCCTCATCCGGATCTGCCCGTAGTCCCGTCCCTGCAACTCCAACGGGAGAGTACCGTGCACCGTCCAAGCCAATCGGCGTAGACGTGACCACCGCCGCGGCGGCTTGAACACTACGCCTACCCGCCGCACCGGAACCTCCGGCGGACAGGCCGGCACATCCCAAGGACTGCGTCCCAGGAGCACAAACAGATCAACCTCGCCGACACGGCGCAGGCCGGCTATGACATTGGCGATTCGCATCTGAGCGCCGGTAATGGTCGGCCATGGGGGAACCGCCGTCACCACGAGAATACGCATGCAGGCAAACCACGTAAAAGGGCCCGTGGGCGTCGCGGACGCACGTCACACAGCGCTGGAGCGCTCGATCAGGAAGTTCTCCAGCACGAGCACGTCAAGCCCACTCGCTTTGAACGTTCTCAGGGCGTCCTGCGCCGTGGCCACGATTGGCTCCGCTCGGAGGTTGAAGCTAGTGTTCAGCAGCACCGGCACCCCGGTTGCGTCTCCAAAGTTCTTCACGACATCGTAGCAGAATTGGTTCCACTCCCGCCGCAGCGTCTGCAAACGCCCGGTGCCCACATGGGTGACTGCTGGAATACACGCACCCTCTCCGTCGTGCACCGGTACCACCACGAGCATGAACCGCGGCGGGTACTGCCGGTGCGCCCGGCCCAGTTCGAAGTACCGCGGGGCGACGTCCTCGGACACGACTGGCGCAAACGGCCGAAACGCTTCACGGAACTTGATCTTCTCATTGACCATCTCCCGCATCTCTGCGCGGCGCGGGTCGGCGAGAATCGAGCGATTTCCAAGGGCGCGAGGCCCCCACTCGAACCGTCCGCGGGACACCCCAACCACCGCGCCTGCGGCCAACTTGTCGACGACCGCCTCTACCAATCGGTCCTCATCATCGTACTCGCCGTAGCGCACGCCTGCTGTCTCCAGCGCCCGATGGACCTCGCCGGCGTCGTGCGCTGCGCCATAGTACGCATGCTCCATTACGAACCGGCGAGGGCGACCCAGCAGCACATGCCAGGCGTACAACGCCGCGCCCAGCGCCCCGCCAGCATCCCCCGCATTGGGCTGAATGTACACCTCCTCGAACGACGACTCGCGCATGATGCGCCCGTTGGCCACACTGTTCAGCGCCACCCCACCCGCCATGACGAGCCGCTTCAATCTCGTCTGTTGATGGAGATGGTGCACCATGCGTAGCAAGATCTCTTCAAGGAGCCGCTGTACGCTCGCGGCCACGTCGGCGTAGTACTGGTTGAGCCTCGCTTCACGCTCCCTGCCCCGAATGTCGTGACCGGTGGTCTCGGTGAAAAATGGGCTTTCGGGCACCCGCGGCGGCCCGAATAGCCGTACGAACTTGTCGCTGTAGGTGTGCTCAAGGGAATGGTGGTAGCTGAAGTAGTCCATGTTCAGCTGGAAGCTGCCGTCGGGGTAGACACGTATGAGCCGGTCCAGCTTGTCCATGTAGCGCGGTGTGCCGTAGGGGGCCATGCCCATGACCTTGTACTCGCCGCTATTGACTTTGAACCCGAGCCACGCCGTGAACGCCGAGTAGAGGAGACCCAGAGAGTGGGGGAACCGGAGCTCGTGCGTCAGCGCGATCTGGTTCCGCGTGCCGCCACCCCAGTCGGCCGTCGCCACGCCCACGGCCGTGGTCGTCCACTCTCCCACGCCATCGACCGTCAGCACCGCCGCCTGCTCGAAGGGCGAACAGAACATGGCGCTGGCTGCGTGACTCAGGTGATGCTCGACGAATAGCACCCGGTCAGCCGGCACACCCAACCGTTGCACGATGAACGGCTTCACCCACAGCTTGCCCCCGAGCCAGGCGATCATGGCCTCTCGAAAGACCTGCAACGACCTCGGGAAGGTCTCCAGGTGCGACAGCAGGAGCCGCTCGAACTTCGGCAGGGGTTTCTCGTAGAAGACCACGTAGTCGAGATCGCGCGCCTGAATACCGGCCGTGGCCAGGCAGTAGGCGATGGCGTGTTCAGGGAAGCGATGATCGAACTTGACCCGGGTGAATCGCTCCTCCTGTGTCGCCGCCACCAGGTCACCGTCGCACAGTAATGCCGCAGCCGCGTCGTGGTAGAATGCCGAAATCCCCAGTACGTACACGGGAGCGTCTCCGGCGCGGCTTCAGTACTGCCGCCGCGCAGTCTCCACCGATGCGTTCCCAGGCGCGCCCCGCGAGACCCACGCCGACGCCGCCGGGGGCCGCAGCCGCAACGGATCCACGAAACGTACCACCACCGCAAATGGCATCGCGACGCACCAGTAGAACAGCGTCAGCACCAAACGTGCCTGGAAGTCGCCAACGTGCGTTCCTATCGCTGCCCAGCGCTGACGCGCCTTCACGATCCGCGCCCTCATCCACGACCCCACGTCGCCGCCCTCAGAACAGCGTGTAGATGAACGGCCCGAGTCCCGTGGTGGTGCCCAGTACGATCAGGCCCGCGAACACCAGCAGTACCAGCACCATGGGAATCAACCACCACAGCCGTCGAGCCCACAGAAAGACCAGCAACTCCGCCAAGACGTTCAGTACACCGCGCACCGCGATCATCTGAGCCCTCCTGCGCTACTCTGCTGCAAACGCGGATACTCTCGTGCTCAGGCCCCAATGTGCCAGTCGGTCTGAGCTGCGCGAAATGTGGAGTGCAGCATGCGAAATCCTTCAGTACCCAGACCCTGACGTACGAATCACAGGAGTGGACAACCTAATCCCGGATCACCACACGCTGGGCTGGAGGCCGCAGACGCTGCCAGAGCGCCGCCGCGAGGGCCAACACCTCGCCATAGGTTACGCACGCTGCCAGCCACGCCCACGAGCGTACCGTCTCCCGCACGGACTGCTGATCCACGACAAGCACCACTATCCGCCCCACAACCCACAGCAACACGCCAAACGCGATCCCCGATGCGAGCAACGCCGCAGTCGGAGCCCGCCGCTGACTGCTGGCGTAGGCAAGGCCCAGCAGGCCTCCGACGACCACGTGGACACCCACTCCCACGATCACCATGGTCTCGGCGGGGAACCGACCGGCGGGAACGAAGCCCGCCGCGACACCCTCCAAGTACCTCGCGGCCGAATGCCAGACCGCCGCAACGGCCACCATGGCGACCGCGCCTACCCCACCCATCAGTGCCCCGGCGGGCAGAGGCAGCACGGCCTCGGGCAGGTCGTAGGGTGAGTCACTGAGCATGGTCGACGCCCGTTGGAAGCGCTACCGCAACGCTCCCAGAAGAATTCCCAACACGCCACCGGCCAAAATACTCAACGCGAACAGGACGCTGCCGCGGGCGTCGAACATCGCGGCCATACGATCCCCTACCGCCGTGCCCCTCGCCGCGTCGAAAGCCGACGCCGCCGTCGCAGCGGACTCCGTACTACTCGCCACAGGCGCAGGATCCCCTATCGTCGTGTCTCCCAACGACGGCGTCACCGCGCGGTCCACGGCGTGCTGATCGTCCCGGCGGATCTCCGGGTGGGTTGCCTGACGGCCAGAGTGCTCGACGTCCGTCAGGCTACGACCGTCAACGCGCCACCGCACCGGCACCTCCAGCACCGGCGCTTCGTCACCCAACCACAGATCGTCCGCCGCTCGCCGACCATCACGCACCACCGCGAACGCTGCCAGCGGTTGCCACGCCACCTCTTCCCGACCGTCGTCGCGCCGGACCACGTGCCCCCACACCTGATAGGTGCGCGACGCCAGCGCGGGTACGCGAAAAGCACATTGAACAACTCCCTCAGTACCATTCGCACGCGCCGTGAATCGCCCGTCGGACCGTGCAGCCAAGATCGTCGTCTGCTCGCGGTCAATGACCTTCACCATGAACTCCACCGGCGGCAGCCCCTCGGGGGCCCGGTAGTGCCAGTGCACCCTCACCCACTCGCCCGGCCGGAACTCGAAGCGCTCCCTGCCATGGGCATCGGTGAGCACCACGCGTTCCACCGCCACGCCACCGTTGCTCCTGAAGACGCGGTGGGTTTTCTCCAAGAACTCCCGCTCGACGGCTTCCCTATATCGTCGCACCACGTCATGGCACCGACCAGCGTCGACAACGCGCCCGCGCCGCAACAAGATCGTATCGTCGCACACCCGCTCCACCATCTCCAGGTCGTGTGACACGAACAAAATGGTGGCCCCCGCCTCCCGCAGCGCACGGATGCGGTCCAGGCATTTTCGCTGGAACGCCACGTCGCCCACGGCCAGCACCTCGTCCACGAGCAGTATGTCCGGATCGAGGTGGGCAGCCACGGAAAAGCCCAGCCGGATCTTCATGCCCGAGGAGTACCGCTTGACCGGCACGTCAAGGAACGGCTCGAGCTCGGAGAATTCCACGATGCTGTCGAAACGAGCTTGGATCTCCTTGCGCGATAGCCCCAGAATGGTGCCGTAGAGAAAGATGTTCTCGAAGCCGGTGAGCTCAGGATGCATGCCGGCCCCAACGTCCACCAGGGCACCCACACGCCCGGCAACCCTCACTTCCCCATGAGTAGGCCACACGACACCGCCAATGATCTTCAACAGAGTGCTTTTCCCAGCCCCGTTGTCCCCGATTACACCCAGCGCCCGGCCAGCTTGAACCTCCAGAGACACATCCGCCAGCGCCCAAAACGTATGCGGAGCCTTTTGCGCCTCCGGCCCGTCGCCGAGCGTGCGTCGGCTACCAAACACGTCGCGCAGCATGCGCACCCCACGCATGCGATACTGTTTCCACACCTTGCGGCACTCAATCCCGCGCATCGTCTCCCCTACCACTGTACTTCTCACTCGACAGTTGCCCGCTCGTCACATCGCACCGCGTCGACGCAACTGCCTGTACACCCTACACCACGTCGGCAAAGTCGCGTTCCATCCGCTTGAATACGACGTAACACGCCAGGAAAATCAGCGCTGTCTCCACCATGAGGCCTACGAGCACTTCCGGAGCAGGCGCCTCTCCGCGAAGCACCACGCCCCGATAGAAGCTGATCACTCCGGCTACCGGATTGAGCAGCCGATAGTACGGCTGCAGCCATGCCGGTACGACGTCGGCCGAGTACACGACCGGGCTCGCGAACATCCACACCTGCAGCAACAACGGTACGAGATACCGCACGTCCCGAAAGTACGTGTTGAAAGCGGCAAACACCAGACTGAGGCCGGCGGTGAACGTCACCAGGGTCAGAAAGATCGGTACCGCGTAGATCGCTGTCCATGTCAGCGGCACATCGTAGTAGACCATCAGCCCGACGAACACTCCGGTGGACACCAAGAAGTCCACCCCGGCACCCACTACCGGCACCCACGGCAAGATCTCGCGTGGGAACCACACTTTCCCCACGACGGACTGATGGCTCACGATGCTTGTCGTGGCCTGAGAGATGGCTGACGAAAAGAAGTTCCACAGCAACAACCCGGAGTACACGAAGATCGGGTACGGCATCCCGCCGCTCAGGGAACGGCCGAAACGCCCCAGGAACACGCTGAAGACCCCCACGAGCAGCACCGACGGAAGGACGGCCCACAGCATGCCCAGCACGGTTTGACGGTAGCGCACCTTGAGGTCGCGCTGCACCAGGACGATCAAGAGCTCACGGCGCGCCACGACTTCCCGCAGCTGCTGGAGCAGCGCCGGGCGATACTCAGCGGAGTATACGGTTACGGGCATCTCCATATCAACCACGGCTCCGGACGACTCCGGACGGCCGCACCGTCCCCAGGTACGCCAACAACATGAACACGAACGGATACACCTGGACGCGCTGGCGGGCAATGATGCCGAAGTTCCCCATGCTGGCGAAGAAGAACAGGAACAGTCCCACGTAGACCAGCACGAGCGCGGCGAACGCGTGCTCGCGGAACCGTCGGATCGCCTTCACGATGCTCCGCCAGCGCCACACCACGAGCGCCAGCAACCCCATGCCTTCGATGGCAGCGACCAGGGCAAACAGCGTGTGCGCCTCCCAGGGGAACGGCCGGAAGAGCACTGTCAGTACCCCCATGGCGAACCCTGCCGGCGTCCGCGGGTTCACCCGGGCAAATGCCGCCCCACCCTGTTCCGTGCGCCGCGCCATCTCGTCGACGAACGACACCACGCCCTCCGCCGTCAGGCTCTCTAGCCGAATGAACCCGGCCGCCGTACTCAGCACAGCCAGCGCTGCCGGAACCAGCACGGCAATAGTCGCCAGCCGGAGCACCGGGCTGAGCAGGCCGGCGCGAATGGAACGCACCAGCACCGACGCCAGTAGAGCCACCAGAAACACCCCCACCAGGTGCGGACGGACCATGAGCACCCCGGCGGTGCCCAGCGTCAGCCACCACAGACCGGGAGGATCCACCCGCCGGTGGAGCCGCGCAGTTCCGTAGGCCGCCATGCCCAACGCCAGCACCATCAACGCGTCCTTACCAAGACTGCTGGTCCACAGCAACATGGAGGGATATAGGAGCACCAAGACCATGTACAGACGGCGGTTCCCGTCTGGGAACGCCACGACAAAGGCCTTGTAGAACAGTAGCATACCCATCAACCCGAACCACGCCCACAGGATCGTGGCACCGTACAACGTCGGACCCGTGAGCAGGTACACCATCCCCGTCAGCAACCGCACGAACCCCGTACTCCAGTAGCGGTCCATCTCGGGCCACTCGCCGGCGGCCAGTGTGGCCGCTATTCCCTGACCGATCTTGTCGTACACGAACGCGTCGGCCAGCAACCCTGTCGAGAAGCGGAAGTACGCTGCCAGGAGCTTGAGAGCGAAACTGGTGACGAGCACTGTGAACAGCAGGGGCCCTTCGGAATCGGTCCGGCTCACCGCCCAGAACAGGAGCAGCGAGAGCACGACCAACGCGCTGAGTACGACCGCGGCGCGCACGGTCTCCAGGTCTTTCACCGAGAGCAACATGCCCAGGCCCCAGGCACAGGCTACCGCCAGCGTGATCACACCTACCGCTCGCAGGCGGCCCGTTCCCGGTGCGGTTCCCACCAGCATGCTCATGTCGTCACACCCTCCATCGGCATCCGTCCGACGCCCTCAGAACAGCTCCAGGTCGCCCAGCGACAGGTTCCAGTGGGCCAAACGCGTCAGCGCGCGCGCGGCGGCTTCCGCAGACAGCGGACGTACGACAAAGTACGGCCCGGTGCCGGGCAGGGGCACGAATCCGGCACGCACCAATCCCCACCAGTGGATCGAACCACGCGGCGCGTACGCAACCACGTAGTCGGCATCGACAGCCGTTTGAAGCCGGCGCATCACGGCAGGCACGCCGCCGGCGCCGCGGCGCAGCAACACCTCAGCAAGCACCACTTCCCGCAACCCCTGGCGCCGATTCATCCTGAAAATCGCCACAGCCTCGGGAACCGCGCGGTCTCCGACCCAGCACGCGTGGTAAGCCGGCGCCGACGTCGATGCATAGCGCCAGCGCATGAACACCGCACTGCGCTCGGTCCGAACCTGTGAAGCACGCAAGCGATCGTCGGCTCCAAGAACCTCTCCGACGTCTGCATGCTCCAACCACTGCCCCGCGGGAACCGCAGGGGCACGCACGACGCCTGGCGTGCTGCCTGCTCCATCCCGCCCCAGCAGCGACCGCACCAACCGCCGCGGCCGCAGGGGTTTGATCAACAACGTGGGGCGTCCCACCAACGTCCACCCCAGTTTCAGGTATCCACGCAAACTGACGGCGTTGGGGGTGTTGAAGATCACGTCGACGCCCTCGTCACGTGCCCGCTCCACCGCGCGCCGGGTCAGCGCCGAAAAGACCCCATGACGTCGATACTCGGGGTGCGTGGCCGTGTCCACTGCGCGGAGAGCATAGATCGTACGCGTCGCTCCCCGAAAACGCCACCGCAGAAACGCCCGCAGGCCCTGCACGTCTCCGTTGGTCGCCACCAGGAGCAACGAGGTACCGAAAGGATTCTCGAAGTGCTTCCACCGCCAGAACGCCGCTGTTCGGTCGAACGCCCGACCAGTCCCTAACGCCGCCCGCAGGAGCCGCAGTACGGCCTCCTCGTCGGCGGTCTGGTAGTCGCGGATCGCCGTGGCGATCATGTCCCTGCCAGCTCCGCGTACACCTGCTCGACGGAGCGCACCATCTCGGCCATCCCTGCCCGTCGCTGCGCATGGCTTCGGGCGTGTCGGCCCAACGCCGCCCGTCGCTCGGGATCCCTGAGTACCTCCAGCATCGCAGCGGCTAGGCCATCTGCATCTCCAGGTGCGACCAAAAGGCCGTTCTCGCCGTGGGTGACGACCTCTGGAATCCCCCCCACGCGCGTTGCGATGACGGCGCGGCCCAGCGCCATGGCCTCGAGGAGCGAGACCGGCAACCCTTCGTACAGAGAAGACAGCACGAAGAGGTCGGCCGCAGCCACCAGGCGTGTGGCATCGGGCCGAAAGCCAGTGAACACCAGCCGTCCGTCCAGTCCCAACCGCCTGGCTTCGCCGACCAGGTCGTCAGCCAGCGGACCGTTTCCGACCACCAGAAATCGCGCCTGTGCGTCGTGTGCCAGGACCCGCTGGGCAGCCGCCAGCAAGTACTGGTGTCCCTTCTTGGGCACCAGGTTGGCCACGTTGACGATCAGCCGTGCGTCCTCCGGCCACCCGAACTCGCGACGCACCGCCGCACGGTCAGCAGGATGGTTGTCTGTTAAGACGATATCGACGGCGTTGGGAATGGTGAGCAGCCGTGGCCGGCCGTTTCGCGCGTAGCGACGGACGTCTGCGGCAACCTGCTGCGATACCGCAATCACCGCATCACTCCAGCCGTAGGTCAAGGCATTGAGCGAACGCGTTACCCACCCGTAGCGCGCCGGCACGTTGTGCTCGGTGTAGACTACCCAGCGGACCCCGCCTCCTGCCCTGGCCACCCGCGCCAGGATACCCGCCAGGGGAAGGTGAGCGTGCACCAGGTCGATTCGCTCCCGCCGGAGCAGTCGGACGAGGCGCGCCAGCACCGCGGCGTCCCACACCCGGCCGTAGCCCAGACAGTACACGGGAATCCCGGCCATCCGGAACGCGGGCACAAGCGCGCTCTTCCACGGGAGCAGGTAGGCCACGCGGTAGTCGTAACGGGATCGGTCGAGGTATGGAATGGCCCGCTCCAACAGACGCTCGGCGCCACCCACACCCAAACCCTTGATCATGAGCAGGACCTTCAGGCGCGCCGCTGGCGTCGACATCGGCTCGGTGCGCTCATACAGCCTGCAGTGAGAACTGCTCCATCTGCTGGTGCCACAGAGCGTCCACGTACCGGCCGGGCGGGAAGTCCACGTCGTCCAACGTCAACACCGTGTCCCGCGGAACGCCTCGCTTGAGCCGGCAGCCCTCTGCCAGCCCCATGGGGAGCAACCGCGCACGGCGTGCTGTCGTCGCGTTCTCGCACTGGCCGTAGACCAGGTATCCGCCACAGCCATCGAGGACCTGTCCCCGAACCAGATCCACCTTCGCGGTCGCAACCACCTCGACGAAAACGCCCACGGGCGCCAGCGTGGCATCGTGAAACAGCGCCGCCCGGGCGATGGCGTTGTGGACCTCGAAGTGACACAGGTGGTAGGGGCGGGTGAAGCAGTAGAGGGGGCCCGGGCCTAGCTTGTACAGCTCGAGGTACCGCCGCTGCGTGGGGTGTTCGTGCACCCCGACCACGAACACCCCGGGCGCCGGTACCGCTCCTACGACGTAGTCCACGATACCGGGCCCCTCCAGAAGCATCTGCCGCGGAAACAACTCCACGGCCCGGTCGACCGGCGTCCCGGCCATCACCGTCGGACCGAACATCCCGCGTCGGCCTACGCGCATCCCCGTCGCGTTGGCGACCACCGCTTGCTCGAACGAAATCTTGGTGCCGTCGGCGAACGACGTCACCATGCGCGGGTTTTGCCCCCACCGCCGGGCAAACTCGGCCTGCGTCGTGGGGTTCCGGTACGGATCATGCAGGCCTTTGATGTTCCCGCACAGCACGGGCTTCACCCCGATACCTCGGACGAACCGGAAGAGGTTCATGGTAACTGCCGGCTGGTCCCCATCCGCGAGGGTATAGACCACGCCAGCGTCGTCAGCGTGCGCCTTCAGCAGCGGGCCGACCGTGGCATCCATCTCGGCACTGTAGGTCACGAAGTGCTTCCGAGCCTCCACCGCCAGCATCGCCATCTGCGCGGCGAACTCCACAGCCCCGGTCATGTCCAGGATCACGTCGATCGCCCGCGCCCGCACCAGCGCTTCGGGAACCGTCGTCACGGCCGCGTCGCCCCGCGCCACAGCGGCATCCAGCTCGACCGCATCGCGCACGGTGCGCACCGTCGCACGTCCGGCTTCCCGATAGGCCTGCTCGGCGGCTTCGAGCCGTCGAGCGCAGATCGCCACGAGCTCGATCCCCTGCACCACCGTCTCCAGCTGCAGGGCGACGCCCCGGCCCATGAACCCGGCACCCAGCATCCCCACGCGGATGCTCCGGCCTTCCCGAGTCAGCCGCTCCAGCGCTCGATCAACGATCACCATCGTGACGACCCGCGCTCGCTGCCCTCGATGACGTGGCCGCCGACGAAATTCGGCCACGCGCGGTCCTTGTCGGATATCACCACCGGCGCGAAGGGCCACCGGATCCCAAACGCCGGGTCGTCGTACCGTACCCCGCGCTCATGGGACGGCGTGTAGGCGGTGGAGACGAAGTAGGCCACCTCGGTGTCGTCTTCCAGCGTCAGGTACCCGTGGGCGCAACCTTCGGGCACGTAGAGCATTCGGTAGTTCCGGGCCGTCAGTTCCACGCCGAGCCACCGCCCAAACGTCGGCGAATCCCCACGCAGGTCCAGCGCCACGTCGTAGATGGCCCCGCGCGTACACCGAACCAGCTTGGCTTCCGCGTGGGGCGGCGCCTGGTAGTGCATGCCCCGCAGCGTACCACGCCGGCGGTTGTAGGCGACGTTGGCCTGTGCCAGTCGGCCAGTCAGCCCCGCGGTGGCGAGTTCCTGTTCGCACCACACGCGCGCAAAGAACCCACGGTGGTCTTCGCGCTTCTCGACCTCTACCACGTAGACGCCGGGAAGCTCCGTGGGGACAAAGATCACGCTGTGGCCTCCACCCCGTGCTCAGGGCGTGGCATCCGCTGCACTCCGCTCTCCCACCAGCCGGCCGCGCATCGACGCGCCTGCATCGCGGTCCTGCCACGGACGTGCTGCGGCGCCCCGCCAGTAGAACTCCGCATCCAGCTGTCCCGTTGTGACCAGGTACCGGAGCTGCCGCAGCCGGGTGAACGCTCGGTGCTCGAACGTCTCGTGCGTGAGACCAATGCGCTCGAACAGCGCCCGCAGCTCGCGGGCGCCGGCTTCCACGGTCCACCGGCACCGAAAAGCCGGTAGCCGCGCGTGGATTTTGTCGAACGACACGCGGTAGCTGCGTGCATCGCCACTCCCGACACCGTAGGTGAGGCGACATCCCGGAAACACGGCCGCCACGATCTCGGCAATCTCCCGCACGCGGTAGTTGGCTCCGTTGTCGCCAACGTTGAACACCTCGTTGTGCACCGCCTCACGCGGGGCCTCGAGCACCGCTACCATGGCCGCGCAGATGTCCTGCACGTGCACCAGAGGACGCCACGGCGCGCCGTCGCTGGTCATGGCGATCACGCCAGTGGTCCAGGCGAGCCCGGCCAGGTTGTTGAGTACGAGATCGAACCGCATGCTGGGCGACGCGCCGAACGCCGTGGCGTTGCGCAGGAAGACCGGGGAGAAGCCGTCGTCGGCGAGGGCTCCCACGGTGCGCTCGACCAGCACCTTGCAGTGTGCATATGCGGTCTGCGGCGCGACCGGCGACTCCTCGGTCCGGACGTCACCGTCCTCTGTTCCATAAACGCTGCACGACGAACTGTAGACGAAGCGCCTCACCCCGGCGGCTTTACACAGGCGCGCGAGTCGAACACTGCCCCGGTAGTTGATGTCGTAGGTCAATGCCGGACGAAACTCGCCCAACGGATCGTTGGACAGCTCTGCCAGGTGGACGCACGCATCGAACCCGCGCACATCGTCCACCGAGAGCACCCGCACGTCCGCTTTCAGCACCGGCGGGGCCTGCAGGGCAGCGTCATAGAGCACCGTGTCCACGTAGAACCCCGTGTCGATGCCAACGACCTCGTGCCCCCGCTCCAGCAAGAGCGACGCCAGGTGCACCCCGATGTACCCCCGGGCTCCGGTGATCAGCACACGCATCGTCCGTGTCACCCCGCACTCGTCGCGGCGACCTACAGGGCTCACACCGACGCTGGTTGACGCTCCCAGATCCTCCAGGGAGCCCGCCCGGACGCCCAGAGCTCCTCCAGCATCTGCTTCTCCTTCAGGGTGTCCATACACGACCAGAACCCGTAGTGCCGATAGCCCATCAACTGTCCGTCACGCGCGAGACGCACCACTGTGTCCCGCTCCCAGACCTCGTCGTCGCCGCTGATATAGTCCAGCGCCCCGAGATCGAGCACGAAGAACCCGCCGTTAATCCACCCTTCGCCGTGCTCCGGTTTCTCGAAGAACTCCACCACGCGGTCACCGTCGAATGCGATCCGTCCGAAGCGCGCGGGCACGCGCACCGTGGTGACCGTGGCAAGCCGCCCGTGCTCTCGATGGAACCGCAGGAGCGCGTGAAGGTCGATGTCGGCAACGCCGTCGCCGTAAGTGAACATGAACGTCCGATCCTCACCGAGCCAGGTGCGCACCCGCTTCAACCGGCCGGCCGTCTGCGTGTACAGTCCCGTGTCGACGATGTGCACCTTCCAGTTGTAGGGACGCCCGTTCCTGTGGACCACGACGTCGCCGGTCCCCAGATCGACCGTGACATCGTTGTGCATGGCGTAGAACGAGCAGAAATACTGCTTGATCACCTCGGCGCGGTAGCCGGCAGCGACGATGAACTCGGTCATGCCGTGGAACGCATAGATGTTCATGATGTGCCAGAGGATCGGACGGCCTCCGACCTCCACCATGGGCTTGGGCCGCAGGGTGGTTTCCTCGGACAGTCGGGAGCCAAACCCACCGGCGAGAATCACGGTCTTCATCGTTACGCCTCCCCACGCACGTGGCCGGATCGTTGCCACCGCCGGGCCGTGTCCGGGCGCACCCGCGCAGCCTCCACGAGTTGCCGGTAGACTTCCTGATACGCCGACACGATGCGCATGATCTCGAACCGCCGATACGCCTGACGTGCCGCCTGCCCCATAGCCGCCCGACGCTGGGGCGCCTCGACCAGGTTCACGGTCGCCCGCTGGAGCCCGTCGGTGTCGTCCGCCCGCACCAGGACACCGGTCACCCCGTCATCGATGACCTCGGCGACACCGCCCACGGCGTAGGCCACCGCGGGCACACCGGCCAGGCCGGCCTCGATCAACGCCGCAGGCATGCCTTCGCTGCGGCTCGGCAACACGAGCAGATCCGCGGCAGCCAGGTAGTTCCCAAGGTCCGCCTGCGGAGGCACGATGCGCACCGCACCGTCGAGTCCTTCGCGGACGATCGCGGCCTGCAGCGTGCCCAGCAACGGACCGTGCCCCACCAGGAGGCCGCGCACCGGCAGCCCCCGGCGTCGACACGCTGCCACCAGCTCGACAATCGCACCCGGATTCTTTTCGGGCGCCAGGCTGCCTACCGCAACCAGCAAACAGTCCTGCGGCCCGACGCCCAGCGCTGCGCGCACGTGCTCTCGCGTGCGCGGCGCGCGCAACACCCGCGCCGGCTCGACACCGTTGGGGATGACCGTGAGCCGCCGCGGATCCACGGCCGAGGTCGCAACGAGATCAGCCGCAACCGCCTGGCATACGGCGACGACCCTGTCGACCTGGCGCAGCAGCCAGCGGTACGCCACGCCCCGCGCCCACCCGCGCCGCCAGTACGACCCCATGCCAATGGCGCGGTAAACCAGCGGGCAGGCACTGCCGCCAAGGCGCCGCGCCAGAACCAGATACTTGAGCGTGCCTGCCCCGTTGGCCTGCACGAGAGTGTATCCGCCACCCTCGATGGCCCGCCGCAGCCGCAGCAGGGTGCCGAGACCCCGCCGCCCAGTAGGCCCGGACACGAGCTGTTCCACCGTGACCCCGGCCTGCATCGCGGCATCGGCGTAGGCACCATCCACGGACCCCAGACTCAACACCGTGGCCCGCCAGCCGTGCGCCGCCAGGGCACGGGACAGGTCCAGGGCGAACACCTCGGCGCCCCGGAGCTGCCCCTGCTGGATCACCTGCAAGACGCGCAGCACGGTTCCGCCGAAACACGCAGCCTGGGTTGCACGCCCATCAGTTCCCCGACCGCAGCGATGACGCCCACCGCACCGCTCGTCCAATGGTGCGGATACCGATTCCAAGGCGACCCCGCCACCTTCGTACCGGCAACGGGAGACGTGCCCAGCCGCGCTCCGTACTGACCTGGTAGAGAGCGACAACACCCGGTACGTAGCGCACCTGCGTCGCTGCCACGATACGGAACCAAAAGTCTGTGTCCTCGAACAGCCGCAACCCGTCATCAAAGCGCCCCGCGGCCTCCACGACCTCGCGCCGCAGGAGCACCGCATCCATGTTCAGGAACGGCCCTCGCAGGAGCGCAGGCAGTACCGAACCCTCGGGCGTCCAGTACGGCCACACGAAGTCGCCGCGACTGGTCTGCACCAGCACCTGGCTGTACACGAGACCAACGGACGGATCGTCCACCAGCCGGCGCAGCTGTGTCCGCAGTTTGTGGGGAAGCCACAGGTCGTCGTCGTCCAAGAACGCCACGTACTCTCCCGTCGCTGCCGCGAGTCCCGTATTGCGCGCCGCCGCCGGCCCACGGTTGACATCGTGACGGAGGTACTGCACCTTGTCGTACGCGCGTACGGCGTCCGGCGTACCATCCGTCGAGCCATCGTCGACCACGAGGACTTCGACGCGAAACGTCCGGTCGAGACCCTCCTGCATGAATACCGTATCCAACGCCCGCCGCAAGGACTCGCGTCTGTTGTAGGTGGGAACGATGACGCTTACTGTCGGCAGCTGCACGCTCTGCCCACCGTGCGCGCGGAAGTCAGCCTGCCAAACTTGCTGTGCATCGTCAACCTGCTACCCAGAGATGTCCACCAGGAACGCCCCTACAACTTCACGATCCTGGCAAGTCCCCCACCAACGCCGCGGGTGGCGTTTCGAGTGTCCACCACCACCCGGGCGTGACGAACGAGCCAGCCGTAGTCCACGCACGAGTGATCGGCCACGATCAGCACACCATCGACAGCGCGCACCGTGGCCGCGGTCAGGGGACGACTCGTGTACGTTTGCCCGGCCACCGTCAGCCGGGGCACGTACGGATCGTGGTAGGAGACGCGAACACCCCGTTGCGCCAGGAGCTCGATAATCTTCAGCGCGGGCGAACCCCGGTAGTCGTCGATGTCGCGCTTGAACGTCACGCCCAGCACCAGCACGCGCAGCGCGGCTCCACGTCCGCGCCCTCCATTGAGGGCCAGCAGAGTCTTGGTAACCACGTGGTAGGGCATCTCCTCGTTGACCCGCGCGGCCAGCTCGATGAAGTCCATGTGGAAGTCGTACTCGCGCGCCTTCCACGCCAGGTAGTAGGGGTCCACGGGAATGCAGTGCCCACCGACCCCCGGGCCGGGGTGAAAGGCCATGAACCCATAGGGCTTCGTGGCGGCCCCCTCGACGATCTCCCAGACGTCGAGGCCCATGCGGTCGCACAACATCGCCAGCTGGTTGACGAGCGCGATGTTGACGTTGCGAAACACGTTTTCCAGCAGCTTGGCCATTTCGGCCGCCGCGGGCGACGAGAGGGTGATCACCTGCGGCCCCAGGGCGCCCAGCACCACCGCCGCACGCCGGGTGCTCTCGGCGTCGATCCCTCCCACCAGCACCGGCGTGTTCTCCACGGTGTAGTCCCGCCGCCCGGGGTCGATGCGTTCCGGCGAGAACGCCAGGAAGAAGTCCCGCCCGGGGACGAACCCGCCGGACGCCAGGATGGGCAGGACCAGTTCTTCCGTGGTCCCCGGGTAGCTGGTACTGCGCAGAACGATGAGCTGGCCGGGGCGCAGCTGCTGCGCTGCGCCGCGCGCGGCCGCAGCGATGCTCGAGGTGTCGGGTTGTTTGTTGCGCGTGCACGGGGTCGGCACGCAGATGAACACCACGTCCGCGCTGGAGAGCCCCGCATACGACGCGTCGCTCCTCAGGTGCCCCGAGGCCACGACCGCGGCGAGCTCGGCCGCCGACACCTCGCCTATGGGCGTCTGCCGACGCATGACTGTCTCCACCCTACGTGTGTCGATGTCGACCCCCAGCACGCGGAAACCCGCCCGGGCATACGCCACCGCCAGCGGCAGCCCCACGTAGCCCAGACCGATGACGGCGATCCGCGCCCGGCGCGTGTGCACCAGGTCGTCGAACTCCGCGGGCCCCAGTGCCGCAGGGGGGTCGAGAATCGTCGCGAGGTGAGCAGCCATAGCTCCGCCGTTCCGGCGACACCGGCTTCCTCCCCGGAAGCCGGCCGGAAGGTCCGTACGCTGTACGCTCAGGTGTAACCCCGACCGTTCAACGTCGGTCGCGGTCGGGGATCGTGCTCCTATGCCACGCGCTCGATGTCAGCCACGTCCAGCTCCACCGGCGTGGGACATCCCAGCAACTGCAACAGCACCCGCACCCGGTGGCTCCGCGTTGCGGGCCGCTCGAGAATGCCTATCAAGCCCTCGAACGGTCCGTGGACGACACGTACTGTTTCACCCTGACGAAACGCCGGCGCCCACCGAACGGTCCCCGCATCACCACATCGCTCCAGCAGGAGCCGCATGGCCTCGGAGGGTACCGGTGTCGGCACATCGTCGGCCCCCAGGATGCGCCTGACCCCTGGCGCCCACTTGACGGCCTGCCAGGTACGCGGTTCGAGCACCATCCGCACGAACACGTACGACGGGAAGAGCGGCTCGACGTGCAGCAGGCGGCGAGCGCCGCGCCGGCGCAGGTGCTCCACCTTCGGCAGGAACACCGGCAACGCAGCGCGGCGGCGAATCCAGTACAGCACCCGCTCCTCCTGTCGGGGTTTCGTCTGCACCGCATACCAGGCAGGGTCGTGTCCTTGCACTTCTGCCGCCGCGGACGCCTCCGGAACCGGCGCACCACGCGTCAGCGCCTGTTCCCTCACGTGGCTGCCCGCCGCCCCCTCGTCTCCCATCGCTGGAACCGCTCTCTCCTCTCCGGGCTACAGCACGCCAGCCAGCGGAGCGTGCTCTGCCACCGGGACCCGGTTCAACACCGTGCCGAGCACGTGAGCGTCGATCCGCTCCAGCAACCGCCGCGTCTCCTGCTGGTCACGTCGCGAGGAGCGGTGCGGCGACACCACCACCAGCACACCGTCCGCGCACCTGCTGATGTGCAGGGCGTCCGGATACCGGAGTACCGGCGGGGCATCCACCACGACCAGTTCGAACCGCTGACGCAGCCCCGCAAACGCCGCCTGCAATCGGGCTGGCGCCAGCAGGAACTGCACGGGCGTCTGCAACTTCCCGGCTGGCACCAGCGTCAGGCCGGGCGTGCCGGTCGTCTGTACCACCTGACTCCACTCCGCCTGCCCGGCCAGCGCTTCGGCCAACCCGGGGCTTGCGGGTAGCTTGAACGCCCTGTGCAGGTCGGGGACCCGCAGATTCCCATCGACCAGCACGGTCGAGCGTCCGGTCTGCGCCATCATCATGGCCAGGTTCAGGGCGGTCGTCGACGTACCCTCACCTGCGTGAGGCGCTGTGACGGCCACGACTGACGGTGGCGTCCCACCGTTCTTCCCCAGCAGCACGCTGGCCAGGAGCAGTCCGTAGGCCTCCGCGAACGGCGTGTTCTGCCCCACTGCCGCAATCGTCACGAACCCGTTCCTCCGCATCGCTGTCTTCCTCCCTCTCGTCCCGCCAGCGCTTACCGGCCGGTCACCGCTGCGAGCAGATTCCCCACGGTGCCGGTGACCTCTCGGACGACACTGCCCGCACCTTGCGGCCCCGCCCACACAGCGCCCGCAACGAGGATCACCGCGAGGATCACCAGCAAGGCCAGGCCCGCCCCGGACGGGATCGGGTGAGCACGACCATGCGCCGGGATCTGGGCCAGGACGGGGACCCCAAAGGTGCGCTCGACGTCGTCCGCGCTGCGGGCCCGGTCGTCGATCGCCTCGAGGAACAGCGCGGCCATGGCCCCGAGCACCAGCCCCGCCAGGCCGGCCGCGGTAGCGGTCTTGGGCAGCGCCGTGGGTGCGGCCTGCTCGGGCGGGATGGCCGCCTCGAACACCTGCACGCCCGCGGGGAAGAATCCTGCCTGGTGCTCCCGCAGCAGGATCTCCTGGTACCGCGCGGCCAGGGTGGTGTAGTTGGCCTCCAGCACCCGCTGCTCCCGGATCAGGCGGTTCAGCTCGGCCTCCGCCGCCGGGACCGTCATGGCGGCGGCACGCCGTCGCTGCTGAACGGCCTGCAGCCCGGCGACCCGGGCGTCGAGCGCCACCCGTTCCACCTCCAGCCCCAGCAGGTCGTTGGCCAACCGGGCCCGGATCGGGTTGGTCTGGGTGATCTCCTGGGCGATGCTCGTGCGGGCTTCGTGCATCAATCGTCCGCGCACGTCGGCGATCTCGCGCATCACCGCCTCCATCCGCGGGTGCTGCGGCGTGTAGATCTGCGCCATCTGGGCGCGCTGAATCTCCAGCTCGATCAGCCGCTGCTGGATCCGCTGGAACGCGGGGTTCTCGATGGTGGCGCGTGACGCGACCACGATCTCCTGCTCCCGCGCGATGCGCGCCTTGGCGGCGGCGATCCGCGCTTCGTTCTCGCGTCGTGCCACCTCGACCTGGTCGAGCTCGGTCTGCACCTGCAAGAGCTGCGAGGAGATCGCCTCGCCGCTGGGGAGCTGCTGCCGGCGCTCCTTGAACGCCCGAATCGCCTGCTCCGACGCCAGCAACTTCGCCCGGGCGCGCTCCAGCTGCTCCTCGATGTACCGGCGCGCCTCCGTCGTGCTGGCCCGATTGGCCTGCCGGAAGTAGATGATGCCTTCCTCGGCTACCGCGTTGGCGAGGTTCGCCGACAGGTCGGGCGACGTCGTGCTGGCCGTGACGCGGATGAACGACGTGCCCCGCACGGGCGTGACCCGCACCGACCGTTGCACGTAACCCGGACTCGTGAGTTTGAGCTTCTCGGAGACGCGCTCGGCGATTGTCCGACTGGTGAGCAAATGGGTGATATCGGCCACCGCCATGTCGAAACTCGTCTTGAACTCGCCCTCGCCGAGCACGTTCACGGGCGAGCTCACCATGGGCGCCGACACCATCATCGTGGCCGACGCCGTGTACTGCGTGGGGGCACCGCCTGCCTGCCAGTAGACGGCGCCAACCGCCACTGCTGCCACGAGGACGATCAGCCACATCCGGCTGGCGATCGCCCGCACGTAGTGCCGCAGGTCCACCGCCTGAGTGCTCATGATGTCACCTCTCGCTTCGGTACCGGCTCTCGCCCTTCCCCAGCGTGCTCCCGGAGCTTGTCACGTGCCCGTTCCCACGTGTGTGGTGCGCCTTTCCCTTGCGCCCCTCACGCCACGAACGGCTCTCATAGGCCAAAGAACGCGCGAAACAGGTTCAGGCCCGAGAGCACTGCCAGGATGTTGCTCCAGGAGAACATGGGCCCCTCCGGCACGTAGATCACGTCCCGGTCCTGGAGCGGCACGTTGTGCGACGCATCACCGGCCAGGATCTTGATCATGTCCACCGTCAGCACGTGCGGTTTCTCGCTGGCCGCCACGTTGCGAACCACGCCGATGCTGCGCATCCCCGACCGGGGATCCGGGCCACCGGCGAGTGCCAGGGCGTCCAGGATCCGGGCGCCCTCGTCAAGGTCGTAGGCCCCGGCCGCGCGCACCGCCCCCAGCACCAGCACCCGGTACTGCAGCGAGGGCACCATAATGATGTCCCCCGGCTCGACAGGGACGTCGGCCGACCGGTCGGCACGCAGCAGCAGCCGTTCCAGGTCGACGGGGATGGTCTGCCCAGTGGACCGCCGGATGATCTGGGCCCGCCGGAGCGCCGCCCGCGGCGTCACGCCCCCGGACACGGCCATGACCTCCATCACGGTCCATCCCCGCTGGATCTCCACGGGGCCCGGCCGCGCGACCTGCCCCACCAGGTACACATAGGAGCGCTCGACGCGGAACTGCGTCACGGAGACGGAAACCTGGGGGTTGCGCAGGTACAGGCGCAGCAGGGTCGTGATCCGCTCGGCCAGCTGCACCGGCGTCAATCCTGCCGCTTCCACATCACCGATGAGCGGCAGGTTGATCTTGCCATCGGGCCGCACGGCTGCCGTGCGCGACAGCTCAGCTTCGCCGAGCACAGCCACCTCCACAACGTCACCCGGCCCCAGGATGTACTGCTGTGGCTGTGGCGCCGGCTGGGCCATCACGCGCCCTGCGTCCGAGCCCTGCAGGACGTCGGCGGGGAAGACCACGCCAAGCACCACCGCCACCAGGGCAGCGCACAATCGCCACGGGTCCCTCACGGCTCTCCCTCCTTTCCCTCGTCCCTTTCCCTCGTCGACGTACCGCCTCGAAATCTCGAAATACCGTCGCCATACCGTCGCCGACGTATCGCCGTATCTCGAAGACCTCGGAGACCTATGAGCCACCTTGAGCGTATGCCTGCCGGCACTCGTTCTCACGGCGCCTCCAAAGGCTTCACGATACCTCAGACACCGCTGTCCACAGCGGCCGGCGTTGCTCCAACACCAGGTACTCCTCAACTTCGGTCGTCACCGGGTCGAGACCCATGAACACACCGACCACCATCCACTCGTGCCCGCGGTAGGCGAGGGTCTCGCCGATCACCGATGCCCCCCGGGCGCGCGGCACGCAGTCGCGCGCCCGCACCGTAATCTGGGAGGTAGCCAAGGTCCACCTCCGCCGTGGTGTCGTATCCTGACTCGATCGCGACCCCGGAGCGCGTCTCCAGCATACAGAGCCTTGCGCGCGTGGCCATTCTCCGCGCGACGGAATTGCCGAAGCAGGGAGAGGATATGGACCTTCCGCCGGCACGGGAGCGCGGCGTCCCCTGTGCGGCGGACCCAGCCTCCTCCAAACGGAGGAGGCGGAAATCCGCCGCAAGACCACAACCGCGTCCCACCGCCGACGGACTCCGACGGCCTCCACGGGCGTTCGATGCCCAGTTCAGGCTGAGACTCAGCCGC
Organism: uncultured bacterium; assembly: GCA_964526945.1. Taxonomy (GTDB): domain Bacteria; phylum Sysuimicrobiota; class Sysuimicrobiia; order Sysuimicrobiales; family Humicultoraceae; genus Fervidifonticultor. The sequence goes on from CAZGNA010000004.1 coordinate 39,085, forward strand.
GGATTCACCCGGTACGACCGCAGCGGACTTTACTGGAATAGGGTGCCGGGCCGATCGGTTATTGTGTAGTCGGCTACACTATGGTTGACGGTTCGCGCGCCAGCTGGTCCGCTGATCCGTCCTGCACGCCCATCACGAGGGCGCCGCACGATCATACGGTCCCGGCGGCCGTGGCGACCAACCAAGCCGGCACTGCGGGGGAACGGAAGCGGCAATGAACACTGCGAACACTGACATGCGGCACGTTGTCATCCTGGGCGGCGGTCCGGCCGGCCTCACTGCGGCCATCTACGCCGCCCGGGCCAACCTGGCGCCGCTGGTGATCGAGGGGACCCAGGCCGGAGGCCAGCTGATGCTGACCACCCTGGTCGAGAACTACCCGGGGTTCCCCGACGCCATCATGGGGCCCGAACTCATGCAGGCGATGCGCAAGCAGGCCGAGCGGGTTGGGGCAGAGTTCCGCACCGAGGACGCCACCGCGGTGGACTTCAGTCGCCGGCCGTTCGTCATTACTACCCAGTCGGGTGAGCGCATCGCGGCCCGGGCCGTGATCGTCGCCACCGGCGCCTCGGCGCGGATGCTCGGCGTCCCCGGCGAGGAGCGGCTGATGGGCCGCGGGGTGTCCACCTGTGCGACCTGCGACGGCTTCTTCTTCCGCAAGAAGGACGTCGTGGTCGTCGGCGGTGGCGACTCGGCCCTGGAGGAGGCGCTGTACCTGGCCAACCTGGCCAGGTCGGTGACGGTGATCCACCGGCGCGACCGGCTCCGCGCCAGCAAGATCATGCAGGAGCGGGCGTTCAAGCACCCCGCCATCACGTTTGTCTGGAACACGGTCGTCGAAGAGATCGTCGGGGACGGCGTGGTGCAGGCCGTCCGGTTGCGCGACGTGCAGTCGGGCGCCGTGACCGAACGCAGGACCGACGGCGTGTTCGTCGCCATCGGCCACGTGCCCAACACGGCGCTGTTCCGCGGCCAGTTGGAGCTAGACAACGCGGGCTACATCAAGCTGCGCGACCGTTCCATGACCAGCGTGGAAGGGGTATTCGCCGCCGGCGACGTGCACGACCACACGTATCGCCAGGCCGTCACCGCCGCCGGCTACGGCTGCATGGCGGCCATCGACGCGGAGCGCTGGCTCCAGCACCAGGACCGGTGACGCGTTCCCCCTGAGGCACTCTGGCCCGATCCGGCGGCTCGACCGGCTGATGGGATCGCTGGCGGGGCGGGGGTGCGCTACCATCCGCGCCGGTAGCGGACGTCCGTAATCGCGGTTCCCGGCGGCGCGGGAGTGCGCTCCCTCGGGCACTGCGTCCGCCGGTTCGACGACCCGCCGTCGACCCGCCGTGCATAACCGCCCGCCCCGCAGGGACTTGCCGTTACCCGACCTTGGTCTGGAGCGCGCTCTCGATGCGACGCTTCAACTCTGCCTTGGGCATGTAGCCGACGATCCGCTCCACCATCTGCCCGCCCTTGAACACTCCCAGGGTAGGAATGCTCATGATGCTGTAGCGCATGGCCAGGTGCTGGTTGTCGTCGACGTCCACCTTCACGACTTTCAGGCGGCCGGCGTACTCGCCGGCCAGCTCCTCCACGATGGGCGCGATCAACCGGCAGGGTCCACACCACTCCGCCCAGAAGTCCACCAGCACCGGCAGGTTGGCCTGCAGCACTTCCTGCTCGAACGTCTGCTCCGTCACCGCTACGGGCTTGGCCATCCGCAGTCATCCTCCTCGAAAGCACTTCGTTTCCGTGGTGCATCCGGCGCACCATCGGACCGGAGCCCCGGACGGACGGTCATTCCGCTGTCCTTCGCGTCCGTCCGCGCACCGGGGCCACTGGCTTGAGACACCGGTTCGATCAAACCGGCGTACCGGTCAGGGTTATTCCCCAAAGAGCCCCCAGCGGAGGCCGCCACGCAGATGGGCCCCAGTAGCAGCGCCGTCGCCGGCAGCGCGTTCCGGCAGGGCCGGGGCCCAGCTCTCCGCGTGCGCACAGACCCTGAATCAGCGGCTGCACCGGCCGACCGGGCCGGCCCTCAGAACCCAGCCAGCAGTGTACCGATCCCGACCACCACGGCCAGGAGCAGCACAACCACGCCCAGACAGCCCACCCGGCGCCCCTCACCGGTCCGGGGCGGCCGCACGCTGGCCCGCAGCGACAACTTGGTCGCTCTCCGCAACGACGCGATCGCCTCGGCGGTGCGGCCAAGCTGCTTGTACAGCCCCCCAAGGTTTTGGTGCGCGATCCAGTAGTCGGGATCTGCGGCGATGGCGCGCCGGTAGGCCTCCAGGGCCTGGTCCAGACGGCCGGTCTCACGGTAGACGTTCCCCAGGTTGCTCCAGGCAGGCGCGTACCGCGGGTTGAGGCTCACCGCCTTCGCGAACGCCTGCTCGGCTTCGTCCAGCCGTCGCTGCCGGGCCAGCGCGACCCCCAGCTTGCTATAGGCGACGTGGGACGACCCATCGCTCTCGATGGCACGCCGAAAGGCAGCCTCCGCCGCCTCCCACTCGCCGGCCTCGAGGTGCCGCTCCCCCTCGTCGAGATGGCGTGCTGCGCGCTCGGACCCCAGGGACATCTTGGCAGGTGGGGACGTTCTGCACGCACGTCGATGACCCCTCCGCGCCTCCCGCCGGTAGTGCCCGGCGCGGCGCTGCGAACTACGCAGCCGTGAGAACGCCACCAACAGGCGACACCAGGACCCTCCTCAGAACCGTTGCACCGTCACATCGCCCCAGCGTCCCACTGCCCGCTTCGATGAGGCGCATACCGCCGGATCATCGCCCGCGCCGTCCCTGCCGCCGCCTATGGTGGAGGCGCGCCAGATTCTGTGCGACCAGCCGCCGCCCTGCTGGCGATGCGGTTGGAAAACGGTCACCCCTCGCCGGACCGCCTCTCATTGGTCTGCGGGGACGAACCGCATCTTGATCCGGCCAGCCTCGCGTTGCGATAGGTACCAGACAGGGCCGTGTTTTGCGGAAGAGAATGTGTGGTAGCAGGTGGCGGCACCGATGGCCGACGACGTGGATGTTCTCCTGGTGATTCCCGACCACCGCCTGCGGGCGTTCGCTCTTGCGGAGTTGCTGGAACAGGGATACGAGGTCATGGCCGTACCTCGGGCTCGTCACGCACGGGCCCTGCTGCGCGCGGGGGTGAGCCCGCGTCTGGTGATCGTGGACCTGGTCGGACTCGCCGAAAACGGCGATGCGCTCCGCGACCTCCTCGGCGACTCCCCGGAACGCCTGCTGGTTCTGGTCGGCGCCCTCGAGCGACAGGAAGTGGCTCACCTGCCTCCCTGCCGCGTGCTCGGCCGTCCGTTCACCGTAGGCCAGTTGGTCGAGCGCGTTCAGCGCCTTCTGGGATCCTAACGACAGAGGGGCGGGCGAGCCCGTCCTGGTGCACGGGGTGCACGGGCCCTTCACGGCGAACCGCGACGTGGGGTCTGCACGGACCACCTGGCAAAAAACGTACCTTCATCCGACGCGCGCGACCAGGATCCCAAACGGTCAGGAGGTTGCCCACAACGGTAGGTCGCGGTAGACGGGCACGCGTGCGCCCCTCATGGCCGCGGCTGCGAAGACGGCGTCGTTGTCTTCGTCCGGGATGCACCGGAGTGTTGCCGCATCGAACGCGTTGAGCAACGCACGGCTTTGGAGCACCGCCGCTACGGCGGCCGGTGGTGCTTCCACCTGCCCGGTCACCTGCGCCACGACATCGCCGTTATCGACCTCAACGACCACCCGGCGCGCTCCGGCCCGCCGTGCTGCCCACAACGCAGCCAGCACGGCCCGGTGCGGCGCTGGCGTGCGGTTGGGATGCACGGTACGAACCAGCACGCGGCGAGCGCCGCTGTCAGGGTACCTGAGCACGACCGCAAGAGTCAGACGCCCATCAGGTGCCGGGCGCGCCGCGGCCGTGACATGCAGCGGGTCACCGATAGGTTGCGGTGCTACCACGGCGGTGCCCCCTCCAGCATCGCCGCCATCAACACACACAACGCCAGGAGCAGGACCTTCAGCCCCACGGCCCGATGGTCGTCAGCGAACCCCACCCATACCTCCGCCAGCACCACGGGGCACCATCGTGGGCTCGCGCGACCGCGCACAGCAGTGCGCCCGGCACCGCTTTCTCCGGCGCCGGTGCCGTCGGCTGCAGACCAGCCGCCTGGGGGCCAGCCACGCGGCGTGCACCCCTCGTCCGACGGGGTGTCCTCCGACTGCGACGCGCAGCGCACACCACTTGCGTGCCGCCCGCGCATCCCCGCGACGGCTAATCGGTTCACATCGCCCCTCCGACGGGGTACCGACGTAGCAACCCCACGACTTTCCCCAGGATCTCGAATGGGCCGAGGACCGGTGGGTACGCGGGGTTCTCCGCCTGCAGATAGGGCTGCCCGTCGCGGCACGCCAGCCGCTTGACCGTCGCCTCGTCGCCCAACAGGGCCACGACAATGTCACCCGGCGATGCCGTATCCTGACACCGCACGATTACGAGGTCGCCGTCGTAGATCCCGGCCCCGACCATGCTGTCGCCGCGCACGGTGAGGAGGAAGCTCTGCTCCGTCCAGCCCACGAACCGTCTGGGGACGGGGATCATCTCCTCCACGTGCTCATCGGCCAGAACGGGCGCGCCAGCCGCCACGCGGCCCACCAGAGGCACCAGCGCCACGTCGTCGCTGGCAGGCCAACGCCGGTCGGTGATCTCCAGCACCCGCATGCGGTCGCTGCCACGGCGGAGGTACCCCTTGCGTTCCAGCGCCGCCAGATGGTGGTGTACGGTAGACGGCGAGTGCGCCCCGAGCGCCGCTCCAATCTCACGGACCGACGGCACGATGCCCTTCCGTTTGATGCTGTCTACCACGAACTCGAAGACCTCGCGCTGGCGGCGAGTCAGCCCTTTTCGCACCGGACCACCTCCGCCAGAACTATACCGAACACATATGCGTATCACAACCCTCCCTATACCGAACAAATGTGCGATAGGAGCCGTCAGGGCTGCAAATCCCCTGAGAACGCACGTATTCCTCCGGTTTTTTCGCGGAATCGAGGCCAGGCGATGTCGAGCAACTGTCCTAGGCGCTGCCCCTTGGAAAACACCGGAGTAACGCACCAGAAGAATCCTGGGATGGGGAGACGACCCACGAGTACTTATGCCCGCCGGCATATCGGGCAGCCCGGGTATTGCTCAGAGGTGGGGAACTGAGCAATAAACCTGGATCCGGCGTGATCCCGAATGGTCTTCATGGTTGACGCGAGGGCG
>CAZGNA010000005.1:0-41447 GCA_964526945.1 uncultured bacterium
AGGCGAGCGGCGGTCATGAGCGCGTGGGGGGACGACCTGGTTCGGCGCGCCGCCCGCCGGTGAATGCCCGCCGCGAGATCTCCGTGAACGCCACAGCCCTCGCCAGACGGCTCGAGCACGCCGTCTTGCACCCGCAGGCCACCCGCCAGGACGTCCTGATCGGCGTGCAGACCGCCGTGCGGTGGGGCGTGCGGGCCCTGGTGGTCAAGCCCTGCCACGTGACGCTCGCAGCCCGGGAACTGGCCGAGACGTCCGTGAAGGTCGTCACCGTCGTCGGGTTCCCGCACGGCGGACACACGGTGGCCACCAAGGTCGCGGAGACCCGTGAGGCGATCGCCCACGGCGCCGAGGAAGTCGACGTGGTCCTCGACCTGGGCGCGCTGCGCGACCGCGATCTCGCCACGGTGTTCTACGAGATCCGCAGTGTGGTCGACGCCGCGCGCGGCCGGCCGGTGAAGGTCATCCTGGAGACGGCGTACCTCACCGACGCCGAGAAGCGCCTGGCCTGCCGGATCGCCGCCCGCGCCGGAGCTGCCTACGTCAAGACCAGCACGGGCTTCGGTCCCGCGGGGGCCACAGTGGCCGACGTGGCGCTGCTGCGCCGCGTGGTAGGGCGACGGCTGGGCGTCAAGGCCGCCGGTGGCATCCGCACCTACACCGAGGCGGTCGCGCTGCTGGAGGCCGGCGCCGACCTGCTGGGCACCAGCCATACCGACGCCATCCTGCGCGAGGCCGCGGCCAGGGTAGTCTGAGCCCCAGCCCGCACCGAGAACCGCGCCGACGCACAGCGGAGACGGCGCGCACGGCTCATCGTCTCCGCCGTGCGTCCTCCCTTCATCGGATCGGTGCCGCAGGCGCTCCCGCACGCCTTCGACGGCGATGCGGCGCGATCACGCCACGCCGGGGTCCTCACCTCGCGTGGACGCGGGGCCCCCGCGCGGACCGGTCGATGCGCAGGTACGACACCTCGTACCCGGCTGCGGCCAGGTGCTCGGCCACCACAAGGGGGGCTGGGGTCGCCACCCGGAGGTGCGCCCGGCGCCCCGTGCCGTCGAACCGGGCGCTGAGCGCCACCGGCTCGTCGGGCCGTGCTCGCTGCTGCAGGGCCCCTGCCAGCCTGGCCAGGTCGGTCAGGCCCGCGGGGAGCTCGACGGTGACGCGCAGCCCGGCCAGGTCGCCCCCCAGCATGTGGATCAGCGCGTCGAACAGGTCGCTCTCGGTCACGATGCCCACCAGCATCTCCTGCTCTACCACCGGCAGGCACCCGATCTTGCGATCCCGCAGCAGCCGCGCGGCGGCTTCCGCCGGCTCGTCGGGCGCGACCGTGAGCGGATCCGGGGTCATCACGTCGCGCACCTGGGTCTGTTTCAGCAGCGCAGCCAGCCGGCGGCCGGAGAGCGACTCCATCGGCGGGGCGGCCGGCATCAGGTCCGTCCAGGTCACCACGCCCACCAGGCGGTGCCCGCGCATCACCGGCAGGTGCCGCACCCGCAGGACCCGCATGAGGGTCAGCGCGTCCTCCAGCGTCGCATCGGGCTCGATCGTCCGGGGATCCGGTGTCATGCAGTCACGGACCAGCATGGCGCACCGCCCTCTCCACGCGCCGTCCTGAACGAGCCTTCTCAAGCAGTGTAGCCCGGAGGCCCAGACGCCCGCCATCGGCCGCACTGCGGAATCCCGATCGGGCGCCGGCCCGATCTTCCCGTCGGCCAGCGGGCCGGGACGGCCCGGGCGGCGCCGTTCATCGGGCGAGGGCCCGATTCACGGGTGCCCGCTTTGCGCGTATGGTTGAGCCGACCGGCCATGACCGAGGCGCTGCGCGTCGCCATCATCGACCCCCTACCCGAGATCCACGCGGCGATCGCCAACCTGCTCTGTAGCGTCGCGGGCATCCGGATCGTCGGACACGCCCGCTCGCTGCGGGAGTACGCGAGTGGCGCGGACGAGCCGGCCGACGTACTGGTCGTCGATCTGCGGACCTGCCTGGGGCCCGAGCGGGCGGTGCTGGACCGCCTGCGGGCGCGTCATGGCTTTCGGGTGGTCGTGACCACCAGCGACACCGAACCCCACTACGGCGAAGCGGCGCTGCGCCTGCAGGCCGACGCCTGGGTGCCCAAAGCGCGGCTGGCGGTCGACCTCGTGCGGACGCTGCGCGGGCTTGCCGTGTAGCCGGACCGGCGGGCGCGCGTGGTGACCGCCAGTCGGACCCGCGGCCCGGTGCGAATCGGGCAGGGGCCCGATACCGTCCCATCGCCGCACGCCATAGCATGGAGACGGCGCGCGCCCGCCCGGGCGTGCCCGGAGGTGTCGACCGTGCGTCCATCGGGTTCGTCGCACGCTCTACAGGGGCGTGGCGATCCCGCACCGGTGGCGGGCGTCGGTGGTCCGGTCCCGTCGCGGTCTGCCGGCGCATGGTGAGGGGTTGAGATGCGCGCTGCGGCTGTGCGTCCCGCGCTCCGGTGGCCCCGCGGCCGGCTAGGGCCCGACCCGCCTCGCCCGCGGGGATCCGGGCCGACCGCGCAACGGTCGCGCCCGTCTGTCCCGCACCGACGCCGTCCTGCGGCGTTCGCGCCCGTCCGCCCGCCGGTCGCTCTCCCTCCTCGCCCGGAGGATCTGAGCGCCGTCGAACGGTCCGGCGACGGCGAGGACATCCTGCGGGTCTACCTGTCGGAGATCGCGCGGGCGCCCCTGTTGACGCGCGAGGAAGAAGCGGCGCTGGGGCGCCGGATCGAGCGGGGCGATCGGGCGGCCTATCAGCGGCTCGTCGAGTCCAACCTGCGGCTGGTGGTGGCGGTGGCCAAGCGGTACGTCGGGCACGGGGTGCCGCTGCTGGACCTGATCCAGGAAGGCAATCGCGGCCTGCTGCGCGCGGCGGAGAAGTTCGACTGGCGCCGGGGGCTCAAGTTCAGCACCTACGCCCACTGGTGGATCCGTCAGGCGATCACGCGCGCCCTGGCGACCCAGGCGCGCACGGTGCGGCTGCCGGTGCACGTCCATGACACGCTGACACGACTGACGCGGGTCACCGACCGGCTGCGCCAGGACCTGGGACGCGAGCCGACCCCCGGCGAGGTGGCACGCGCGACGGGGCTGTCGGCGGCCCTGGTGCGCGACCTGGTGCAGGTTGCCCAGGAACCGGTCTCGCTGGACCTGCCCGTCGGCGAGGAAGAAGACGCCACCCTGGGCGAGTTCGTCTCCGACCGCGGCGCGCTGGCCCCCGAGCAGCCTGTCTTCGCCGCCCTGGAACGGCAGGCCCTCGCCCGGGCCCTCGCGGAGCTGACCCCGCGCGAACGCCGGGTGCTCACGCTGCGGTTCGGGCTGGCCGGCACCCGACCGCGGACGCTGGACGAGGTGGGGCGGATCTTCGGCGTCACGCGCGAGCGGGTCCGACAGATTCAGAACCGGGCGCTCGCCAAGCTCCGACACCCCGACCGGCTGGCGGCACTACGGGCGCTGCGGGAGTAGCAGGCCCTCGGCCTCCGCGGCGCGGATCAGCCGGTCGTCTGCCGTACCACAGCTACGCCGCGCGCAGGTGCCGACGGAACCACCCCGTCGCCAGCCGCGCCACCTCGTCCAGGGCGCCGGGCTCCTCGAAGAGGTGCCCGGCGCCCGGAACGATGGCGAGTTCGCTGTCGGCCTGGAGCGCCGCCAGGGCCTGCCGGTTCAGCTCGAGCACCGCCACGTCGCGCCCGCCAACGATCAGCAGCGTCGGCGCGCGCACGCGATCCAGCACGTCGGCGGCCAGGTCGGGGCGGCCGCCCCGGGAGACGATGGCGGCCACGTCTTCGGGGCGCTGCGCCGCGGCGACCAGGGCCGCGGCCGCTCCGGTACTGGCCCCGAAGTAGCCGACGGGGAGGTGCCGTGTGCGCGGGTCGGCGCGCACCCACGCGGTGGCCGCCAGCAGCCGGCGCGCCAGCAGCGGGATGTCGAACCGCAGCCGCGCGGTGCGGACGTCTTCGGCCTCCTCGGCGGCCGTGAGGAGGTCGAACAGCAGCGTGCCCAGCCCGGCCTGCTGCAGGACCCGCGCGACGTGCCGGTTGCGGGGGCTCCACCGGCTGCTGCCGCTGCCGTGGGCGAAGAGCACCAGGCCGGTGCTGTGCGCGGGCAGCACCAGATCGCCCTCGAGCATCTCGCCGTTGGCGGGAATGCGCACGGCGTGTTCCTCGTCCATCGCCCTTCCTCACGCGGTGCTCGTCGAGACAGCTGCCGGTCTCCTTGGGCACGCGACCGATACGGCGCACCCGGAACGATCGTAGCAGGATCGCCGGCGCGACGCAGGTGGGGAAACGACAGAGACGAAGGCTACGGAATGACAAAACTGACGAGGAGCGCTCGTCGACGGGCTTTTCACCGTCTTTGGCTCCGCCGCCGATGTCTACCGTCCGCCAGCCGTTCTCCGGAGTTACCCCCGAAGTACACTTGGTGGACTCTCGACGTCCACGTATGGAGCGTTTGACTCGGCTACTTCGCCCGCCAACCTGCGCTCCTCTGCCTACACCATACCATGTGTCCCCGAAAGCGCCATCGGGCGCGGAACGTATTTTCCCGCGGCCGCGGATCCCCCGGCCCCGGACCGGTGCCCGCGGGCGGTTCCCCATCGGCGGGGGGCGCAGGCCATCGCCTGCGCCCGTGAGCTGGGATGACAGGCGGTTCCCGAGGCGGTTTCCGATCAGAAGGGGGCGAGGAGTTCCAGGCCGTCCGGGGTGCACCGCGTCTCGGTGCCCAGGTCGGCGCACAGTCGCTGCATCCGTCGCACGATCGCATCGCGCTCCGCCCCGCGCGCCAGACGGGCCTGGCAGTCGCGGATCACGGTCGGCACCAGCCGCACCCCCTCCACGCGGCCGCCGCGGACGTCCAGCAGGAACACGAACGACCAGTCGTTGCGCTGCACCGGATCGACGGCGTAGTCGTCGACGAAGTCGCCGCAACTGTACAGGACCAGGCCGTCTTTGCCCCAGGCCGCCCCGCGGACGACGTGGGCCGAATGCCCGTAGACCACGCCGGCCCCGGCCTCCAGCAGGCGCTGCGCCGCCGCCCGATGGGCGAGCGGCGGGGCCAGCCCCCAGTTGGGGCCCCAGTGCGCCGAGACGATCACGAGGTCGGCGACCTCGCGCGCCCGGGCCACCTGGGCCAGCAGCGTGCGAAACGCAGGGCCGTCGGGGTCGTCGACGGGCACGTACCACACCCCGGGCCGGTCGGCCGTCGCCGCCCAGCCGGGTTCGTTGTCGGTGACGGCGAGCAGCGCCAGCACGCCATCGCCGGCCTGCACCACCGCCGGCGCCTGGGCCTCATCCAAGGTGCGGCCGGCACCGGCGCGAGCGATGCCTGCCCGGTCGAGCACCGTCAGGCACTCGAGCAACGCTCCCGCGCCGTAGTCCAGCGTGTGGTTGTTGGCGAGCGACACGGCCCGGACGCCGGCAGCGGTCAGCACCGCGACGTTTCTGGCGTCGGACCGAAAGGTGAACGTCTTCCCCGGCTGCGGCTGCCCGCGGTCGGCCAGCACGCACTCCAGGTTGATGACGAGCGCATCCGCTGCCCGGAGGACGGGCAGGACATCGCCCCAGGGGTACGCGGCCGGCAGGCGCGCCAGCGCCTCGTTCACCAGCCGCCCGAGCATCACGTCCCCCACCAGCGCGAGCCGCATTCCCGCCCCCCACGCCGTTGCCGCCCGACCGGTGGGCCCGGGCCAGGCCACGACCGCACCGCGGAACCAGGCCTGCGCGCGGAACCCGGCCGCTCAGCTCCCGCCCGTATCGGTCACGCGGCCGAGCCCCTGGCCGGCGTGGGCCGCGCTGCGAAGTCCAGCACCTGCGGGCGGACCAGGCGCACGTAGTCCTGGTAGGCGATGATCATCGCCTCGCGGTGTGTCCCTGCGTTGAACATGATCTCGGGATCGTCGGTCAGCGTGCGGTCGACGTAGACCGGCACGCCGTACAGGTGGCCAAAGGGCGGCATCGCGCCCACCTCGCAGTCGGGGAAGATGCCGGCAAACTCGTCCTCCTCGGCCAGCCGAACGGTCTGCGCCCCCAGCTGCGCTTTCAGCCGCACGAGGTCCACCCGGTGGACCGCCGGGAGGACCAGCATCACCAGCCGGTCGTCGGCCTTGGCCATCACCACCTTGGCCACCCGGTATCCCGTCATGCCGGTGGCCGCGGCGATCTCCTGGGCGGTGTACGCCAGGGGATGCGGCTGCACGCGAAACGGGACGCCAGCCTCGACGAGCATCCGTTCGAGACGCTCCCGGCAGTGCATGCCCGTGCCTCCTTTCGTGCCCGTCGTGCCCGTGTGCTGCCTTCCGCATGCCCCGAGGCCCGCAGCCCCGCCGGGCCGGACACGGCGAAGGTCGTGGGCCCAGGCGCGGGGCTACGTCGCCGACCCGCCGGCGGTCGTGGGGGCAGCGCGCGCTGCCGGCGCGAACCTGGCCGTCACCCCGTGCGGCACGACCAGCACCGGCATGGTGGCGTGCCGCATGACCGCTTCGGCGACGCTGCCCAGCAGGACGCGCCGCAGGCCGGTGCGGCCGTGGGTGCCGACGACGACCAGGTCGGCCTCCACGTCGGATGCGATCTGCAGCAGGTCCTCGGCCACGCCGCGCTGGCGCATCCGCACCACGACCTGCGCGGGCTGCTCCCCGTCCGTGGCGTCCTCGAAGTCCAGCAGGATGGTGGCGCGGAACCGCTCGATGAACTCGTCCACGCCCATGGGCCGCTCGCGGCGCAGCTCGTCGTACTCGTCGGGGTCGGCCACGTACGCGACCACCAGACGGGCTCCGGACTGGCGCGCCAGGGCGTGCGCCAGCGCGTACAGCGCCGGCGAGACCTCCGAGAGGTCGGTGCCCACGAGAATGCGCTCGAGTGTGGCCATCGCCCTCACCTCCGGCCCTCCCCTTCGACGATAGGCCGGATCCCACCGGGCGGCCAATCGGGCGTCGAGCCGATCCGGCCCCGATGGGCGCCCCGCGGCCGCCCCAGGGAAAATCGGGCCCCTGCCCGATGGAGGGCGCAGGCCGCCTCGTTACGCTGGAACAGGAACCGTGGCGTCTGCCACCGTGGAGGCGGTACCGTGCAGATCACCCGTGAGGAAGCGCTGGAGTACCACGCCCGGGGACGGCCAGGCAAGCTGGCCGTCGCTATCACCAAGCCCTGCGCCGGGCAGCGTGAGCTGAGCCTGGCCTACACACCCGGGGTCGCCGAGGTGGTCCGCGAGATCCAACGGGACCCCGAGGCAGCCTACCGGTACACGGCCCGGGGCAACCTGGTGGCCGTGGTGAGCAACGGGACGGCCGTGCTCGGCCTGGGGCAGACGGGCGCCCTGGCCGCCAAGCCCGTCATGGAAGGGAAGGCACTGCTCTTCAAGACCTTCGCCGACGTGGACGCGTTCGATCTCGAGATCGACGCCACCGACCCCGACGAGGTCGTGCGGATCGTGCGGGCGCTGGCCCCGACCGTCGGCGGCATCAACCTGGAGGACATCAAAGCGCCCGACTGCTTCGTCATCGAAGAGCGCCTGCGGGCGCTGCTGGACATCCCCGTCTTCCACGACGACCAGCACGGCACGGCGATCGTGACGGGCGCCGCGCTGCTCAACGCGCTGGACCTGGCCGACAAACCCGTGCACGGCGTCCGCACCGTCATCAGCGGCGCCGGCGCCTCGGCCATCGCCACGGCGGCGTTCTTCGTGGAGCTGGGCATGCCGCGCGAGCACATCACCCTGGTGGACACCACCGGGGTGGTCTACGCGGGGCGTACGGTCAACATGAACCCCTACAAGGCGCGATTTGCGGTCCAGACGCGGGCGCGCACGCTGGCCGAGGCCCTGGAGGGCGCCGACGTCTTCGTGGGGCTGTCGGTGGGCGGGATCGTCTCGCCCGAGATGGTCCGCCGCATGGCTCCACGCCCGATCCTGTTCGCCATGGCCAACCCGGATCCCGAGATCGCCTACGCCGACGCCCGCGCGGCGCGTCCCGACGTCCTGATGGCCACGGGCCGCTCCGACGACCCCAACCAGGTGAACAACGTCCTGGCATTCCCCTTCGTGTTCCGCGGGGCGCTCGACGTGCGAGCCCGCGCCATCACCGAACGCATGAAGATCGCCGCGGCACGAGCGCTGGCGGCGCTGGCGAAGGAAGACGTGCCCCTGGCCGTCCGCGACGCCTACGGGCTCACCCACGTGACCTTCGGCCCCGACTACTTCCTCCCCAAGCCGCTGGACCCCCGCGTGCTGGTCTGGGTGGCCCCCGCCGTGGCCGAGGCCGCCATGGCCGACGGCGTCGCGCGGCGTCCGCTGGACCTGCAGGCCTACCGCCAGGAACTCGTGGCCAGGGCCCACCGGCGCGTGGCCGGCGGCGCGCTGGCGGCGGCGGGATAGGTGGGCGGTGACGGACGCGCAGGCCGAAGTGAGGGGCCCGCAGGCCGGGACCTCCCCGGAATACGGCGGCCGGTGGCAGCGGCTCTGGCGGCGCGTGCCGATCCTGCACCGCATCCTCGGAGCCAACGCCGCCATCATCGTGATCGGCGCCCTGGGGGGCACTCTGATCGCCGTGCGCCACGGCGCCGCCCACCCGTCGTCGCCGCACTACGAGCTGATCGCCGGCTTCCTGCTGGCGGGCATCGCGGCCAGCGTGCTCGCCAACTTCGTGGTGCTGCGGGCGGTGCTGCGTCCCCTCGACCACCTGCAGCGGGCGGTGGAGGCGGTGCGCACCGGTGCCACCGGCGTGCGCGTCCAGCGGAACGGCCTGTGGGACGAGCGCCTGGAGCACCTGGCCGACGCCTTCGACGGCATGGTCGCGGTGCTGGACGCCCAGACCGAGCGGCTGCGCCGCCTGCCGGGGCAGATCCTCCGCGCCCAGGAAGAGGAGCGCCGGCGCATCGCCCGCGAGCTGCACGACGAGGCGGCGCAGGCCCTGACCTCGTTGCTGGTACGCCTGCGGCTGCTGGAGCAGACGGACGAGCCGACGCAGGTCCGGGCACGGGTCCGCGAGCTGCGGGCACTGACCGCACGGGCCCTGGACGACGTCCGGCGCATCGCGGTGGAGCTGCGCCCATCGGTGCTGGACGACCTGGGCTTGGCCGCGGCGCTGGCTGCCCACGCCGATGCCCTGAACGCCTCCGGCGAGACGCGCGTGACCGTGACCGCCGGCCTGAACGGGCGGGGGCACGCCCAGGAGCGCTACCTGTTTCCCGTCCTGAAGGCCGGGGCGGCCGGCTACGTTAACAAGACCGCGGCCGACGTGGAGTTGATCACCGCCATTCGCACCGTGGCCGCCGGTGGCGCCTACCTCCACCCGGCCGCGGCGCGCGCCCTGCTGGGAGACTTCGTGGCCCGGGTCCGGGCGGGTGAGGAGCAGGACAGCTACGACCGGCTCTCCGAGCGGGAACGTGAGGTCCTGAAGCTGGTGGCGGAGGGGTACACCACCCGCGAGATCGCCGAACGCCTGTTCCTGAGCCCCAAGAGCGTCGAGACCTATCGCGCGCGCATCCTCGAGAAGCTCGAGCTCCGCACCCGTGCGGAGCTGGTGCGCTACGCGCTGCGCCGGGGACTGCTGCTGGAGGAGGTCTGAGCGACGTCGAGTAGTCCTGTGCGTGGGTGGCACGGCCCAGCACGCCGGGCAGCGTCGTGGCGTCGCCGGCGCACCGCGTGCAGCGTACCGCAAGGGTCGGCCTGGCGCCCCGAGCGATCCGGAGTGTAGAGGAGGCCAACCATGCGACGTGTCGTCATCCTGGGCGGGGGCAGTGGCGGGGCGATCGCCGCCCGACGGTTCGCCCAGTGGAGCCGCCCGGGCGAGGTCGAGGTGGTCCTGATCGACCGCAGCCCCTGGCACGAGTACCGGCCGTCCTACCTGTGGGTGATGACCGGCCGGCGTCGCCCCGACGAGGTGCGCCGGCCGCTGCGCCTGCTCGAAGCGCGATACAGCACACGGGTGATGCAGGCGACGGTGCAGACGATCGACCCGGACGCACGGCGGGTGGTGACCGACCAGGGCACCGTGGACTACGACTTCCTCATCGTCGCCCTGGGGGCGGTGCTGAAGGAGGACCCCACCCTCCGGGGAGTGGAAGCACCGTGGGAACTGGATCATGCGCTGGCGCTGCACCAGCGGCTGGCGACCTTCCAGGGGGGCCGGATCGTCGTGGGGCCGGTGGCGTGGCCGTACCGCTGCCCGCCGGCGCCGTTCGAGGTGGCGTTCATGCTGCGCTACCTGGCCGACCAGCGTCACGTCTCCGACCGGACCGAGATCACGGTGTTCCATCCGTGGCAGCGCCCCATGGAGACCTTCGGCCCCCTCATGGTGGACGGCTTCAGCCGCTTCATGCGTGACTTTGGGGTGCGCTTCGAAGGCGGCTTCGCCCTGGCCGCACACGATGCCGCCCGCCGCGTGCTGCGCGCCGCCGATGGGCGCACGCTGGAGTACGACCTGGCCGTCGTGATTCCGCCGCACGAGCCGCCGGCGCCTGCGCGGGCCGCCGGGTCGACCGCGGGGGAGGGGAGGTGAACCCGATGGCACCCAGCACCGCGACCGCCATGGTCACCCTCGACGGCAACGAGGCCGCCGCCTCGGTCGCCTACCGCCTGAGCGAGGTCATCGCCATCTACCCGATCACCCCCTCGTCGCCCATGGGCGAGCTGGCCGATGAGTGGGCGGTCGCCAGGCGGCGCAACCTGTGGGGCCAGGTCCCCGAGGTGATCGAGATGCAGTCGGAAGGCGGCGCCGCCGGTGTCGTGCACGGCGCGCTCCAGGCCGGCGCCCTGGCCACCACGTTTACCGCCTCCCAGGGGCTGCTGCTGATGATCCCCAACATGTACAAGATCGCCGGGGAGCTGACGGCGTTCACCATGCACGTGGCCGCCCGCACCGTGGCCACCCACGCGCTGTCGATCTTCGGCGACCACTCCGACGTCATGGCCTGCCGCCAGACCGGCTTCGCCATCCTGGCGTCGGGCTCGGTGCAGGAGGCGGGCGACCTGGCCTGCATCGCCCACGCCGCCACGCTGCGCAGCCGCGTGCCGGTTTTACACTTCTTCGACGGGTTCCGCACCTCCCACGAGATCAACAAGGTGGCGCCCGTCGACGACGCAACCCTGCGGGCGATGATCCCCGACGAGCTGATCGAGGCACACCGCCGGCGCGCGCTGTCGCCTGACCGGCCGGTGGTGCGCGGCACCGCCCACAACCCCGATACGTACTTCCAGGCCCGCGAGGCCTGCAACCCCTTCTACCTCGCCTGCCCCCAGCACGTGCAGGACGCCATGGACCGCTTCGCCGCGCTGACGGGCCGGCAGTACCACCTGTTCGACTACGTGGGCCACCCCGAAGCCGACCGCGTGGTGGTCCTCATGGGCTCGGGCGCCGAGACGGCCCACGAGACCGTGGAGTGGCTGGTGGCCCGCGGCGAGCGCGTGGGCCTGGTCAAGGTGCGACTGTTTCGGCCGTTCGCAGCCACCGACTTCGTGGCGGCGCTGCCGCCCACGGTGCGCGCCATCGCGGTGCTGGACCGCACGAAGGAACCCGGTGCGCCCGGCGAGCCCCTCTACCTGGACGTGGTCGCCGCCCTCTACGAGGCCACCACCGACGGTGCGACGGCCCGGCGATCGATGCCGCTCGTCATCGGCGGCCGCTACGGGCTCTCGTCCAAGGAGTTCACCCCGGCCATGGTGGCCGCCATCTTTGCCGAACTGGCCCGGCCGGCGCCCCGCCGCCGCTTCACGGTGGGGATCACCGACGACGTCACGGGCCTGTCGCTGCCCTACGACCCGACGCTGGACATCGAGCCCGCCGACGTGACCCGCGCCGTCTTCTTCGGCCTGGGCGCCGACGGCACCGTGAGCGCCAACAAGAACTCTATCAAGATCATCGGCGAGGAGACGCCGCTGTTCGCCCAGGGCTACTTCGTCTACGACTCCAAGAAGTCGGGGTCGATGACGATCTCGCACCTGCGCTTCGGCCCGCGGCCGATCCGCTCGACCTACCTGATCCAGCGGGCCAACTTCGTCGCCTGCCACCAGTGGTCGTTCCTGGAACGCGTGGACGTGCTCCGCCACGCGGCGCCGGGCGCGGTGGTCCTGCTCAACGCCCCGTACGGACCCGACGCGCTCTGGGACCACCTCCCCCGCGAGGTGCAGGAGCAGATCGTCGAGCGCGGCCTGCGGGTCTACACCATCGACGCCAGCGACGTGGCCCGCCGGACCGGTATGGGCGGCCGGATCAGCACCATCATGCAGACCTGTTTCTTCGCCCTCTCGGGCGTGCTGCCGCGCGAGGAGGCCATCGCCAAGATCAAGGACGCGATCCAGAAGGCCTACGGGCGCAAGGGCGACGAGGTGGTCCGGCGCAACTGGCAGGCGGTGGACGAAACCCTGGCCCACCTCCACGAGGTGCCCGTGCCCGGGCGCGTCACCGCCACGCGCGGCCGGCCGCCCCTGGTGCCCGCCCATGCGCCCGACTTCGTCCGCCGCGTGACCGCCGTGATGCTGGCCGGCCAGGGCGACTTGCTGCCCGTCAGCGCCTTCCCACCCGACGGCACCTGGCCGGTGGGCACCAGCCGCTGGGAGAAGCGCAACATCGCCCAGGAGATCCCGGTATGGGATCCCGCCATCTGCATCCAGTGCAACAAGTGCGTCTTCGTCTGCCCGCACGCGGTGATCCGTGCCAAGGTGGTGCCTGCCGCCGCCGTGGATGGCGCGCCGCCCACCTTCAAGACCATGCCGTTCCGCAGCCACGAGCTGCTCGATCACGTCTACGCCCTGCAGGTCTCGCCCGACGACTGCACGGGCTGCAGCCTGTGCGTCATGGTGTGTCCGGCCAAGGACCGCAGCAACCCGCGGCACAAGGCGCTGGCCATGGCCCCGCAGGCGCCGCTGCGCGAGGCCGAGCGGGCCAACTGGGAGTTCTTCCTCACGCTGCCCGACCTCGACCGCACCCGGGTGCGCCGCCATGACGTCAAGGACTCCCAGTTCCTCGAGCCGCTGTTCGAGTTCTCGGGTGCCTGCGCAGGGTGCGGCGAGACCCCGTACCTGAAGCTGCTCACCCAGCTGGTGGGCGACCGGCTGTTGATCGCCAACGCCACGGGCTGCTCGTCGATCTACGGCGGGAACCTCCCCACGACGCCCTACGCGGCCAACCGCGACGGCCGGGGACCGGCGTGGTCCAACTCCCTGTTCGAGGACAACGCCGAGTTCGGGCTGGGGTTTCGCCTCGCGATCGACCAGCTGACCGCCGAGGCCCGGGCGTTGCTCGAGCACCTGGCCCCGGCGGTGGGCGCTGACCTGGCGGCGGCGCTGTTGGCCGCCGACCAGCACGACGAGGCCGGCATCGCCGCCCAGCGGGCGCGGGTGGCCACGCTGCGGGAGCGGCTGGCCGGGCTCGACGACCCGGCGGCGCGACGCCTGGACGTGCTGGCCGACTACCTGGTGCGCAAGAGCGTGTGGATCGTCGGCGGCGACGGCTGGGCCTACGACATCGGCTACGGCGGCCTCGACCACGTGCTGGCCAGCGGACGGGACGTCAACATCCTGGTGCTCGACACCGAGGTGTACTCCAACACCGGCGGCCAGCAGTCGAAGGCGACCCCGCGGGGCGCGGCGGCCAAGTTCGCCGCGGCGGGGAAGCCCACCGCCAAGAAGGACCTGGCGCTGATGGCGATGACCTACGGGCACGTGTACGTCGCGCAGGTGGCGTTCGGCGCGAAGGACACTCAGACGCTGCGGGCGTTCCTCGAGGCCGAGAGCTACCCCGGCCCCTCCCTCATCATCGCCTACAGCCCGTGCATCGCCCACGGCTACGACCTGGCCTTCGGCGCCGAACAGCAGAAACTGGCGGTGGAGACCGGCTACTGGCCGCTGTTCCGCTACGACCCCCGGCGGGCGGCCGAGGGCAAGAACCCGTTGCAGCTCGACTCGGGCCCGCCGAAGGGCGACCTGACCCGCTTCACCTACAACGAGACGCGCTTCCGCATGGTGGAGGGCATCGACCGCGAGCGTGCCCGGCGCCTGCTGGACGCCGCTGCGGCCGACGTGCGGGCCCGCTGGCGGATCTACGAGCAGCTGGCGAAGCTGCCCGCCACCCCTGCGGGGGAGCCAGCGGCACCGCGCGCGGGCAGCGCCGCCGACTGAGGACCGCGAGGACGCCGTGGACCTGACGACCACCTACCTGGGCCTCCACCTCCCGCACCCGCTGATGCCGGGCGCCTCGCCGCTGGTGGACGACCTGGACACCGTGCGCCGGTTGGAGGACGCCGGGGCGGCAGCCATCGTCATGCACTCGCTGTTCGAGGAGCAGATCCTCCAGGAGCAGCTGGCGACGCACTACCACATGGAAACGCCCGCCGAGTCGTTCGCCGAGGCGCTCTCGTACTTCCCGCGACCCGGGGAGTTCGCGCTGGGACCCGAGCAGTACCTCGACCAGATCCACCGGATCAAGCGCCTGGTCTCCGTGCCGGTGATCGCGTCGCTCAACGGGCACACGCCGGGCTGGTGGACCGACTACGCGCGCCGCATGCAGGAGGCGGGCGCCGACGCCATCGAGCTCAACGTCTACCACGTGGCGACCGACCCCGCCGAACCCGCGGCGGCCGTCGAGCGCCGCACCCTCGACGTCCTCCGGGCGGTCAAGGCCAGCGTGACGATCCCCGTGGCGGTGAAGCTCTCGCCGTTCCACTCGTCGCTGGCGCACCTGGCGGCCGCGCTGGACGCGGCCGGGGCCGACGGGCTGGTGCTGTTCAACCGGTTCTACCAGCCCGACATCGACCCCGAGGCCCTGGACGTGGTGCTGCACCTGGAGCTGTCCACCAGTGCCGAGCTGCTGTTGCGCCTGCGCTGGCTGGCGATCCTCTGCGACCACGTGCGCGCGTCGCTGGCGGCCTCGGGCGGCGTGCACACCGCACGCGACGCCATCAAGGCCATCATGGCCGGCGCGCACGCGGTGCAGATGACCTCGGCGCTGCTGCGCCATGGGCCCGAGCACCTGGCCGTGGTGCGCCGCGACCTCGAGGCCTGGATGCAGGAGCACGGCTACGACAGCGTGGCCCAGATGCGGGGGAGCCTGAGCCTGCGGCGCTGTCCGGACCCGGCGGCGTTCGAGCGGGGGAACTACGTCCGCCTCCTGCAGACCTGGCACCCCGCGACCGCGGGGTGGCCGTGGCGGCCGCGCGTGTGAACGGCCGCCGGCTCCACCGCGCACCGGTGCAGGTGGAGGGGGCGCAGGCCTGGAGTGAGAGGGTTGCGCGCCTCGGTATAATAGTCATGTAGGGGATGCCCGACGAGGCGGAGGCCCATGGTGGTCGCGACCCAGGAGACGACGAAGACCCGACCGGCGCCGGTGACCGTCCGTTGCCCGGCGTGCGGCGCGGAGGCGCTGGTCACCCCTGCCGTCGGGGAGATCGTGGCCGTGTACCACCTGTGCCCGCGCCCCGACGGTGAACGACGTCCCCCTGCGTTGACCCGCATGGAGGTCTCCCCCCTTCCGCCACCGGAGACGACGCCCTGATCGGCGCACCGTGCGGCGGCGTCGGCGCATCTTCGCCGCCGATCTGGGCATCGACCTGGCCTCCGGGCAGGAGCAGGAGCGGTTCAAGTGGTTCCTGGCCTGCCTGCTGTTCGGCAAACCCATTCAGCAGACCGTGGCGCGACGCGCCTACGACGAGTTCGTGCGGGAAGGTCTGACCAGTCCCGACGCGATCCTGGCGGCCGGATGGGACCGGCTGGTCGCGGTCCTGGACCGCGGGCACTACGTGCGCTACGACTTCTCCACGGCCACCAAGCTCCTCGAGGTGTGCGCCGCCCTCAAGGAGCGGTACGGGAGCGTGACCGGGCTGCTGGCCCAGGCGAGCGGCCCGCGCGACCTGGCGCGGCGCCTCCAGGAGTTCAAGGGGGTCGGCCCGGTCACGGCACGCATCTTCCTCCAGGGCCTGCGCGGCACGTGGCCGTAGCGGTCGCGGTGCGTGTCGATGCGACCCGTGGCCCCGCGGGGGCGTCACGGGCGCCCCTGCCTCAGGCCGCCTGCCCCCGCCCCCGGGCGTCGATGGGCACGTACTCGCGCACGTCGGGGCCCACGTAGAGCTGACGGGGGCGGCTGATCTTCTGCTCGGGATCCCGGAGCAGCTCCTCCCACTGGGCGAGCCAGCCCGCGGTGCGCGGGATGGCGAACAGCACCGGGAACATCTCCACGGGGAACCCCATGGCCTGGTAGATGATCCCCGAGTAGAAGTCCACGTTGGGGTACAGCCGCCGCGTGACGAAGTAGTCGTCCTCCAGCGCCACGCGCTCCAGTTCCAGGGCGATCTCCAGCAGCGGGTTGACCCCTGTGACCGCGAACACCTCGTCGGCGACCCGCTTGATGATCCGCGCCCGCGGATCGTAGTGCTTGTAGACACGGTGGCCGAAACCCATGAGCAGGACCTCGCCGGCCTTCACCCGCCGGAGGTACGCGCCCACCCGGTCCTTGCTGCCGATCTCCTGCAGCATGCGCAGCACCTGCTCGTTGGCGCCCCCGTGCAGGGGCCCGTAGAGGGCGGCGGCGGCGCCGGCCAGGGCCACGTAGGGGTCGGCGTGACTGCTGCCGATGCCCCGCATGGCGTTGGTGCTGCAGTTCTGCTCGTGGTCGGCGTGCAGGATGAACAGGACGTCCAGCGCCCGCTCCAGCACCGGGTGCGGAGTGTACTTCACCTCGGTGGTCTTGAAGAGCATGTTGAGGAAGTTGCCGGTGTAGGAGAGGTCGTTGTCGGGATACGCGTAGGGCAGGCCCCGGCTGTGTCGGTACGCGAACGCGGCGATGGTCGGCATCTTGGCGATCAGGCGGACGATCTGCTTGCGCCGCACCGCCGGGTCGTGGATCTGCTTGGCCTCGGGGTAGAACGTGGACAGGGCCGCCACGGTGCCGACGAGCATGCCCATCGGGTGCGCGTCGTAGTGGAACCCGTCCAGGAACTTCTTGATGGACTCGTGGATGAACGTGTGGTGCGTGATCTCGTGGGTCCAGGCGTCCAGCTCGGCCCGGGTGGGCAGCTCGCCGTGCAGCAACAGGTAGGCGACCTCCAGGTAGGTGGACCGCTCGGCCAGTACCTCGATGGGGTACCCGCGGCAGCGCAGGATGCCCCGTTCACCGTCGATGAACGTGATGGCGCTCCGGGTGGATGCGGTGTTCAGGAACGCCGGATCGTAGGCTATCAACCCGAAGTCGTCGTCGTCGACCCTGATCTGGCGCAGGTCGCTGGCCCGTATCGCCGCGCCGTAGCGCGGGTAGGTGCCGTAGACGATGGGGAGCTCGTAGGTCCTCCCGGTGCGGTTGTCGGTGATGGTCAACGTGTCCTTGCCCATGGCCGTCCCACGCCTCCCGGGACCCGTGGCGACTGGCGTCGCCGCGGGACGGATCACCCGTCAGTGTACGCCGTGGGCCCACCCGCGCCTATCCGGTCCCGGCCCGATTCGTCGGCGCCCCGGGCCGCCCGGACCTCGAGCGCGACGTCCACGGGCACGCCGTGGCGGACGCTCTCGGTCACGATGCAGTAGTCCTCGAAGACCTGCTGGCATCGCCCGACCGCGCCCTGCTGCGCCGGATCGACCCCGTCGACGACCAGCGCCACCTGCAACCCGCTCACGCGCCACCGGCCGCGGGCGTTGCGCCGGATGGCCGCGGTCACGACCGCGCGAACGCGGGCCCCCGCGACCCTTGCTTTCCGCAGGCAGAACAGCAGGCTGCTGGCCAGACAGTGCCCGACGGCGACGGCCAGCAGGCGCGCCGGGTTGGGCCCCGCGCCCTGCCCAAGCGGCGGCGCCTCGTCAACCACGAGCGCCCACTCGGGTCGGTCCATCTCCACCGCGAACCGATACCCCTCCTCCTGGGTCAGCCGGACAGTGGCCTGCAGCTCGTCCATCGCGTTGCCGTTCTCGTCCTTCGCGTTCGGGCGGGGCGCTGCCGTGCCCGTCGCACCCTGGCACCCGCCAGCACCCCGCCGCGCCGTGATCCCGGCTACCTGCACGTGGTGCGAATCGCCGCCCCGCCGAGCGGACGGCCAAAGAGCGGCGCGAACAGGCAGAGGTCCAGCAGCCCGGCCAGCAAGGGCACCGCCCCCACCACCGCCACCGCGATGCCGGTCCCGCCGCCCGGGCCCAGCAGCCCCCAGGCGACGAGGGCCGCGCCGGCCACGATGCGGAGCAGCCGGCCGGCGGCCGAGGCCATGAAGCACACGACTCCGTCCATGGATCTCCTCCCTCGTGATGGCGTCGTCCGCCGTCACTGTAGCGGGAGGACGAGATGCCGTCGGTGACAAGGTCACACAGCCGCGCGCCGCTGCAGCCCTGCCACGTCCACGATCTCGACGAGGCCACGCCGGGTCCGGACGAGTCCCTGGCGCGCAAACTCCTCCAGCACGCGGCTGACGACTTCCCGCGAGGTGCCCAGTTCTGCCGCGATGTGCTGGTGGGTCACCCGCACCGGGTTGTACGTCCGGGCCCGCGTCAGGAGCCAGGCGGCCAGACGGGCATCCAGCCGGCGGAAGGCCACCTGGTCCAGCACGTCCAGCAGGCTGGCCAGCCGCTGCGAGAGCATGTCGAACACGAAGTCGCGCCACAGGTCGAACCGGTGCACCCAGCGGCGGAACGTGTCCGCGGGCACCAGCACCGCCTCGGCGTCCTGCTCGACCGTCGCGATGGCGGGAAAGGTCCTGCGGTGGAGAATGGCGCTGGCCGTGAGCACGCACGACTCGCCCAGCCCGAACCGGTAGAGGGTGATCTCGCGCCCCGACGCCCCGATCTTGTAGACGCGCACCCTCCCCGACAGCAGCAGGGCGATGGCCTGCACCCGATCGCCCTCGGCGAAGACGTCGCGGCCGGCGGGCAGGCGCACCAGCGTGGCCGCCTGCTGCAGCTCACGGACCAGCTGCGGGTCGGCGCGGCGCAGCATGGGCAGGGCGTGCACCACGCGGGCGTAGTCACGGTCGTCGATCATCGGCACACGACGGATACAGGCGGGGCCGGAACCAGGAGCGCACGGCCACGCATCCGGCCCGCGGCCACCTCGGCGATTACGACGGCGGACGGACAGGTCCTGCGTGGGATATCGGTAGGTCCGCGGGCCGCCGGCGCCCCGCCTCGCGGTTCGCCCTGCCCGGCCGGGCGCGGAGAGCGGGGCTGCGCCGCCATCGTCTCGCATCGAGCGGACGCCCTGCCCGACCGGGCACGGGATGGGACCGCCTGCCCGCGTGCCGGCTGCAACGTGGCTGGCACGTGCGAACCGCCCCGGCACGTTCATGGCATATCTCCCGGGCGTACGTGCCCGCCGCGGCGTGCCGGGCACCGGGCGCAGCACCGGTCCCGTCGGTGTCCGCCCGAGGCCTAGCCGCGGGTCGTCGGGAAAACTCTGCCCGTCTTGTCCAGGTCTCCCCGATGGGCGCCGCCGCCGTGTTGCCGCACCATGAAGGCGGTGATGCGGCCGTGGCGTTCCGCCTGCTGATCGCCGAACCCCACTCGGAGTTGCAACAGGCCGTCCGCGAGGTCGTGGCGGCGGCCCGGTCGCTGCTCCCGCTGGACCTCGAGGTGGCCGACGCCGCGACCCCCGCCGAGGTCCGGGCCCGCGTGGCCACCTGGCGGCCTCACGCGGTGCTGCTGGACTGGGACATCGCCGTGGACGCCACGCCGCGGTTCGTGGACGAGATGTGCCACCACGCGCCGGACCTGCGCGTCCTGGTGCTGCTGCCTGCCAGGGAGGCCCAGTACCGCGCCGCCGTTTGGGATGCCGGCGCCTGTGCCGGCATCCCGCGCGACCGGATGGATGGCGAGTGGCTGGCCACGACCGTCTGCCTGGTGCGGCGGGGGATGGAGCGCGAGCGGCGCCTGTGGCACCGGGCTGTTGCCCGCTGCCCGGTGCTGCGCGAGCTGCCGCAGGACCTGGAGGCCAGTCTCCGATGAAACTGTCGCGGCGCGAGTTCTTGATCATCGCCGGCAGCACGGCGGCCGTGGCCGCCGCGGCGTCCGCGCCCGCGGTGCGCCGCCTGCTGCCGCCCAGGCGACGGTTCTGGTACCAGCGGCCCACCGCCGCGGTCCCCACGGTCTGCGAGATGTGCCTGTGGCGGTGCGGGGCGATCGCCCACGTGGGCGGGGGCAGGGTGTGGAAGCTCGAAGGCCATCCCGACAACCCCAAGTCCAACGGCCGGCTGTGCGCCCGGGGCCTGGGTGGGATCGGCGAACTCTACGACCCCGACCGACTGCGGTGGCCGCTGGTCCGCGCCGGTGCCCGCGGGGAGGGCAGTTCCGCAAGGCGACGTGGGACGAGGCCCTCGACGTCACGGCCAGGGCGTTGCTGCGCATCAAGGAACGCTATGGCCCGGAAGCCGTGGCCTTCTTCGGCCACTACGCCGGCGACCGCTGGTTCGTCGACTACCTGGCGCCCGCCTGGGGCTGGCCCAACGCCGCCAAACCGTCGGTGAGCATGTGCACCACCCCGCGGGAGGTGGCGGCGATGCTGACCTTCGGCCGCCCGCTGGGCGGGCACGAGCCGGTGGACTGGGAGCACACCCGCTACATCGTGCTGCTCGGGACCCACATCGGCGAGAACGCCCACAACACGATGATGCAGGAGTTCACCGCGGCTCGCGCCCGGGGCGCGAAGGTCGTGGTGGTGGACCCCCGCTTCTCGACGGTGGCCGGCAAGGCCGACCGCTACCTGCCCATCAAGCCCGGTACCGACACCGCGCTCCTGCTGGCGTGGCTGCACGTGCTGGTCACCGAAGAGCTCTACGATCGGGACTACGTCGCCCGCTGGACCGAGTGGTTCGCGCAGCTGGCGGCCCACGTGCAACCGTTCACGCCCGCGTGGGCTGCGGCCATCACCGAGCTCCCGGCCGAAGCCATCGCCGAGGTGGCGCGCGACTTGGCGCGCTACCGACCGCGCGCGGTGGTGGTCCCCGGCCGGCACGTCGTCTGGTACGGCAACGACACCCAGCGCCTGCGGGCGCTCTACCTGGTCAATGTCCTGCTGGGCAACTGGGGGCGGCCGGGGGGCTTCTACATCCCCGAAGCGCCCTATGTCGACGAGTACCCGCTGCCGCCCTTCCCCATCGGCTCTGAGGCCGGGGGCTGAGCGGGTCCTGCGGCCGCCGGTCCGGAGGCTCCCGCAGGACGGAAGCCCAGGGCCGACGGCGGCCGCACCCGGTTCCTGCGCGGCGGGATCGCGATCCAGGAACTGATCGAGCCGATGATCACCGGGACGCCGTACCCGATCAAGGGCCTGGTCACCTACGCCGTCAACCTGTTCCACTCGCTGCCCAATCCGGCGCGCACGCGCCGGGCGCTGGAGGCCCTGGACTTCCACGTGGTCATCGACATCCTGCCCCAGGACCACCTGCGCTGGGCGGACGTGGTCCTGCCCGAGTGCACCTACCTGGAGCGCTACGACGACCTGATCACGGTGGCGCACAAGCGGCCGTTCATCGCCCTGCGCCAGCCGGTGGTGGCGCCGCTGTACGACACCAAGCCCGGCTGGTGGATCGCCCGTGAACTCGGTCTGCGCCTGGGGCTGCAGCAGTACTTCCCCTGGACCACCATTGAGGAGTACTTGGAGCAGCGACTCAACTCCATCGGGCTCACGCTCGAGGAGCTCAAGAAGACCGGCGTGCACCTCCAGCGGGGCAGGCCGTACCTGGAGGACTGGACGACCCGCTCACCGTTCCCCACGCCGAGCGAGAAGATCCAGCTCTACTGCGAGGAGCTGGCCCGGGCGGGGCTGGACCCGCTGCCGCGGTACGAACCGATCCCGGAGCCGCCCGAAGGCTACTTCCGCCTGCTGTACGGCCGTGCGCCCGTACACACCTTCGCCCGCACGCAGAACAACCCCATCCTGGGCCGCTTCATGGAGACCAACGAGGTCTGGGTGAACCGCCAGGCGGCCGCGGCCCTGGGCCTGCGCACCGGCGACCAGGTCATGCTGGTCAACCAGGACGGCGCCCGCAGCGGTCCGGTGACGGTACGCGCCACGACCCGGATCCGGCGCGACTGCGTCTACATCGTCCACGGCTTCGGGCACGATGCGCCGGGCATGCGCCGTGCCCACGGCAAGGGTGCCTCGGACGCGGCGCTGCAGACCCGCTATGCGCTCGATCCCGTCAGCGGCGGCGCGGGCCTGCGGGTCAACGTCGTGCGGCTGGAGCCGGTGGGGGCGTCCGGTGGGGCGGCGGGGCGACGGCCAGCCGCGCAGGGTCGCCGGAGTGCGACGGCACCGGCGGCCACTCCGGCGCGCCGGGCGGCAGCGGCGGCCATCACGCCGCGGGACGCCGACGGGAGGCTGTGACGATGCCGCGCTACGGCATGGCCGTCGACCTCGACCGCTGCATCGGGTGCCAGGCGTGTGCCGTGGCGTGCGCCGTCGAGAACGAGGTGCCCGAGGGGTTCTTCCGGCGACGGGTGGGCGAGGTCACGGTAGGCGACGACCCGGCGACGCTGCGCCTGACGTTCCTGCACCTGCAGTGCTACCACTGCGAGCGTCCACCGTGCGTGCCGGTCTGCCCCACGGGGGCCACCTACGTCACTCGCGACGGCCTCTGCCTGGTGGACTACGACAGTTGCATCGGGTGCCGCGCCTGCGTGACGGCGTGCCCCTACGGCATGCGCTACCCGCATCCGCGCGGCGTCGTGGACAAGTGCTCGCTGTGCGACCACCGCATCGCTGCCGGACGGCTGCCCGCGTGCGTGGAGGCCTGCCCGACGCGCGCGCTCGTCTTCGGCGACCTCGACGATCCCGCCAGCGCCCTCCGGCAGGCCATCGCCGCGGCCGCGCGCGTGGAGGTCGACCGGCCGGAGGCGGGCACGCGGCCCAAGTTCTTCCTCCTCAACGGCCGGGTGAGCCTGCCGGAAGCGCGTCGCGAGGCCGTGCCGGCCGGGGCGGCGGAGGTGACGGAACGATGACCACCCTGGCGGCGACGGCACCCTCGAGCGGGTGCTGCAGACAAGAAGCCGCAGTGTCCGCAGGCGCCACGGTGATGGCGGCGGTCGGCGGCGGGGTCGCGCCGGCGGTCGAGCGCCACGGCCACATGCTGAACACGCAGCTGGACCTGTGGGGCTGGGAGGTGGCCGCCTACCTGTTCCTGGGCGGCCTGGCGGCCGGTCTGCTGATCGTCGCGTCGTGGGCGGTGCTGACCGGGCGGCGCCGCGAGTACCTGCCCGCCGTGCGCGTGGCCACCCTGCTCGTCCCACCGCTGATCGGAGCGGGGCTGGTGCTGTTGTGGCTGGACCTGGGGAGCAAGCTCACCCCGTTCTGGCTGTACGTCACCCTGCGGCCGACCAGCCCGATGTCGTGGGGGGCATGGATCCTGCTGGCGGTTCTCCTCACCTCCTCCCTGGCGGCGATCCCTGCCCTCCTCGCGGTGCGCGCCCGCGTAAGCGTCCCCTGCCGGCTCCCGCGACTCCACTACGTTCTGGAGCACGTCGGCCGACAGGCGGCCCGACGCGGGCGGTGGCTGGCGTGGATCAACCTGTGGCTTGGCGTGGGCCTGGGCCTGTACACGGGCGTCCTGCTGGGCACCATGGTCGCGCGGCCGGCCTGGAACAGCCCGATGCTCGGACCGCTCTTCCTGGCCTCGGGGCTCTCCGGTGCCGTGGCGCTGCTGCTCCTGCTGCGCCCGCGCGGCCCGTGGGCGCCGGTGTTCGTGCGGGCGGAGGTGGGTCTGCATGCCACCAAGCTGGCCCTGCTGGGTCTGTACCTGACCGGGCTGGCGACCTCCGGCGCCGCCCCCCCAAGCTGCGGCCGCCGCCCTCGTGCGCGGGGTGTGGGCGCCGGCGTTCTGGACCCTCGTCGTCGGCGCTGGCATGGCGGTCCCGCCGGCGGTGTCGCTGCGCGAGGTGATGGTACACCGCTGCCCGCGGCGGCTGGCCGTGGCCTCGTGCACGCTGGCGCTGGCAGGCGGCCTGGCGCTGCGTGTGGTGTTGGTCTACGCCGGCCAGCACGGGCTGTGAGGGGCCGGGGGGCGGTAGCCCGCGGAGGCTGCCGGCGCGCCCGGCACGTGCCGGGGCAGCGTATGGGAGGTGATGCAACGCCGGCGGTGAGCTCGCAGGGTCCTGACGATCCGAGACGGAGGTCATTACCACAAGGGAGGGAGCGATCATGCGCAAGCCGTTCGTCGTGACCGTGGCGGTGGTTGTGGCCCTGACCGTCGTCGGTCCGGCGGTCACCAAGGAGTGGATCGAGAAGCCGCTGCTCGTGGCGGCCGAACGCGTGCTGACCACGATGCCGGCCGACTTCTACCAGATCGACCCGCAGGCAGCCGAACGCCTGATGGAGACGGCGAAGCCGCTGGTCCTCGACGTGCGCGAGAAGGCCGAGTGGGAGGGCGAGCGCATCGCGGGCGCGGTGCACGTACCCATCCGCGAGCTCCCCAAGGCGCTGGATCGCCTGCCCGACAGCCGTGGCGCCCCGATCATCGTCTACTGCGCCATCGGCCTGCGCGGGGCCATGGCGACCACCGTCCTGCGCATGTGGGGCTACACCAACGTGCGCAACCTGCGGGGCGGGCTGAACGGCTGGAAAGCGGCGAACCTGCCCGTAGTCAGGTAGTGCGCAGCACGGCCCGGCCCGGAGTGCCCTCGTCCGTCGGGCCGGACCCCCGCGGGCGGGGCACCGGGCCGGGCCCGTCGCGCAGTGGTGTAGGCGGGGCCCGGGGCGCGGACATGGCATGTGCGCGGCAGCCGGCGCGGGACCTATCGGTGCGACTGGGGTGGGGCCTGCCGGTGCGCCCGGGGCCGGGGCGCCGAATCGGGCCCCCGCCGGATGGCGAGGGAAGGCCAACCCTCCTACGCTGAAAAGGCGACGGGGCACGAACCCCGTTGCAGCCATCGTGCCCCGGTGGGCTACGGACCACCGGATACGGAAAGGAGGACGGCAAATGAGGATACGGTCGGTACTGGTCACGGTGGTCCTGCCGGCGCTTCTCACCGCCGCGCTGATCGTCCCCGCCCTCGTCGCCCCGCGTGCTGCCGCCCAGGCCCGGCAGGAGGTCGTCGTGGTGGTGAAGATCACCGGCATCCCCTGGTTCAACCGCATGGCCAAGGGCGTCGTGGAGGCCGGCCCGAAGTTCAACGTGAAGGCCTCCCAGGTTGGGCCCTCGACGGCGGACGCCGCGGCCCAGGTCTCCATGGTCGAGGACGTCGTCAACCGCGGCGTCGGGGCGGTTGCCGTGGTGCCCACCGACGCCAAGGCGCTGGCGCCCGTCTTCACCCGGGCCCGCGAGAAGAAGATCGTGGTCCTCACCCACGAGTCGCCCTTCGAGACCACGGCCATCGACTACGACATCGAGATGATCGACAGCGACGCCTACGGGCGGCTGGCCATCGATGAGGTGGACCGGGGGCTCAAGCAGCTCGGCATCCGCTGCTCCACGGCGTCGCCGTGCGGATTCGTCATGCTGGTCGGCGGCCTCACCGTTCCCCTGCACAACTACTGGGCCGACGTGGCCCTGAAGTACGCGCGGGAGAAGTACCCGTACCTCAAGGAGCTCACGTCGCGCCTGCCCACCGCCGAGAGCGTGGACGATTCGCGCAAGGCCGTGCTGGACCTGACCAAGACCTACGGGGAGCGCCTCCACGCCGTGATCGGGTGGGGCAGCCTGGGTCCGCTGGGCGCCGCGGCCGCGGTCCGCGAAAAGGGGCTCCGGAACAAGGTGGTCGTCGGCGGCAGCGCGATCCCCTCCTCAGCGGTCGCGTACCTGGCCGACGGGTCCATGAAGTGGGCGCAGCTGTGGGATCCGCGGGACGCCGGCTATGCCATGGTGGCCGTGGCCAGCACGATGCTCAAGGGCACCACGCTCGCCACGGGGATGGAGGTGCCCGGGCTGGGCAAGCTGGCCATCAAGGGGAAGGTCATCAGCTTCAACAAGATTCTCCTGATGCGCAGCGCCGACGACGCGCGGAAGATGGGCTTCTAGCGCGCCCGCGCGCTGGCCGCGTTTGCGCGCGCGGGATGCCACGAGACGAGGGGATGGGCGCGCCTCCCATCCCCTCCGCGTCCGATGGCTGAGGTCTTCCTGCGGGCTCGCCACGTCACCAAGCGCTACGGCGGGGTCGTTGCCCTCCAGGACGTGGACCTGGAGATCCGCGCCGGGGAGATCCACTGTCTGGTCGGGGAGAACGGTTCGGGCAAGAGCACCCTGATCAAGATCGTGACCGGCGTGGTGTCGCCCGACCCGGGCGCCGACCTGGAGATCGGGGGGGTGCGGGTGCGCGGCCTGAGCCCTGCAGAAGCGCTCCGTCGCGGGATCCAGGTGGTGCACCAGGACCTGGCGCTGTTTCCCAACCTGTCCGTGGCCGAAAATATCGCCTTGCTCCGGGTCACCGCGGGGCGTCGGATCGTCGACTGGCGAGCGGTGTCGGCGATCGCGCGGGCCGCCCTGGCGCGGATCGGGGTTACCCTGCCGCTCGATGCGCCCGTGGGCACGCTGCCGATCGCCGACCAGCAGCTGGTGGCGATCTGCCGGGCCCTGGCCAGCGACGCCCGGCTGGTGATCACCGACGAGCCGACGGCCTCGCTGACCCAGCGGGAAGCCCAGCGCCTGTTCGGCATCCTGCGAGATCTCCAGGCCCACGGTATCGCCACGCTGTTCGTCAGCCACAAGCTCGACGAGGTCTTGGAGATCGCGCAACGGATCACCGTGTTGCGCGACGGCCGCAAGGTGGGCACGTTCGACCGATCGGCGGTCGACCGGGACCGGCTGGTCCGGCTCATGACCGGACGCCTTATCGCTGCCCGCCGCCGGTCCAGCGTGCGCCCTGCGGGCGCCCCGATCCTCGAGGTCCGTGGCCTGCGCCGACGCGGGCAGTTCGCCGACGTCTCCTTCACGGTGCACCGGGGGGAGGTCGTGGGCCTGATCGGCCCGCTGGGCGCGGGCAAGACCGAGCTGGCCCTGGCGCTGTTCGGGATGAACCCCCCCGATGCGGGCGAAGTCCTGGTCGACGGCCGGCCCGTGCGCCTGCGCACCACCGCCGACGCCGTCGGCGCGGGGATCGCCTACGTGCCCGAGGACCGGCTGTCCCAGGGCATCGTCGCCCGGCAGCCGGTCCGCAGCAACCTCGTGGTGACCGTGCTGGACCGCCTCACCGGTCCCTGGCGATGGCTGCCTCCGCGGCGGACCGCGGCGTTCTGCGCGGACGTCGTGCACGCCTTCGACATTCGCACCCCCTCCATCGACCAGCCGGTCAGCGCGCTCTCGGGCGGCAACCAGCAAAAGGTCGTCATCGCCAAGTGGCTGTCCACGCGCCCCCGGGTCCTGATCCTTGACCGCCCGACGGCGGGCATCGATGTCGGCGCCAGGGCAGTGGTCTACGAGATCATCGACCGGCTGGCCGGAGAGGGGGTGGGCATCCTGCTCGTCACCGAGGAGGTCCCCGAAGCCCTCGCGGTGTGCGATCGCATCCTGCTCATGAAGCACGGTCGGCTCGTGACCGAGGTCCGCGGCGCGGACGCCAGCGAGGCCGAGCTGCAGCAGGCCCTGACCGCCTGACGGCCATGGATGGGGTGGTCCGGCGACTGGCACGGCGTACCGAGACGTACCTGGTGGCGGTACTGGTGGTCCTCGCGGCCATCGTGACCGCGGGGCGTCCGGAGTTCCTCACCGCCGAGAACGCCTTCGACGTCCTCCGGAACAACGCGTTCCTGGGCATCGTCGCCCTGGGCCAGCTGGTCGTGCTCGTCTCGGGCGGCATCGACGTGTCGTTCACCGCGGTCGCCACGGTGGCGCAGTACCTCATGGGGCTGGTGCTCACTACCCGCGGGATCGCGTCGGTCTGGGTCGCCCTGCTGATCCCGCTGCCCATCGGGCTGACGTTGGGCCTCGTCAACGGCCTGCTGGTCCACTACGCGCGCGTGCATCCCGTCATCGTCACCATCGCGACCCTGAGCACGTTCTACGGCCTGTTGATCTTCTTTACCGGCGGCACCTGGATCACCGACCTGCCGATGCCGTTCCAGGAGTTCGCGCAGTACAAGCTCGTCCGGTTCACCACCGCCGACGGCGCCGAGTACGGCCTGTCCACCCCCATCGTCTTCTGGGGCGCCGCAGCGCTCCTTACCTGGATCGTCCTCAACTTCCTGGCCGTGGGCCGCCGGATCTACGCCCTGGGCGGCAACGCGGAAGCCGCCCGGCGGGCGGGGTTCCCCATCCTGCGTCTGCAGCTGTTCGTGTACGCGTACATGGGGCTGCTGGCGGGAATGGGGGGATTCGTGCAGGCGCAGCTCGCCCAGATCATCCAGCCCAACGCCATCGTGGGGCGCGAGCTGGACGTCCTGGCCGCAGCGGTTCTGGGCGGTGCCAGTGTCTTCGGCGGTGCGGGGACGGTCGGGGGAACCATCCTGGGCGTGCTGCTCATCGCCGTGATCCGCAACGGCCTCATCTTGTTGCGCATCTCGTCCTACTGGCACGACGCGGTGATCGGGCTCCTGATCGCCGCCGCGGCGGCCATCACGGCCGCCCAGGAGCGCCGCCGGCGCGCACGGGCGGTGCGAGTCCACGATGCATGACCGCCAGGCGACCTGGATCGCTCGGTACGGCGAACTCGCCGTCCTGGGCGCGATGCTGGTGGTGGTCACCGGACTGCTGGCCGTCGTCACCGATGGTCGGCTCCTGAGCCTGGAGAGCCTGGCCTCCATGGCGGTCCAGATGCCGCTGCTGGGAATGCTGACGCTGGCGCAGTTGCTACCCATGCTCACCGGCGGCATCGACCTCTCCATCGTCTCCACCGCCAACCTCGCTGGCATCACCGCCGCGTACGTGCTCACGCAGGGCGCGGGCTGGTACACGACGCCCGCCGCCGTCGTCCTGGGACTGTCGGCGGCCTTCGCGGTGGGCGTCACCAACGGCGCGATCGTGGCGTACCTCGACGTGCCGCCCATCATCACCACCCTGGCGTCCATGATCTTCGTCAAAGGGATCGCTCTGGCCGTCACCCGCGGGGCCGTCCTGGCGGGGTTCCCCGCGCCCTTCCTCTTCCTGGGCGGCGGTACGCTGCTGGGCGTCCCGGTGCCGTTCCTGCTCTTCGTCGGCGCCGCCACGGCGCTCGCCGTGGTGCTGCACCGGACGCCCTTCGGCGTGGTGGAGTACCTCCTGGGATCGAACCCCACCGCGACCCGCTTCTCCGGCGTCGATGTGCCGGCGATGCTCTTCCGCACGTACCTGATCTCAGGTGTCCTGGCCGGCGTCGCCGGCCTGCTGCTCATCGCCCGCTTCAATGCCGCCCAGGCCGACTACGGCTCCTCCTTCCTGCTCCTGACGGTCCTCATCGCGGTGCTGGGCGGCGTGGATCCCTCGGGCGGCGCGGCGACGATCACCGGCCTGGTGGTGGCCGTGGCGATCCTGCAGGTGGTGGCCACCGGGTTCAACCTCATGGGACTCAGTGCCCACCTGGCCAACGCCCTGTGGGGCGTGATCCTGGTGCTGGTGATCATGCTCCGACGCCTGGTGCAGGCCCGCAGCGGCCGGCCATAGCCCGCGGATCGCAGCGGCGGCACGGCCCCGCACGGGACCGCAGCCGATGGTATGATGATGGTGTGGGACTCTTTCGCGTTGCCGGCCGTCTCGCCGGGCCGACGGGCATCGTCGAGGACGTGGAGCTGCTGGTCGACACCGGCGCCACGCTGCTGGTGGTTCACCGGCTGGCGTTGCGCCCCACGCGGCAGCACCCGGTGGTGCTGGCCGGCGGCCGGCGCGACGTCTGGCCTGTCGCAGAAGTGCGGCTGACGTTGCACGGGCAGGAGGTCACGACCTCCTGCTTCATCGCGCCCGGCGGGCCGCCGTTGCTCGGCGCCGTCGCCCCGGAGAGCCTGTTGCTCGCCGTCGATCCGGTGGCGAAACGGCTGGTGCCCGCCGAGGGGTTTGTCGGCGCGTAGAACGAGCCCACGCAAACACCATCTCGTCGCGAGGAGGGTCCGATGGGACAGACCGGACGTGCCATCGTCGAGCTCGACGTCGAGCAGTTGCTCGCCGAACTGCGGAAGGCCTACCTGGACGAACTGCTGGCCTTCTACTCGTACTGGATCACGGCCCTGGTCGCCGAGGGCTGGCACGGGGAAGAGTTGACCGAGCACTTCAAGGATGAGGCCCGTGACGAGCTCGGCCACGCGGAGAAGCTCGCCAACCGCATCATCGAGCTGGGCGGCGATCCCGTCGTGCACCCGGTCGACTGGGAGCGGGGCGCCAACGGGCCGTGGACCGCGCCGCGCGCGGACCGGGCCGACGCCGACGGCATGGTGGCCGACCAGCTCAAGGCCGAGGCCGCGGCGATCCAGGCCTACCAGCGTCTGGCCAAGATGACGTTCGGGAAGGATCCCGTCACCTACCAGCTGGCCACGGAGCTGCTGGCAGACGAGGTACGGCACGAGGAGTTCCTGGAGAATCTGCTGAGCAGGAAGCACTAGCCGCCACCGACCGCTTGCGCCGTCGGCCGGGGAGGGACCGTATCGCGGCACGGTGCGTGGTGCGCTGCGTCACTGCACACCGCGCCCCACGTACGAACGGCCGCCCCGCGCCCTCGAGGCCCGTGGCAGTGGCGGGCACCCGCGGATCAGCCGCCAGCGGACGGCGCGCCCGCCCGGATCCCTGGCGCGACGGGCAGGGTCAGGGTGAACGTGCTGCCTTCGCCCACGCGGGTGGACACCGTCACCTCGCCCCCGTGGAGCTCGGCGACGTACTTCACGATGGCCAGCCCCAGGCCGCGGCCCGGGGCCAGGTGCCGCGTGCGCTCGGCCCGGTAGAACTCCTCGAAGATGTGCGGGGGGTCTTCGGGCGCGATACCGGGCCCGTCGTCGGCCACGATCACCCGCAGGCGGTCGGCGTCGACGGCGCGGGCGAGCACCTGCTGGCTCGCGGCGTCCAGCAGGCGCGCTTCGTTCGCCAGCAGCTCCGTCCACGCACGGCTGCACAGGCGCGCGGCTTCCCGGCGCCCGCGGGGTGGGCGTGGAGATCGACGGCGGGTGGAGACGGAGAGGCCGCGGAGATCGATGGGCTACGGCACGGGCCTACATTTTGTAGCCGAGCTTCCGGAGCAGGGCCTTCCGCTGGGCCACGTCGTCGTCCCCCTCGATGCCCCGGGACTTCACGCCGTCGATCACGCCCAGGATCCCCCGGCCCTGCGCCGTCTCCGCCAGGACCACCTCCACGGGGTTGGCCGTTGCGCAGTAGATGCCGCACACCTCCGGCACCTGCTTGATGGCGCCGAGCACGTTGATGGGATAGGCGTTCCCCAGGAAGATGACGAAGCAGTGACCGGCCGCCAGGCGGAGCGCCGTCTGCCGCGCCAGTTCCACCAGGTCGGGGTCGGTCCCGCTCCAGCGCACCAGGGCTGGGCCCGACGACTCGCAGAACGCCAGGCCGAACTTCACCCCGGGGACCGCCGAGACCAGCGCCTCGTGCAGGTCCTCGACGGTCTTGATGAAATGCGCCTGGCCCAGGATGACGTTCACCTCGGCGGGTTTCTCGATGGTGACGGTCAGGAGTTCCATCGTCCCCTCCTCCGGTGTGCCCGATGTCCCGTGGCCACCGCGACGCATCCCGTCCTGGCGGCGCACGGGAGTCCGACTCTCCTTTACCGTGCGGCGGTCGAACCCGAGGAGCAGTTCGGGGTCCGCCCGGCCCTTTCCCTGGCAGCGGCCGCCGACAGGGCACTGCAGCCGCGCAGTGACGGTGAGGTGACGCCATGCGACCGGCATCCAGCTGGCGACGGCCGCCGACGGGGCGCCGCAGCCGCGCAGGTGCGCCAGCCGGCGCGAGACGCGCACCGTCCGGCAAGGCAACGGGCAGGGCCTCCCGAAAGTGCAGGACACCGGGCCCTTGGCGTTGCGGCCTGAAAGGCACAGCACGTGACCACCGATGCTGCGGGGGGACGTGCGCGTGGTTGCCCGGGGAATGTTCGCGAGCGCAAGGGCTGCTTGCGCGAGTCCCTCCGGTGAGCAAGGAGCAGGAGAGATCGTGGAAATCGCCGTGCGCCGCACGCCTGTGGGCCGCACGGTCGACGACAGGAGCCGGTGATGCCCTTGTTCGCACGCTTCTTCCGCAAGAAGCAACCGCTGTCTGTAGAACAACAGCTGGCCCTGGCCGCGTCGCTTCTTGCGGAGGCTGAGACGCGGGCGCTGATCGGCCCCAAGAACGCCATGGAGATGCTGTGCCGCAAGAGCAAGGCAGCCTATGACGTGTTATGCGCCGGCGCGCCATGCAAGATATGGTGGACCAGGCCACGGCGATGGGGCTGAGGGTGGACGATGTGATCGCGCAGACACCGGAAGCAGGTCCGCTCCGTCGGCATGTCACGCGGCGTCGCTCCGGGTACTCTCGTGCGTGTCGTTCAGTCTCCTGTGAGCTGCGCGCGCAGGTAGTCCGCCAGGCGGTCCAGCTCGTCCCAGGCAAACCAGGAAATGGTGGTCTCCGGGGGCGCGTCGCCGACGCCCGCCAGGAACGGACCCGGGGGGTCGGGCCGATCGGCGCTTGTCCCTGTCCGGCGCACGAGGATCTTCGGCAGCGCCGCCTCACTGAACCCTTCCACCAGGACCAGCTCGCCGGGCGCAACCCACCGCAGGATGTCGTCGAGCTGGGGGCTGGCAGGTTGTGCTCCTGCGACATCTGCGCCCGCGCCGGCTCGCCAAGGTTCAGCCGGGACGGCCTCCTGCGTATGCACCGCGCCGGCCCGCTGCCCACCGGCCGAGGGTGGAGATGGCGCTGCGACAGGCGACCGTCCCGCCGGCAGCGGTGGCGCCGGCTCGCGGATGACGATGCCGGCGGGACCCACCAGGATCGTGCGCACCGCGCCCGCCGCTGCCGCCCGGGCCGTGTCGGTGCCGGCCTCGTCGAGGGCCACCAGGTGGGCGTGGTGCTTGACCACCGTCACCCGCACCCCGCGCGCCGCCAGCAGCGGGATCAGGCGCTCCACCAGCGTGGTCTTGCCCGCCCCGCGCGCGCCGACGATGCCCACCGCCCGCGGCCCCTGCGCGGCGCGCGCGGGCGACGGCGCGGGGAGCGCCCCCAGCAGTATGACCGGCACCGGCGTGCCGGCCGGCAGATCGCCGGCCGCCGGATCGAGCACGATGAGCGCATTGGCGTCCGCGGACGACCGCAGCGCTGCGGTGCTCTGCACGTACAGCGGCGCCACCGCTAGGCCCCAGGACCCCAGGTGCGCGGCGCCCCAGAGATACCGCGCGCGGCCGGGCCGCACGCGCACCGGCGCCTCGAGCCGCGCCACGACCTGCGGCCGCGGCGGATCGGCGCGGCCCAGCATGACGCCCAGGGCCGGGACCACCAGCACCTCGAACGCAACGCGGCATGCGCTGGGCGTGCCGGGCAGGGCGAACACGGGACGGGAGGCTGCGGGCAGACCTGGTCCCACGACACCGAACGCCGCGGGCGCGCCCGGTTTCATGGCCACGCCTTCGAAGGCGAACTCGACGCCCGCGCGGCGTAGAGCCGGTCGGATGAGGTCGCGCTCGCCCACCGACAGGCCCCCGCACGTCACCAGCACATCACCCGCTTCCAGGCCGCGGCGCACCAGCGCGTCGAGCGCGGCCGCGTCGTCGCGGGCGCGACCCACGACGAGCGGCACCGCGCCCAGCGCCTGCACCTCGGCGGCGATGGCGAACGAGTTGCTGTCGCGCACCAGCCCCGGCCGCAGCGGCGCCTCGGGCGCGACCAGCTCGTCGCCGCATGTCACGATGGCCACCACCGGCCGCCGCACCACCGGGACCCGCGCCCACCCGATCGACGCCAGCAACCCGATGTGGCCACCGTGCAGCACGGTGCCCGGCGCCAGCACCTGTTCGCCTGCGCGGACGTCCTCGCCCGGGGGAAAGACGTGCTGCCCCGGCGGCGCCGGCCGGTCGACCAGCACCGCGTCGTCCGCCCAGTGCACGACCTCCTGGGGAATGACCGCGTCGGCGCCTGGGGGCACCGGCGCGCCGGTCGCGACCCGCGCAGCCTCGCCGATACCAAGCGGCCGCGCTGCCGGCTGCCCCGCGTACGCTGCCGTCACCACGCGCAGCCGCACAGGACGCCCTGGCGACGCCCCCGCGACGTCGGCGGCCCGCACCGCGATGCCGTCCATGGCGGCCCGCGGGAAGGGCCACAGGTCCTCGGCGGCGACGACGGGTGCCGCCAGCACCCGGCCGGCGGCGTCCGCCAGGGGCACTTCCTCCGTCGGGCCGCGGCGCACGGCGCGTGCCACCCGCGCCACCGCCGTGTCGACGGTTACCGCGCGTGCGACTGCCTGGGCGCTCACGCACCCATTCTACGGTGTCCGCGGCGACGGGAGAATCGGTGGTCAGTCGCCCAGCCGCACGATCTGGCGAACCACCTCGCCCTGCGCCAGCGCGTCGAACGCCTCGTTGATCTCCGACAGCGCTACGCTCCGCGACCGCAGGACCTCCACGGGCAGCAGGCCCGCGCGGTGCATGGCGATGAATCGCGGGATATCACGGCGCGGCACGGCCGATCCCATGTAGGAGCCCATCACCGTGCGCTCCTCGGTGGCCAGGGTCACCGCGGGGACGCTGAAGAGTCGCTCGGGGTGCGGCAGACCGATGGCGACCGTCGTCCCGCCCCGCCGGGTGGCCTGGAACGCCTGCACCAGCACCCGCTCGCTGCCCGCGCTCTCGAACACCCAGGCTGCGCCGCCGCGCGTGAGATCCCTGATGGCCTGGACCGGATCCTGCCGCCGCGCGTCGACTACGGCCGTGGCCCCCAGACGTCGAGCCAGCTCAAGCTTGGCCGGCACCACGTCCACCGCCACGATGGGGAACGCCCCCACCGCCCGCGCACCCATCACCGCGCTGAGCCCCACCCCACCCAGCCCGAACACGGCCACGGAGGCACCGGCCGGGACCCGCGCGGTGTTGACCACCGCCCCTACCCCGGTCACAACGGCGCACCCGAAGAGGGCAGCCGTCTCCAGCGGGACGTCCGCGTCGAGGGATACCAGCGACTCCTGGGCGGCTACCGTCAAGCGCGAGAACGCCGAGACCCCGAGGTGATGGTGGAGGACCCGTCCCGCACCGTCCACGAAGTGCCGGCTGCCGTCCAAGAGGACGCCCGCGGCGTTGGCGGCGTTGCCCCGCTCGCAGAGGGCGGGGCGTCCGACCAGGCAGAACTCGCACCGCCCGCACGCGGGCACAAACGAGAACACCACGCGATCGCCGGGACGCACGCCCCCGACCCCCGGGCCGATCTCGCGCACCACGCCGGCGGCCTCATGGCCCAGCGCCATGGGCATCACCCGCGGCCGCGATCCGTCGATCACGGAAAGGTCCGAGTGGCAGATTCCCGCGGCGACGACCTCCACCAGCACCTCGCCCGGCCCCGGACCGAGCACTTCCACTTCGTCCACCAGCAAAGGCCGCGTCTTTGCGTAGGGACGGGGCCGTCCCATCTCGTAGAGCACGGCCGCCGTGGTCTTCATCCTTGCACCCCGATGATCTCGCCCCGCTCGATGGTGTACGTCCGTGCGGCGAGCCGCCCGACGTGGAGCAGCTCCGATTCGGCCACCAGCACCGCCGTCTGTGAGCCGGCCAGACGCTGCAGCACCCGGACGATCTGCTCCACCAGGGCGGGGGCGAGGCCTTCGAACGGCTCATCCAGCAGTAGCACCTGATCCCCCACCATCAGCGCCCGGGCCAGCGCCACCAGTTTCTGCTGCCCGCCGCTCAGCTGGCCGGCGCGGCGGGCGGCAAACGCCTGCACCCCCGGCAGCACGTCGTAAACGCGTTGCAGGCGGTCGCGCCCGTCGCGCAACCGGTTGGCCCAGACGGGCACCAGCAGGTTCTCCTCCACCGTGAGCTGCGGGATCAGGCGCCGATCCTCGGGCATGTAGCCCATGCCCAGCGTCGCCCGGTGATGCGCGGGGCGGGCGCGCAGGTCCGTACCGTTCAGCGCCACCGCGCCCGCGGCGATGGGCACCAGGCCCATCACCGCGCGCATGGTCGTGGTCTTCCCTGCGCCGTTGCGTCCCACGAGGGCCACGATGGCCCCGCGCGGCACCTCCAGCGTCACCCTCCGGAGCAGCACCAGCTGGCGGACGACGACGCGCACCTCGGCCAGACGCAACCCGCTCATCGGTGTCCCGCCGTCGCCTGCCGGACCATCGGCCCGTCGAGAACGGCAGCAGGAGGCCCGTCGGCCACGATGCGCCCGGCCTCCAGCGCCAGCACACGGGTGGCGTACCGCCGCACGACCTCCATGTCGTGTTCCACGAAGATGGCGGTCACGGCGCCGGCGCGCAACACCCCCGCCAGGGTATCCATGACCTGGAACTTCTCCTGCGTGCTGACGCCGCTGGTGGGCTCGTCCATGAGCAGCAGTTGCGGCCCAAGCGCCAGCGCCAACGCCACATCCAGCAGCTTGCGTCCGCCCTCGGGGAGTTCGCCGGCCAGACGTCCCGCCTCGCCTGCGAGCCCCAGCGCACCCAGCAGCTCCTGCGCGG
Source organism: uncultured bacterium (assembly GCA_964526945.1). GTDB lineage: Bacteria > Sysuimicrobiota > Sysuimicrobiia > Sysuimicrobiales > Humicultoraceae > Fervidifonticultor. Next base: position 36,421 of record CAZGNA010000005.1, read on the forward strand.
CCGCAAGCCGCGTGCGGTCGTACAGCGGTCGCCAGACCTCCAGCGCCTGGCGTGACGCACAGGCCAGGGCCACCAGCACGTTCTCCAGGACCGTCAGGCTCAAGAAGAGCTGTGGGATCTGGAACGACCGTCCGATCCCCAGGGCCGTGATCTGGTGCGGGTGCAAGCCCACGATGTCCCGTCCCAGGAACCGGATGCGGCCGGCTTCGGGGCGGTGGTACCCTGTGATCAGGTTGAGGAAAGTGGTCTTCCCCGCGCCGTTGGGGCCGATGATGCCCACGAACTCCCCGGGGATGACCACCACGGTTTCCCGCTCGGCGGCGGTCACGCTGCCGAAGTGCAGCGTGAGGTCTGTAACTTCCAGAATGGGCGTCATCCGCGACGGCGGTGCAGGGCCCGCTCCAGCGGCGCCCACAGTCCCTCGGGCCGAAAGAGGATGATGGTCAGCATGATGGCCCCCATCAGCAGCTGCCAGGCGAACGGCGCGTACTTGAACGCGTAGCTCTTGATCAGCTCGTAGACCACCGCCCCCGCCAGCGGCGCCAAGACGCCCTCGGCACCGCCCAGGAGGGCGATGAAGACGAACTCCCCCGACGTGGTCCAGTAGGCCAGGTTGGGATCGATGTGCCCCACCGTCAGCGCTACCAGCACGCCGCCCAGGCCGCCAAGGCCAGCCGACAGGACGTAGGTCCGCAGGATGGCGCGAGGCACCGACGCGCCCAGGTAGGCCACGCGGACCTCGTTGTCACGAATGGCCTGCATCATGTATCCCAGTGGGGCGCTGGCGTAGCGCATGGTCAGGGTGGCGACCGCGGCCACGGCGGCCAGCGCCACGTAGTAGAGCGCGAGCCGCGCCTGCGCCAGCGGCGGATGCAGGCCGCCGATGGTGGGGACCGGGATGCGCAAGCCGTCACTTCCACCGGTGAGGGTGTAGGCCTTGATCAACACCCCGTAGAGCACCATGGAGAACGCCAGGCTGAGCATGGCAAAGAAGATCTCGCGGTAGCGGGCGGCGAGCAGACCGGTTATCAGGCCCAGCGCCAGCGCGGCACCGACGCCCACCACCACGAGCCCCACCGCCTCCCGCATCCCCCAGAGCTTCGCTGCAAACCCCGCCGCGTACGCCGCGCCGCCGAAAAACAACCCGTGCCCGAAGGAGACCAGCCCGGCCCGCATGAGGATCACCACGGCCAGGACCGCCAGGCCTTTCGCCAGCGCCAGGGTGAGCACGAACACGAGCCAGCCCGGCAGGATTGCGCCCAGCACGACGAAGAGCCCGAGCGCGGCGGGCGGGAGCAGACGCGGCCAGGTCATATCCGCCGGGCTTCTCCCCGGGCGAACAGCCCCTGGGGGCGTACCAGCAGCACCGCGGCCATGACCACGTAGATGGTGAACAGCTCGACGGCGGGGAACAGGTGCACCGCCGCCGAGCGCACCAACCCGATGAGGAGGGCGCCCACGGCCGCGCCTTCCAGGCTGCCCAGTCCGCCCACGACGACCACCGCGAACGCCACCACGATGACCTCCACGGCAATGCCCGGCACCACCGAGATCATGGGCGCCGTGAATGCCCCGCCCAGCGCCGCCAGCGTGGTGCCCAGCGAGAACGCCAGCGCGTGGACCCGTGGTAGGTTCACGCCCAACGCGGCGCTGATCTCGGGATCGTGGATCACCGCCACCATCAGGCGGCCGAAGCGACTGCGGTTCACGAGCGCCCACAGGAGGGCCCCGGCCAGCAGCGCCATGCCCGCCAACACCAGGCTGTAACGCGAATACGCTACAGCGCCGATGGTGACCTGACCCAGCATCGCGTAGGGACGGTACGCATAGTACGGGCTGGGACCCCAGATGAGCTTGACCCCGTCTTCGAAGATCAAGAAGAGCGCGAAGGTAACCAGCAGTTGCAGCACCTGCTCGCGCCCATAGATGCGGCGCAGTACGGCGCGCTCCACCGTGGGGCCGATGACCGCGCCGACCAGCACCGCTGCCAGCCCCAGCATGGCCAGGCTCCCCGGCGGCCACCGGTCCCCCTCAACGTAGCGGAGGACCAGGACGGCCCCCGTGTACGCACCCAGGGCGTAGAAGCTGCCGTGGGCGATGTTGAGGATGCGCAACACGCCGTAGATGAGGGTGAGCCCCACCGACACCAGGAAGAGCCACGAGGCGAAGACCACACCATCAACGACGATCACCGTCGCAGTGTTCATGAGCTCACGCATTCACGGGACACGCGGTCCGGCGCAGGGCAACGCGCCTCGCGGGCCACCACCTGCGGACACTCGACCTGGTCGTCGCGGCGCACGCCTGCTCGAAGCGCCCGGCTGCCTGCTACGGACACCGGGCGCCTGGAAACCCCTGGGCGATCCAGTCAGCGCTCTTGACCCCCTCCGGGGGGTTGACACACTCGGCCGGGAACGTGATGATGCGGGTCAGTTCGAACTCCTTCAGCGCGGTGTTGTACCGACCGGTGACGCCGTAGGCGACAGGCTCCACGGCCTGGTGCCCGGCGCCCAGCGCCATCCGAATCGTCCCGCTGGGCGTCTCGAACGTCAAGCCCTCGAACGCCGCGATGACCTGGTCTCTGGTCGGCCACCCGCCGCGCGCGGCGGCTTTCTCGTAGGCTGCTTTGACACCCAGCAGGGCCTGCGACATGTGGTAGGACGGGTACACCGGCCGCGTGCCGAAGCGGGTGGTGTACGCCTGCTTGAACCAGCGGTTGAGCGACACGTCGGGGGCCAGGGCTCCGTGCGGGCCGCGGGCGCCGATGATGACCCCCGGCGGCATGTCCCGCCCCAGCCGCGGCAGCACCGTGTCGCCCGTGGTCAGGACCAGCAGGCTCTGGGCGTAGATGCCGCGAGGTAGGCCCTGGATGAGGAAGCTCTCCAGATCGCCGCCCCAGAAGCTGGTGTGGACCACGTCGGGGCGTGCGGCCAGCAGCGCCGACAGCTCGGCCGAGTACTCGCCGGCGAACAGCCGCGGGAACTGTTCGGCCAGCACCCGCACGTCGGCCTTCAGCTTGCGCATCGAGTCACGGAACGTCGTCCACGAGTCCTGGCCCCACGCATAGTTCTGGTTGATGCCGGCGATGGTGGCCACCTCCGATTTCTGCCGCAGGACGTATCGTGCGGCGCCCACGTTGTCCAGGATCTGGTGCCCATGGGTCCGGAACACGTATCGGTAGCGCCGCTCCTCGAAGATCTGGTTTGTCCCGCAGTCGAACATTACCAGCAGCGCGCGCAGCTCCTCGGCGACCGGCGCGACCGCCAGGCAGTCGGCGCTGGAGATGTACCCGATGACCAGATCCACGCGCTCGTCCAGGATCAGGCGGCGGAATTCCGCCACCTGCTTATCCGCACCGCCGGCCTCGTCGACGATGACCGCGCGGATGGGCACCCCGTTGATGCCCAGTTTGTTGTACGGGGCGGGCACGCGTCCGGCGTTCAGCTCGTCGACCAGCACCTCGGCGGCGTTTCTGGCGGGAATGCCGAAGGGCGCGGCCGCTGCGCCCGAAAGGAAGGTCACGATCCCGACCTTCACGGCGCCCGGTGGCGCCGCGCCAGCCGACGGGCGGACCGCAGCGCCCGCCGCTAGGATCACCAGCACCGGCACCCACCACCGCCGCACCCGCGCACGCGCCCCTGCCGCAGTCGTGTGCACCATATCCCTCACCCTCCCATCATGACGTGGCGGGGTGCTGCTGGAGCCCCGCCCTGCGCCGCGCCGCCCGAATCTCGCCCTCGCTTGGCAGCGCGTCGGCGGCTGCGATGACCTCCCACTGCCCGAGCATCGCCCGAGCAGGCGGGAACGCATCCGAAGGCTCACTGATGCCGATGTACATCTCCTGGACGATCTGGTGGTCGACGGGCCGTATCCACGACGGCGCCCCGGGGCGGTCTCGCGGCGTGGGCACCTCCAGCCCTTCGGCGACGCGCACCACGTCGTCGGCTTCCAGCGTACCGGCCTGCGCGACTGCCCGGGCGATGAAATGCACGCCAACGTACGCGCCGTGTGCCGTGTAGGAGGGGAAGCGGCGCGTGCGCTGCCAAAACGTCTGCACGAACCGCCGGTTGGCGTCGGTCGATGGAAAGTTGTTGTGGTGCCGGGCGCTGAGCACGAGCCCCGTGGGCATCCGGTCGCCCAGGGCCTCGAAGACCTCGTAGTTGCCCCCGGCGTCGAAGCTCATGACCCGTGTGCGCTCGAACAGCCCGGCGTCGAGGCCCTGCTGGAGGAAGGCAATGGTGTCGCCCCCCCAGAACCCGCACACCAGCACCTCCGGGCCGACGTCGAGGACAGCCTGAACGTACGGGCGGTAGTCCCGTTCGTACAGTTTGGGCCACGCGAGCCCCACCACACGCGCATCAGGACATAGCCGCAGCAAGTGCTCGCGAAAGTCCTGCCACTGCCGGTGGCCGTACTCGTAGTCCGGCCCAATGTAGTAGAACGTGCGCCAGGGACGGCGGCTGACGTACAGGGCTCCCGCCCGCATCGATTGGGCGGTGTTGTTGGTCACGCGGAAGTAGTACGGCTGGAACTGTTCCACGGTCAGCCGGGCCGAGGCGTGGTCGGTGCCCACGAAGATGACGCCGAAGTACCGGGAGACCTCTGTGACGGCCAGCGCCACCGCGCTGCTGACCACGCCCATGAGGACGTCGACACGGTCTTCGAGGACATACCGCTGCGCGACCTTCACGGCGTACGTCGGGTCGGACCGGTCGTCGGAAAACAGAAGGCGCACTTCACGACCCAGGACGCCGCCGCCGTCGTTGATCTCGTCGGCGGCCATTTCGGCCCCGACGATCGCATCGTGACCGTACCGCGCCGCCCTCCCGGTGAGCGGGTAGAGGCACCCTACCGTCAGGAGATCGGCGGCCCGAGGCCGACGCAGCCCGCGCCTCATGGTAGTGTGAATCCTAGAGATTCGCCCGCAACACGATCAAGGGCTCATCCCCATATTCTCGGGCAGCAGCTTTTGTGATATCATCCTGGATCCGGCGTGAAAAATCGTCAAAACTGGAGCCGGGACAGAC
>CAZGNA010000006.1:0-41411 GCA_964526945.1 uncultured bacterium
TTGAAGTAGGCTTCGTTCTTGACGAGCGTCACCTGCGCGCCGCGCTGCCACTCCTTGAACCGGAACGGGCCGGTGCCCACCGGCACTGCGTTCGCCGGATGCTGCAGCACATCGGCCCCCTCATAGAGGTGTCTCGGCAGGATGGGCGCCTCGGTGACGTCGGCCCGCTGCAGCAGCGCGCCGAACGGACGCTTGAACCGAAACACCACCGTGTGCGGGTCAGGCGCGTCCACCGCGTCCAGGACGTCCTCCAGACCCGCCCGCGTCCGCGCGTGGTACTGGAGCAGCACGCGCTCGTACGTGAACTTCACGTCCGCCGCCGTGAACGGTTGGCCATCGTGCCACCGGACCCCTCGCGCCAGCCTGAAGGTGTACGTGCGGCCGTCGGGCGCGACGGTCCACTGTTCGGCCAGATCGGGCACCGGCTGGAGCTTCGCGTCGAGCTGCACCAGGCCGTTGAAGATCGAGTCGGCGACGGTGTGCGCCGGGCTGGCCGTGGTGATGGCCCCGTTCAACGTCCCGGGATCCGAGGCCGTGCGGATGACCAGCGCGCCGCCGTGTCGGACTTGGCCGCCCACCGCTGCGGACACCGCCAGCACGAGTGCGATTCCGACCCCGCACGTCATCGGGACAATCCGCCGCATCTGCATCCCCCCGGCCCCGCAGTATGAGCTGGCTGATATGGCGCGCCAACGAAAACCGCCCGCGCTGTCCGGTTGCGGCACTGGCGTTACCGCGGCACGATCGCGAGCGGTGAATGCTGCCCCGAATGCGTGTTGATCTCTGTCGTGGGTCCTGGTTCCCCGCTGCCGTTCGCCGTTGGCCCAGGAACTCCTGCGCCCGGTCAGTAGGCCGCCAGCCGGCGCATGGCCGCCGCGAGATCGGCAACCTGCGGCTGGAAGGCGGCCTCCAGGACGGGGCTGTGGGGCACCGGCGTGTCCGCGCTGGCCACGCGCACGATGGGGCCGTCGAGGTCCTCGAACGCCGCCTCTGCGATGCGCGCCGCCACCTCGGCGCCGACCCCGCCGGTGCGGTTGGCCTCGTAGGCGACGAGGGCCTTCCCGGTGCGACGCACCGACGCGAGGATCCCCTCGGTGTCCAGGGGCGCCAGGCTGCGCAGGTCCACCACCTCCGGGAAGATCCCCTCCGCCGCCACCTGGTCGGCGGCCTGCAGGCACTTGTGGAGCATCCAGCCGTAGGAGAACACCGAGAGCGTCGAGCCCTGGCGGACCACCCGCGCCGTGCCGATGGGCACGGTGTAGTCGCCTTCGGGCACCTCTTCCTTCTGGTAGCGGTAGAGGTGCTTGTGCTCGAAGTAGAGGACGGGGTTGGGATCGCGGATCGCCGCCAGCAGCAACCCCTTGGCGTCGGCCGCGAAGGCGGGCGCCACCACCTTGAGCCCGGGCGTGTGAACGAACCAGGCTTCCTTGCACTGGGAGTGGAACGGCCCGCCCTTCACGTCGCCGCCGTAGGGCATCCGGAGCACCAGCGGCAGTGGCCAGCCCGTGCGGTAGTGGAACGTGGCCGCCATGTTCACGACTTGGGTCATCGCATCGGTGACGAAGTCGGCGAACTGCATCTCCACCACCGGGCGCATACCCATGACCGCGGCACCCACGCCGGCGCCGACGTTGGCGGTCTCGGCCAGCGGCCCATCGATCACCCGCAGCGGCCCGAACTCGTCGAGGAAGCCGCGGGTGATGCCGAACGCGCCCCCGTAGACGCCGATGTCCTCGCCGATGAGGAAGACCCGGTCGTCCTGGCGCATGGCCACCAGCAGGGCGTCGCGGATGGCCTCCAGGTAGGTCATCCGGGCCACGGCGACGTCTCCTCGGCGGGGGCGTAGACGCCGTCGGCCACCGACGCGGGCGAGGGCTCCGGGCTCGCCTCGGCCCAGGCGAGGCCCTCCTCGACCTCCCGCGCGATGCGATCCTGCATCGCGCGGTCGGCGTCGGCCGTCAGGACGCCGTCGTGCCGCAGCAGCCGTTCGAAGAGGGTGATCGGATCCCGGGCCCGCCACTGCTCCAGCAGATCCGGCGGGACGTACGCATAGCGGTCGGCCTCGCTGTGCCCGCGCACCCGCATCGTGCGGCACTCGATCAGCGTGGGCCCCTCACCCCGGCGCGCCCGGGTCACGGCCTCGCGGGCCGCCCGGAAGACCGCCAGGACGTCGTTGCCGTCGACCGCCACACCGGGGATGCCATAGCCCGGGGCCTTGTCCACCAGCGCCCGGGCCGCGGTCTGGCGGGCCAGCGGCGTCGAGTAGGCGTACTGGTTGTTCTCCAGTACCAGCACCACCGGCAGCCGGAACACCGCGGCGAAGTTGACCCCTTCGTGCCACGCGCCGGTGCTGGTGGCGCCGTCGCCGAAGAAGGTCAGCACCACACGGTCCTCGCCGCGCTGCCGGCAGGCCAGTGCCATACCCGCCGCCACGGGCACCGAGGCCGCCATGTGGCTGATGAACGGCAGGATCCCCAGCCGCGGATCGCCCATGTGCACGTTGCCGTCGCGGCCGCGGGTCGGGCCGCCCTCCCGATCGAGGAACTGAGCGAAGACGCGGGCGACGCTGATCCCCCGCATGATGTACGCCGCCAGGTCACGGTGCATCGGCGCGATCAGGTCGTGGGGCGCGAGGGCGTAGGTGGCGCCCACGACGATCGCCTCGTGCCCCCACCCCGTGAAGTAGGCGCCGGGGATCTTGCCTTGGTAGTACAGCTTGATCGCGCGATCCTCGACAGCCCGCTGCAGGCGCATGTAGTAGAGCATGGTGAGTAGGTCGTTGGGCGTGAGCGCATCGCCCGAGGCGCACGCGACGCGCGTCGTCGAGGCTGTGGGCGCGTAGGTCTCCATGCGTTACCCTCCGGCCGCGCGTGCCACACGCGGTGCCGTGGGGCACCATTGGGCAGAGCGCAGTGCATGTCCTGCCGCCACCCTGGCGGCGCGTGGCCCGTGTCAGGGGCGCACACGCCCAGAGCATGGGGTCTGCGGCCCGGGCCCGCGGGGCAGCGACGGTTTGGCTTCCATGCGGGCTGTGCCACGCCTCCGCCGGGGGAGAGTACGCGCTGACTCGTCAGCCAGTCAGTTACTGGAGACGTGGCGCGCCCGGAGGGAGTCGAACCCCCGACCTACTGGTTCGAAGCCAGTTGCTCTGTCCGCTGAGCTACGGGCGCGCGCCCGCCGTCAGTATAGCACAGCCCCGTGCAGCCCCCGGCGCCATGCGCCGCACCCGCTCGGCGCTGCGGGCATCCCCTGGCGATGTCTCCTCCGCCGACGCCTGGGGCGCGAGCCCTCGCGGCGCAACTTCCTCACCGTGTTACCGCCCCAGCGCCTCTTCGACGGCCCGGAACCATTCGGCCTGTTCGGTCACGACCCCGGGAAACTTCCGGACGATGCGACCCTCGCGGTCGATGAAGAACGTTTCGGGCACGCCGGTGAGCCCGTATGCCCGGTAGACGCGGTTGTCGCGGTCGCGCACGACCGGATACGTCGTCCGCGTCTCCCGGAGGAACCGCTGGGCCGCCGGCGTGAGATCCTGCACGTTCACGCCGACGACCACGACGCCCCGATCACGGTACCGTTGCCAGGTGGCTTCCAGCAGCGGCGCTTCGTCGCGGCACGGTACGCACCACGACGCCCAGAAGTTGAGCACGACGACCTTGCCGCGGAGCGCAGCCAGCTCCAGGGTGCCGTCGCGGTCCAGGCGTGGCAGCACGAACGGTGGCGCCTCGGGGGTCAGCCCGCGCGCCAGTGCCGCGGTGATCGAGGCCTGGCGGCCGGCGCGGACGGTAAGGAGCGCCAGCGCACCCACGACCAGCCCGACCGCGACCAGGAGCAGGACCCGCGGCCACATCATGCGGGTCAATGGGTCAGCACCTTCCGGGCGACCCGTGCACGGCTGTCCCCCTCCGCCCGGCCGCGAGACCAGGGCGCCGGCGCGCCGCCGCACGCGCCGGTCAGGCCGCCGGGTACCCCGCGGCCTTCAGCGCCTCGCGGATGCGCGCCTCGTCGACCCGATGCGGGTCGAACTCGACCAGCACCCGCTTGGTTACTGCGCTGGCCTCCACCTTCTCGACGCCGGGCAGCTTGCGCACCGCCGCGGTCACGGTCTGGACGCATCCCTCGCAGTGGATCTTCGGGACATCGAACGTCTTGCTCGTCATTGCCTTCCCCTCTCCTTTCTCCCTCTGGCTGTGCGCCCACGGGCCGCCCAGGATGCGCTGGGCGCCCATGCGCGTCGTGTCCGCGTTCGCTCTCTCCCTCGCCCATGTCCCCGGTGCCGTCACGGGCCGCCGGCAGGACCCCAGGCGCGTCCGGCGCGGGGCGTCGTGCTCCCTGTGTGTGCCTGCCCCCAGGGGCCGCGGTGGGGGGCCCACGCTACGCTGCCGCCGCACCCGCCGCAGGGAGCCGAAACCGGCGCAGGCGCAGGCTGTTGCCGACCACCGTCACCGACGAGGCCGCCATGGCCAGCGCCGCCAGGGCCGGGTTCAGGAGCATTCCCGTGAACGGGTACAGCACGCCTGCCGCGACCGGGATCAGGGCCACGTTGTACGCGAACGCCCAGAACAGGTTCTGCCGGATCGTCCGCATCGTGCGCCGGCTCAGGGCGATGGCCGCCAGCACGCCCCGGAGATCGTCGCCCACCAGGACGATGTCTGCCGATTCGATGGCCACGTCGGTGCCGGCGCCGATGGCGATGCCCAGGTCGGCCTGCACCAGGGCGGGCGCGTCGTTGATGCCGTCGCCGACCATGGCCACCACGTGGCCCTGGCGCTGCAGGGCCTGAATCTGCGCAGCTTTCTCCCCGGGCTTGACCTCGGCCAGTACCCGGGCGATGCCGAGCTGCGCCGCGATCGCCTCGGCCGTCCGCCGGGTGTCGCCCGTCAGCATCACCACCTGTATGCCCATGCGCTGCAGCGCGCCCACGACCTCGCGGCTGTGAGGCTTCAGGGTGTCGGCCACCGCGATGACACCGCCCGGTGCGCCGTCGATGGCCACGACCATCGGCGTCTTCCCGGCCGCCGCCAGGCGCTCGATGTCGGCCCGGAGGCCGTCGGTGACCAGCCCCGCCCGTTCCAGCAACGCGGCGTTGCCCACCAGCACCCGATGCCCGTCGACGACGGCCTTGATGCCATGGCCGGGTACCGCCTCGAAGGCCGACGGTTCGCCCAGGGCGATCCCGCGGGCGCGCGCGTAGGCCACGACCGCCTGGCCGATGGGGTGCTCGGAGTGGCGTTCGGCGGACGCGGCCAGGTGCAGCAGGCGTGCGGCGTCCACGCCGTCGGCGGACACCACGTCGGTGACCTGTGGTGCGCCGCGGGTCAGTGTGCCGGTCTTGTCGAAGACCACCGCGGTGAGCCGGTGGGCCGTCTCCAGGGCCTCGCCGCCGCGGATCAGGATGCCGGCCTCGGCCCCCCGGCCGGTGCCCACCATGATGGCGGTGGGCGTGGCCAGGCCCAGGGCGCAGGGGCACGCGATGATCAGGACCGCCACGAAGGTCAGCAGCGCGTAGGTCACGCGGGGCTGTGGACCGACCAGCAGCCAGACCGCAGCCGTCACGACGGCGATGGCGATCACCGCCGGCACGAAGTAGGCCGCCACGCGGTCGGCCAGCCGCTGGATCGGCGCCTTGCTCCCCTGCGCCTCCTCGACCAGCCGGATGATCTGCGCGAGCGTCGTGTCGCGGCCGACCCGCGTGGCGCGGAACCGGAAGGCACCGGTCTTGTTGAGCGTCGCGCCGATGACCTCGTCGCCCTCGCCCTTCTCGACCGGCATCGACTCGCCGGTGATCATGGACTCGTCCACGGTGGACCGTCCCGCGATCACGATGCCGTCGACCGGGATGCGCTCGCCGGGGCGCACCACGACGACGTCGCCGACCTGGACCTCCTCGACCGGGACGTCCACCTCCTGGGTATCGCGCAGCACCCGCGCCGTCTTCGCCTGCAGGCTCAGCAGGCGCCGGATCGCCTCGCTGGTCTGGCCCTTGGCCCGCGCCTCCAGGTAGCGGCCCAGCAGGATGAAGACGATGATGATGGACGCCGTCTCGTAGTAGACCGTCGGCGGCACGCCGCTGGCCGCGAACCACTGGGGCGCGAACATGGCCGCCGCGCTGTAGAGGTAGGCGGCCGACGTGCCCACGGCGATCAGCGTGTTCATGTCGGCGCTGCGGTGGCGCAGGGCGGCCCACAGGCCGCGGTAGAACCGCCATCCGGCCCAGAGCTGCACGGGCGTCGCCAGCAGGAACTGCACGGTCCAGTCGTGCAGGAGCGGTGGCGTCCACACGTCGATGCCCATGTGCGGCAGGCTGCCCCAGAGGATCGGCGCGCTCAGCAGGGCGGCGACGGCCAGCCGCAGGCGCAGGTCACGCAGCTCGCGGGCCCGCCGCTGGGCCTCCCGGTCGACCGTGGCCTCCTCGGTGGCCAGCGGCTCGTAACCCGCGGCGCGGATCGCGCGCGCCAGGGCGTCGGGACTCGCCACACCCGGCACGTACTCCACGGTGGCCTGCTCCCGGGCCAGGTTGACCGCCGCCGACACCACACCGTCCACGGCACGCAGGGCGGCTTCCACCTTGGCCACGCACGAGGCGCACGACATGCCGGCGATGGGGATCACGATGCGGGCGCGGGGCACCTCGTAGCCGGCGTCGTGGACCGCGGCGACCAGATCCTCCACGCGCACCGCCGCCGGATCGAAGGTCACCGCGGCCCGCTCCGCGGCGAAGTTCACCTGCGCGGTGACCACGCCGGGGACCCGCTGGAGATGTTGCTCCACGCGGGCCACGCACGACGCGCAGGACATGCCGGCCACCGGGAGATCGACACGCCGCCGGGGTCGTGTGCGCTCCTGTGCGGGCTTCGTGCGTTCGGTCACGACGCTCATGGGCTCCTGCTCCCCTGGGCCTGCGATGCTCACGGATCCGATGGTCCGCACGCTGCGGCGCGCCACCACGCGCGCCCGCAGTCCGCACGGCCTACAGCTTGCTGGACATCTCGAAGACCTCCAGCAGCTCGGCGATCGTGCGTTCCCGCTCCCGCGGGTCGTCGGAGCGGATCGCCGTGGACGCGCACGTCTGCAGGTGGTCCTCCAGCACCAGGGCGTTGATGCGGTCCAGCGCCCGCTGGATCGCCAGGATCTGCCGCATGACGTCCACGCAGTAGGCCCCTTCCTCCAGCATGCGCTCCACGCCGCGCACGTGGCCGGCGACGCTGCGCAGGCGCGCCACGATCTTCGCGCGGGCCGCGACCGAGCCGTGGCCGTGCCGATGCGGGGCAGGGGCTGCGTGTTCCACGGGGCCGCTCCTTTAACCCCTCCCATGGGGGAGGGGATACCAGCACCAAGAGTACCATAGCGCGCGCAGGCGGGCGCGGTCAAGGTGGCCCCCCGCGCCGGGAGGGATACTCGTGGGGGCCCGCGCGAGCGGGTGCCCGTCCGTGCAGGGCCGGGCGGACCGCCTGCGCCGACGCGCGGCTACAGGACCGCCCGAATAGCCGCGAGGGCTTCTTCCAACGCGAACCGCACGCGGTTGGCCTGGCGGCGCAGCGCCACATAGAGCATCCTGGCCTCGTCGCTCTCGGGAGCGGCCGTCCCCAGCGCGTCAGCCGCGGCCAGGCCCGGCAGCGGCGGCAGCGCGACGCCCAGGTCGTGCTCGAACGGCCCGCGCACGGTGTAGTTCACCGGCACGAGCAGGCGTCCCAGCCGCATCACCACGTCGTTGAGTGCCCGCAGCCGGGCCTCGTCGCCGGCAGCCGCCGCGGCGGTCAGTGCCTGCCGCAGCGCGTCGGCCTGGTCCTCCAGCGCCGCGGCCGCCGCGAGCTCCGCCGACAGGTCCAGGCGGCCGCGCCCCGCCGCCTGGTAGCGGGCGAGCAGGTCGCGCAGCTCCCGTGCCGTCGCGCTGTAGTCGAGGGGCAGGGCGGGCTCGTTCAGGAGGCGGAAGAGCACGCCGGTGTAGATCCGGGTGTCCCGCACCAGGAACGCCTCGTCGATCTTGTCCAGCGTGTCCTCGGGCGTGTGCCACCACCACCCCAGGCCGGCGGCACGGCCCCCGGCGTGTTCGAACAACGACAGGCCCCGGCGGGTCTCGGGGTCGGCGGCGTCCTGCTCGGAGAAGGTCCCGAAGACCGACGGCAGCCCCACGCCCACGAACGACTGGTCGGCGAAGCGCCCGATGCGCCTGCCGCGCAGGTCCTGCCCGCCGATCGCCCGCACGAACTCCGCGGCGAGCGCCCGCGTCTCGGCCATCACCGGCGCCTCCTCCAGCACCGTGGCGCCGCGGCCGCCCGTCGAGTCGACGTTCACGTGTGCGACGCAGTGCCGGTAGAGGTCGAACCAGAAGTGATCCGCGTACCACGCCGAGCCGGCGAACCGGCCATGGGAGTGCCCCGACCAGAACGCAACCCGCAGCCCTCGACGCCGCGGGCCCCGGACGAGCACCCGGATCGCTTCGAGCACCGTGGCGTTGGCCGCGCCGTTGTCCATGGCGCCGTAGTGCCACGAATCGAGGTGGCTGGAGAGGAGGACGAAGCGGTCCGGCTCGACCTGCCCCGGCAGATCGCCCACCAGCAGCGGGATCGTCCGCCAGCCGGTGTCCACCTCCGCCCAGGCCCGCACGCGCACGGGCCCCTGCGCCAGCAGCGCCTTGAGCCGGGCGCCCACCGCGCGGGTGACCGAGAAGCTCGGCGTGCGGGGTAGCAGGTGCACGGTTTCAGGCGTGGGCGGTCCCCACAGCGGCGAGACGCTGGTCTCGTGGGTGTACTCGCCGTGGATGAACACCTGGGCGAGGGTACCGTGCTCCTCGCCCCGCCGGACCTTCTCGCCGATGCCCAGCCCCTCGAGCAGCGCGATCTTCCCCCGGACGTCGGTCCGCGCGTAGTCGTCGGCACTCCCCTGGCCCACGTAGACCAGCTCGCCCCGGATGCCGTCCGGCCCGGTCGGCGCCGCGAACGCATGGGTGATGCACGGGAGCGTCTCGCGCACCGGCGCCGTGACGCGCAACCGCGCGGCCCCGGGCAGGCTGATGAACGCGTCGTGCTCCAGCAGCTGCGTGCGCAGGCCCAACCCGCGCAGCACGCCCTCCACGTACGCGAACGCCTGGCGCTCGTCGGACGACCCCGACAGCCGCACCCAGCGCGCGATCTGCCGGGTGCACTCCAGCAACTGCGCCCCGGAGACCGCCGCGATGGCGTCGGCCTCCTGCGCCCGATGCGCGTGCGCCACCGGCGAGCCTGCGGGCGCGTCGGTCATGCCCGCACCTCCGCACCACGCCGGCGCGCGACCAGGTCGGCGAACTCCCCCACGGTCATGGTGAACCCCAGGGCGGCTTCCACCTGTCGCAGCGCCGCCCGGTGATAGTCCTCGCCGTTCATCGACCCGCAGGCGTCGGCCAGCACCACGACGCGCAGGTCGCGGCTGAAGGCGTCGAAGACGGTGGCGAGCACGCAGTTGTTGGTGTTCACGCCCAGCACGAACAGGGTCTCGGTCCGCAGTCCCCGCAGCACCAGCTCGAGGTCGGTGCCGTAGAACGCCGAGTACCGGCGCTTGACGACCACGGGCTCGTCGCGCTGGGGTGCGAGCTCGGGCAGGATCTCGGCGTAGACGGACCCTTCCACGTTCTTCCCGGTCTGCCGGGGGCGGCCCATGCCCGGGACGATCTTGCCGGTCTGGTAGGCCCAGAACGGGTTGTGGTGGTCCACGAACCCCCACGGGGAGGGCCGCCGCGCGTAGGTGGCCACGTGCACCACGGGCACGCCGTGGGCGCGGGCGACCTCCAGGGCCTGCCGGGCCGCCGCCACGATCCGCGCCGTGGTCTCCGGGGCGACCGGGTGGTAGCTCACCGCGGGATCCACGTGTCGCCGCTGCAGGTCGATGAGCAGCAACGCGCTCCGGCCCAGCTCGATCTGGAGTTCGACTTCCGGTGGTAGTGCCATCGTCGTCTCCCTTCCTCCTCCAATGAAGGACTGCGTGGTCCCCCCGGGTGGTCAGGTGGCGCCCGCGAGCCCTCCGGGCGCGACTGCCGCGGCCGCCGTGTCCTGCGCGGTCGCCCGCAGGGTACCGGTCTGGCGTGCCCGCGGCCGGCGCATCTACCGGCGCGTCGCCCGCGGGTCGAGCGCGTCACGCAAGCCGTCGCCGAACAGGTTGAACCCCAGTACCACGAGCATCACCGCCACGCCCGGGTAGACGGCGACGTGGGGTGCGGTGCGGAGGTAGGTGCGACCATCGGCCAGCATCGCGCCCCACTCCGGGGTGGGCGGCTGCGCGCCCAGCCCGAGGAAGCCCAGGTACGCCGCCGACAGGATCGCACCGGCCAGGTTCAGCGTGGACTGGACGATCAGCGGGCCGGCCGCGTTGGGCAGGATGTGCCGCAGCAGAACGCGCCCCTCCGGCACCCCGATGGCCCGGGCGGCCTCCACGAACATCTCGGCACGCAGCCGGATCACCTCCGCGCGCATCAGCCGGGCGTAGGCGGGCATCTGCGCGATGCCGATGGCGAGCATGGCGTTGCGCAACCCGGGGCCGGCGAGCGCCACGATGATGATCGCCACCAGGATCGCCGGGAAGGACAGCAGCACGTCGACGAGTCCCATCAGCACCTGCCCGAGCCACCCGCCCCGGTAGCCCGACAGCGCCCCGATGGGGATGCCGACGCCTGCGGCCACGCCCACGGCGATTACGCCGATCACCAGCGACACACGTCCGCCGTAGACGATGCGCGAGAACAGATCGCGCCCCTGCTGATCCATGCCTAGCCAGTGCTGCCGCGAGGGCGGCTGCAGCCGGCGCTCCAGGTCGGCGTCGGTGGGTCCGTAGGGCGCCACCACCGGAGCCAGCAGCGCCACCAGCCCGAAGGCCAGCACGACCCCCAGGCCCACCTGCGCCCCGCGGTGCCGGCGGAACCGCCGCCAGGCCAGCGCCGCCGATCCGGCGCGGCCAGCCCACACCCCCGCCGCTTCGCCCGCCACCACCCGCGCGGGCAGGTCAGGCGTAGCGGATGCGCGGGTCAAGGGCCGCATAGACGATGTCCACGAGCATGTTGATGAGGACGAACGCCAGCGCCAGCCACAGCACCACGCCCTGGATCACGGGGTAGTCGCGCTTGAAGATCGAGACGACGAGGAAGCTGCCCAGGCCGGGCAGGCTGAAGACCGTCTCCGTGAGCACGGCACCGCCCAGCAGCCGGCCGAACTCCAGCCCGACGATCGTGACCACCGGCACCAGGGCGTTGCGCAGCGCGTGCACCTGGATGACCCCCCGTTCGGGCACGCCCTTGGCCCGGGCGGTGCGGATGTAGTCCTGGCGGAGCACGTCCAGCATGGCCGACCGGGTCTGGCGGGCGATGATGCCCGCGGCGAAGAAGCCGAGGCTCAGCGCCGGCAGGATGAAGCTCTGCCACGACGCCACGCCGCCCGCGGGCAGCCAGCTCAGCCGCACCGCGAACAGGAGGATGAGCAGCATGCCCGACCAGAAGATGGGCGTGGAGACACCCGCCAGCGCCAGCACCATGCTGCCGTAGTCCCAGGCCGAGTACGGTCGGATGGCCCCCAGGACGCCCGCCGACAGCCCGATCAGCACCGCAACGCCGATCGCGGCCAGGGCCAGCACCAGCGTCACCCGGAACCGCTGCAGGATCTCGTCCAGGACGGGCAGGTCGCTGACGATCGACTCGCCCAGGTCGCCGCGGACCAGGCGCGCCATGAAGACCGCGTACTGCACCACCAGCGGGCGGTCGAGGCCCCAGCGGGCCCGCAGGGCGGCCACGGTCTCGGGGGTGGCGAAGTCCCCGGCCAGCAGCACCGCCGGGTCGCCCGGCACGACCCGCATGGCGACGAACACCAACACCGTGACCGCGAGCAGGCTGGGGATCGCCACCAGCACCCGGCGGGCAAGGTAGGCCTTCACGGCGCGCCGCCCCGCGCGCTAGCGGGCTACTTGAGCTCCACGTCGTACAGCGGCCACACCGTGCTCAACGACGTGACCTTCTTGGGGAACCCCGCGACGTGCTTGCGGGTGGCCCAGAAGATGGGCTGCTGGTACATGGGAATCGACGGCAGGTCCTGCATCAGGACCTGCTGGAGCTGACGGATCAGCGCGCGGCGCCGCTCGGGGTCGGTCTCGACCTGCTGGGCCGCGTAGAGGCGTTCGAACTCGTCCGACGAGTAGAAGGGCACGTTGTTGCCCCGCGGCGGCAGCTCGGCCCGCGAGTAGATGCCGATGGCGTTGTCGGCGTCGCCGTTCACGGTGCGCCACCAGGTCATCGTCATCTGGCTGGGGTTGCGCTCCAGCGGCAGGCGGATCATGGCCGAGAACTGCCCCCACTCCATCTGGTTGATGCGCATGGTCACGCCGGCCCGGGCCATCTGCGCCTGCACCGCTTCGGCCACTTCCTTGTCCATCAGGTAGCGGCCGGCACCGTAGCTGAAGGTGAACGTCAGGTCGGGCACGCCGGCCTCGCGCAGCAGCTGCCGCGCGCGCTCGGGGTTGTAGCGGTAGACATCGTAGGTCTCGACGTACCCGACGGCGTTGGCGGGCACCAGCGAGCGCGAGACCCGGGCCAGGCCGCGGAAGATCTGCTTGACGATGGCGTCGCGGTCGATGGCGTAGGCCATCGCGTGGCGGACCCGCACGTCGTTGAAGGGCGGCCGCTGGGTGTTCATGTTGAAGCGGATGAAGCCCGCCGACGGGGGGTTGATGAAGACCAGGTTGGGGTTGCTGCGGATGCGCTCGGCGTCTTGAGGCGTGAAGTCGTGGATCACGTCCACGTCGCCGGCCTCCAGGGCCGCCACCCGGGCGCTCATGTCGGGCACGTAGCGCACGACGATGCGCCGGATCTTGGGCTTGCCGGCCCAGTACTGGTCGAAGGCCTCGAGCTCCATGCGGTCACCCCGCACCAGGCGCACGAACCGGTACGGCCCCGGGCCGATGGGGTGCTTGGAGAACTCCTCGTCGCCAGCCCGTTCGATGGCGGCTTTGCTGTAGACGGTGATCGTCTGGTAGATGAAGGTCTTCAGCAGGGGCGCAAACGGCGCCCGGGTGGTGATCTTCACCCGGTTGCCCGGCTGGGCGGTGATGCTCTCGACCATGGCCAGCGCCGACCGCCCGATGGACAGGCGCCGGAAGCGCTCCAGGCTGTAGACGACGTCGTCGGCGGTGACCGTCCGCCCGTCGTGCATCTTGACGTTGTCGCGGATCTTGAAGACCAGCGACCGTCCGCCGTCTTCGGTGGTCCACGACTCGGCCAGCCAGGGCTTCACGTTCCCCTTCTCGTCCAGCACCACCAGCGAGTCGCCGATCTGGGCCAGCATGCCGAGGATCGGCAGCCCGGTGGCCTTGTGGATGTCGGGGGTCGGCACCTCGAAGGGCAGGGCGATGACCAATGTGTCCCTGGCCTGCCCCCACCCGGGCGCAGCCGGCGCGCTCCACACGAGCGCGACCGCCAGCAGCACCGGCCAGCTCCGGTGCAGCCATCGCAGTGCGTTCATGCTCCCACCTCCCGTGGTCGTCGTGCGTCCTGCTCCGTGGATCCCGTGCGCACGGAGATCGTACCTGCGCCGCGTGCCCGTATCCCCGCGTCAGACCACCGCGAAGTCAAGGGGGTGCTCCTGCAGGCAGCGCCCCCCCTCGGGCGTGACCACGCACAGCGCGCCCAGGAAGACGCCGCGCCGCAGGTCGGGCGTGGTCGGGTTGGGCTCGATCATGATGAGCTGGTTGGCCTGGAGCACGAAGGGCTCCGGACTGTAGGTCTCCGCGGGCTTCCCCACCGGCAGGATGGGGAACATCGGAGGATTCGGCCAGCCGTGGACGATCGGCGCCTCGGCCACCAGGCCGGCGTCGGTGATCGGCCGCGCGGCCTCCAGGATGTCGTCCTGGGTCGCGCCGGGCCGCAACACCGCCCGGACCCGTTCGAACGCCTCGCGGGCGATCCGGTAGAGGTCCCGGTACTCGGGCGTTGGGGTGCCCACGCTGATGGGCACGATCAGCTGCCCGGAGCAGCCGCCGTAGCCCACGCTGATCTCGTTGAGGACGACGTCCCCCGGCTGGAGCGCGCGCTGGCTGGGGACGTGCCGCGGGTAGGGCATGTCGGGCGCGTCCTGGGCCGTGCTGCCGATGAGCACCACGTCCAGGGCGTCGCCGCCGCACTCGTAGGCCGCCGACAGGATACGCCCGTAGAGGGCGACCTCGGTGACGCCCGGCCGGATGGCCTTGATCAGTTCGGCCATGGCGTAGTCGGTGTACGCGGCGCCGCGGCGGTAGAAGGCCAGCTCCTCTTCGCTCTTGACCTGCTGGAGGTTCTCGACGTCCCGGGTGATGTTCACGAACTCGGCCCGGGGCAGCTCCTCGCGCCAGATCAGGTAGTGGTCCATGGGCAGGGTGATCCCCCGCCGCGAGTGCACGCCCACCAGGCCCAGCCGGCCGGCCGCGAGCCCCAGCGCCCGGATGTGTCGGGCCACGGTGTGGGCGATGCTGGCCCCGCCCCACTGGGTGTCGGCGATGGCCGACATGCGCCGGGCCGCGTGCAGGTGAGGGTAGAGCGAGTTCCAGGCCGCCGGCGCGCCGTCTCTGGGAAAGAACGCGTAGAACTGCATCGACTCGCGCATGCCGGTCAGCCAGCGGGCGTTGGCCTGGTAGAGGTCCTTGTACCCACCGTACACGATGGCGCCGTCCAGCCCCCTGGCGATCAGCAACTCGCGCAGCAGGGCGTGACGGCGCTGGTACTCGGCGGCCGAGAACTTCGGGTAGATGTCCGCGGCCGGTCGTTCGGCGACTGCCATCGTGCCCTCCCTGTGGTCGCGACGACCTATCGTCTCAGGCGGACGGCGCCGGGGGCGGCGGGCCGCCCCTGCGGGCCGACGGCAGCAGCCGGACGGCGTTGCCCGCCAGCACGGCATGGCGCGCATCGCCATCGCCCAACGCCTGCGCGACCGTCGTCACGGGATGCGGATCCGACATGTCGAACGGGGCGTCGGTCCCCAGCACCACCTGGGCCGGCCCCACCCACGCCACCAGCGCCCGCAACGCCGGCGGGCTGAAGACCAGCGTGTCGTAGAAGAACCGTCGAGCCTGCTGGCTGGGCGGCACGGCGGCGCCCGAACACTCGGGACGCACCGCGAAGCCGCGGTCGAGCCGCCCCAGCAGCCACGGCAGGGCGCCGCCGCCGTGCGCCAGCAGCACCCGCAGCCCCGGATGCCGCGCCAGCACGCCACCGAAGATCAGATAGGCCGCGCCAAGCGCGGTCTCGGTCGGGTTCCCGACCAGGTTGCGCAGGTGGTAGCGCTGCATGCGAGCGGCGCCGGCGACGTCGTGCGGGTGGAGGAACACCAGCAGATCCAGCCGCTCGCAGGCCTCCCAGAACGGGGCGAGGGCCGGATCGTCAAGCTCGACGCGGCCCGCGACGCTGGCAGCGATCGCCACGCCGTCGCAGCCCAGCGCGTCGCACGCGCGCCGTGCCTCAGCGGCGGCCGCCAAAGGATCCTGCAGCGGCACGGTGGCGAGTACCCGGAGGCGACCGCCGGCCCTGCGGGCCAGGAGGGCCAGCCCGTCGTTCATCGCCCGGCTGTACGCCAGGCCGTCGCCGGGGGGAAGGTCGTGTCGCAGCAGGAAGGGCGGCAGGCTCACCACGCGCACCCCGATCCCGTGCGCGGCACCGTCCTCGAGCAGGGCGTCGGGGTCCACGAGCGCGCGGGGCACGGGATGCCAGCGATCGCCCACCCGCACCACAGCCTCTCCATCGGCGATCCGCAGCCACCCCAGGCGCGCCAGTGCGTCCCGCGGCACCAGGTGCGCGTGGACGTCGATGGCCCCGAAGGCTCCGAGCGCGCTCACGGTGTGGCGCCCCGCCCCTTCTTGCCGACCTCGCCAGCAGCGGCTGGGGTGCCGGCGTAGCCGAGGTCGCGGGAGATCCGCCGGGCAGTGTCGGTCACCTTCTCGATGAGCTCGGGGATGCGGCTCTTGGGGATGCGGGCTGCCGGCGCCAGCACGCTGACGCTGGCCACCACGCGGCCCGTGTGGTCGCGGATCGGCGCCGCCACGCCGTGCACCCCGTCGTGCGACTCCCCGAACGTCACGCTGTAGCCCTGCGCCCGGATGGTGGCCAGGTCGCGGCGCAGCGCATCGGGGTTGGTGATCGTCAACCGCGTCAGACGCGGCAGCCCGCGTTGCAGGATGGCGTCGATCCGCTCGGGCGGCAGGTGGGCCAGCAGCACCTTCATCGAGCAGCCGGCGTGGAGGGGCCGGCGCATCCCCACCCGCGTCCACAGCCGAAACCCCGCCAGGGGCTCGAGCTTCTCGACGTAGACGCCCTCGTCGCCGTCCACCACCTGGAGCGAGACCGTCTCCCCGGTGTCGTCGCGCAGCCGTTCCAGGTGCGGCCGCGCCACGGGACGCAGCTCGATCTGCTCCGCCACCAAGTGGCCCCGCTCCAGCAACTTGTAGCCCAGGCGGAACTGCCGCGTGGGCGGGTCGTAGTGCACGTAGCCCAGGGCGCGCAGGGCACTGAGCAGTCGGTGCACCGTGGCGCGGGGCAGCCCCGAGGCGGCGGTGAGCTCCGCCAGGGTCAATCCGGGACGCTCCAGCGAGAACGCATCGAGCAGCCCCAGCCCTTTGGCCAGGCTGGAGGTGCCGTTGGCGCGCCACCCGGCGGCGCGACGGCGGGATTGGCGTGGAGGCCTATGTCTCACAATGTGAGATGATGTCTAATCTTTTGACTATCATAGCGGACCCGGGTTCGGCGCGCAACCTCGACGTCCTCCGGGGGGGTCATACAGCCCGGGACGACCCGGGGCCATACGGCGTCTGCCGGCACAGGCGTTGTATCCCGCCCGTGACTCGAGGCGCTCACCTGCCTTCGTGCTCATCGCTCTCCGGAGCATCCCGGCACACGCGTCGTGTCCCGCCCGTGACTCGAGGGCCCCTGCCCACCTCCACCGCTGGGTGGGGGATCTCTTGGGCCGAACGCGTCGCGGCCCGCATGTGACACGCTGTCGTGCGCGCGCTATCGTAGAACCGGCCCGGCGCACGGGCGCTCGGAGGAACCGCACCGGAGGATCCACATGACACCGACGACACCAGGCAAGGCCCGCGGTCTCGCTCGCATCTCGGACGGCGCGGGCCGCTACGCCATCCTGGCCATCGACCAGCGGGCGCAACTGATCCCCCTGGCGACGCGTGGCGCGGACGCCGCTGCCGGTACCCCCGGCGCCGCCCTGGGAGCCCTCAAGCGCGTGCTGGCCGAGGTGCTGGCCAGCCACGTCACCGGGCTCCTGGTCGATCCGACCTACGGCTACCACCGCGTCCTCCCCGTGCTGCCGCGCGCTGTCGGCCTGCTGCTGACGCTGGAGGACCATCGGGTGGAGACCACGCCCGCAGGCTTTCGCAGGAGCCGCCTGATCCCTGATTGGAACGTCGCTGCGGCGGTCCGCGCAGGCGCCGAGGCCCTCAAACTGCTGGTCTTCTACCACCCCGCGGCCCCGCCCGACGTGGCTCGCGCGCAGCAGACGCTGGTGCGTGAGGTGGGCGAGGCGTGCAGCGCCGCCGATCGGCCGTTCGTGCTCGAGCTCCTCCCCTACCCGTTGCCCGGACAGGCCGTCGACGAGTACGCCCGGACGTTACCGGAGCTGTCGGTGGGGCTCGCCCGCGCCTTTGCCGCCCCCACGTACGGCGTCGACCTGTACAAGCTGGCGCTACCGGGCGATCCAGCATACGTGCGGGAGTGGGGTGGCACGCTCTACAGCCTGGCCGACCTCACCGCGGCCATGCGCGAGATCACCCGGCTCCTGCCCGCGCCCTGGGTGCTGCTGAGCGGCGGCATGCCCGGCGAGCGGTTCGTGGCCGCCTTCCGCGCTGCCCTGGCCGCCGGCGCCCGCGGCTACCTGGCCGGGCGGGCCGTGTGGTGGGAGGCGGTGCAGGCGTATCCCGACATGGAGCGCATCAGGCGGGCCCTGGAGGCAGGCGGGGTGCCCGTGCTGCGGGCCCTGAACCAGGCCCTCGCGGAGCTCCCGCCCGCGCCGGCGGAGGCTGACTGGCGGCTGCCGGTGGCAACGGAAGTGGTGAGCTGAGTGTCAGACCCGCGACGTCCGACCGGGAGGCGAGCCCGCAACGCGCAGATCGCCGAACCATGGCAGCGGGAAGCCGGCCCGTTGGGGCTGGCTGGTGAAAAAACCCGCGTCACATCTGGCTTTCTTCTGGTCGGGCCGGGCGGACTTGAACCGCCGACCTCCTGAACCCCATTCAGGCGCGCTACCATGCTGCGCTACGGCCCGAGGTCTCTGCGGCGAGTATACCACATAGGCCCGACTGGGGCCCACGGGTGCGGAGCGGTGTGGCGTCCGGCCCCTGCCAGCCTCCCACGTCCCCGACCGCCCGGTCCGGCAGTCGTACGTTCGCATCGCTCAGCCGCAGTCACTCAGCTGCAGTGACCCGCTGCAGTCACCCCGCTGCAGTCACCGCATGGGCGAGGGCCCTTCCGACCGCGCCGCCTGGCAGTCGGCGCACTCGCACAGCTCGTACCGCAGCTTGGCATACGTGTACAGCCCGGTGTCGTGGCCGTCGGACCAGACGAAGCGCAGCGCGTAGTTGCCGACCTTCGAGACGCTCATGGCGCGGATGTCGGCGGGGACGTCGACCTCGGTCAACGGCGGTGGCCGATGGCGCCACTCGCCTGCACACGCCGCGCAGGGGCAGCGCATTCGCAGGGTGCGCCACGTGTACTCGGCGCGGTGGCCATCGGACCAGACGACGCGGAACGTCCGCCCGACCACGCTGCCGATCTCCACGGGGGTGGGCATCTTGGGGCTCATGTCTGGCCACAGGCGGCGGACACGTCCACGCTCATCGCTGGCACTGCGGACAGTAGAACGCAGGACGCCCGGCGGCGCGGGCGGCGACGATGCGCTTCCCGCACACGTGGCAGGGCTGCCCGCCGCGCCCGTAGACGTGCAGGCGCGCGCGGCCCGTCCGGCCCGTGGCGTCGACGAAGTCGGGCTCCCCGCCGGCGCGGACGGCCCGGGCGAGCACGGTCCGTGCCGCCCGGAAAAGCCGCCGCCAGGCAGCCTCGTCGAGGGACGCAGCGGTGCGCGTCGGGCGCAGGCCGGCGGCGAACAGGATCTCCTGCACCCACAGGTTCCCGATGCCGGCCAGGCGCCGCTGGTCGGTCAGGAGGTTGCGCACGGTGCCCCGCCCCGCCGTGAGTTCCCGGAAGCGGCGGTACGTCAGCCCCGGATCGAGCGGGTCGACGCCCAGATCGGCCAGGAACGACACGCGGGCGAGGTCGTCGGTGGGCACGAGGTGCAGGCTGCTGAGCTGCAGCTCGCGGAACTCGATCACCCGCCCGTCGTCGAGCGCCACGACCATCGCGGTCATGGCGTCGTTGGCCGGCGCGGGACGCACGACCACCACGCCCCACAGGGTGTAGTGGAATATCAGCGTCCAGCCCTCGTCGAGGGTCACCAGCAGGGCCTTGCCGCGGCGCTGCACGTCGCGAATCGTGCGTCCGACCAGCAGGCGGGCGGCCTCGGCGGGCCGGTGGGTGCGGAGCGCCACCGGGCGGCGCACGTCGACCCCGACGATACGTCGCCCCACCACCTGCGCGGCGAGCGTGCGGCGTGCGGTTTCGACCTCGGGCAGTTCGGGCATGACCGGGACTCCCGCCTCGGTGGTTCCCTTCGTCGCCGGGCGCCGGGCTCCTCGCCGCCTCCCGGCAGGGACGACGCAGTCCTGCTGCGCCGCCTACGGAGCCTCCCCGCGCCGCCGCAGGACGATGTGCAGGGGCACGCCCGGCAGCGGATACGCCCGGCGGATCGCGCGTTCGAGGTAGCGCAGGTAGGCCTCGGACATCCGCTCGGGCTCGTTGACGAACAGGACGACGCGCGGCGGCGCGGACTCGGGCTGCGTGGCGTAGTAGATGCGCAGCCGACGGCCTGCGGCGTCGGCCGGCGGCTGCATGCGCCGGACGGCCTCGCCCACGATGCGGTTCAGCACGCCGGTGGGAATGCGCGCGCGATAGGCGGCAGCCACCTGTTCGACGGTGGTCAGCAACGTCCCGATACCCCAGCCGCGCACGGCCGAGGTCACCACCAGCGGCGCGTAGGGCACGAACCGGAGCGCGTGGCGCACCGCCCGTTCGCGCTGGGGGTCCCGCCGGGGCGTCGCCGCCACCAGGTCCCACTTGTTGAGGGCGATGACGAGCCCGCGCCCGGCGTCGGCGATCTGGCGCGCGATGTGCTGGTCCTGGTCCGCGACGGGCTCGGCGGCATCCAGCACCAGCACGGCCACCTGGGCCCGCGCGATGGCCCGTCGCGTCCGGGCGACCCCGTACGCCTCGACCGCCTCGCGCACGCGCGAGGGGCGCCGCAACCCCGCGGTGTCGATCAGCACGAGGCGCTGCCCATCGCGGGCAAGCACGGTGTCGACGGCGTCGCGGGTGGTGCCCGGGGCAGCGTCCACCACCACGCGTTCCTCGCCCAGGATGGCGTTGACCAGCGACGACTTCCCGACGTTGGGCCGGCCGACGATGGCCACCGCCGGCGCAGCGGCCGCGGGCGCGTCGGCGGGCGCTGCCGGCGGTAGCAGCGCGACCACGGCATCCAGCAGGTCGCCCACCCCTCGACCGTGGAGCGCCGAGACCGGCAGCGGGTCCCCGAACCCCAGGGCGAAGAACTCGCCGACCGCAGGGTCGCGCGCGGGGCCGTCGACCTTGTTGGCGACGACCAGTACCGGCGCGCCCGCGCGGCGGACCACCTCGGCCACGGCGTGGTCCTCGGGCACCAGGCCGTCGCGGGCGTCGACCACGAGGAGCACCACGTCGGCCTCGGCAGCGGCCCGGGTGGCCTGGGCGCGGATGCGGGCAGCGAGCCCCTCGGTGGCGTCGGAGATCAGCCCGCCGGTGTCGACCAGGACGAACCGCCGCTCGCGCCACGCGGTCTCCGCGTAGAGGCGGTCGCGGGTGACGCCCGGGACGTCCTCGACGATGGCGACGCGGCGACCGATCAGGCGGTTGAACAGCGCGGACTTCCCGACGTTGGGCCGGCCGACGATGGCGACGACCGGCAGCCCGGCCCGGGCGCTCACGGCACCGGCGACGCAGCGGCCTCCTCGCGCGCCGCCCCGATCTCCTCGAGGCGGCGGATCACCTGGGCGATGATCCACTCGGGGGTCGAGGCCCCCGACATCACGCCCACCTTGCGCCGACCGTGGAACCACGCCGGGACGAGTTCGTCGGCGACCTCGATGTGGTAGGTGGGCACGCCCCGCGCACGCCCGATCTCGGCCAGGCGCGTGGTGTTGCTGCTGTGGTGCCCGCCCACCACCACCAGCGCGTCCACCTCTTCCACCAGGCGTTCGGCCTCCTCCTGGCGCACGGTGATGGCCGGGCAGAGCGTGTTGAGGACCTTCAGCTCCTTGGTGCGCAGCGCCAGGTCGCCGACGATGGCGCGAAAGTTCTCCATGGACTGGGTCGTCTGCGACATGACGCCGATCTTGCCGCGCAGCTTGACCTGCCGGGCTTCCTCCAGGGTGTGGACGACGGTCACCTTGTCGCCCAGGGCCTCCTTCAGCGTCACCATCTCGGGATGCCCGTGATCCCCGACGACGATGAGCTGGTAGCCTTCCTCCACCAGCCGGTGGGCCAGCGAGTGCGCCCGGATGACCACCGGACAGGTCGCGTCCACGATCCGCATGCCCCGCGCGCGGGCCGCGTCCAGCACCGCGTGCTCCACGCCGTAGGCGGACACGACGAACGCCTCGCCGTCGAGGTCTTCCAGGCGCTCGACGACCGCCAGCCCCTGCGCCTCGAGCTTCCCCACCACCTGGGGATTGTGGATCAGCGGGCCCCACGTCTGGGCCCTGCCACCGGTGTCGCGCGCAGCGGCCTCGGACATCTCCACCGCCCGGCGCACGCCGCCGCAGAACCCCTGGTGCCTGGCGAGCACGATCTCCACGCGCTGCCTCCTGCTCCCGGCCGTCGTTCGCAGGATAACAGACCGCCCCGGGCGCAGCAACCCGGCGCAGCCGCGCCACGGCCGGGCGCGGGCGGCGCGACCGGGGTGGGCCGGCTGTCCGCACGTCCGTTGCGCGCCCGATGGGCGCCGTCGCGCTCCCGTGGTACCGTGGAAGTGGCGAGCGCAACGAGGAACGACGGGCGTGGCGATCGCCACCCAGGGAGAGGGGTGACGCGCAGCGATGCGGCACTCGCGCGACCACGCATTTCGCGCGCTGGCGGCCGGGGTCGACGTGCTCGTGATCGGCGGCGGGATCACGGGGGCGGGCGTGGCCCTGGACGCGGCCACGCGGGGCTACCGCGTCGGCCTGGTGGAGCGCGCGGACTTCGCCGCCGGCACCAGCAGCCGATCCACGCGGCTGGTGCACGGCGGGATTCGCTACCTGCCCCAGGGCCACGTCGGCCTGGTGCGCGATGCGCTCGTCGAGCGCGGGCGGCTGCTGCGCCTCGCCCCGCACCTGGTGCGTCCGCTGGCGTTCGTCGTGCCGCTGTACGCCGGGGCGCGCCGGCCGCTGGGCGTGCGGCTGCCGGCGCTCGCGCGTCCGTTCGCCCCCCTGGGCGTGCGCCTGGGGCTGACCGTCTACGATCTCTTCGCCCGCGCGCCGCAGCTGCGCCACCGGCGCCTGTCGCCCGACGAGCTGCGCCGGCTGGCCCCCGGCCTGCGGACGGCGGGCCTGCGGACGGCCCTCCGCTACTACGACGCGCGCACCGACGACGTGCGGCTCACGCACGCGGTGCTCGCCACAGCCCGTGCCCACGGCGCGACCACGGTGAACTACGCCGAGGTCACCGCGCTGGTGCGGCAGCACGGCACGGTCCGGGGCGCTGCGGTGCTCGACCGGCTCTCGGGCCGCACGATCGAGGTGCCGGCCCGCGCCGTGGTCAACGCCACGGGGATCTGGGCCGAGCGTGTGGCCGCGCTGGACGCGCCCCCGACCTTCCGAATCCGCCACAGCAAGGGCATCCACCTCGTGGTACGCCCGGAGGCCGTGGACGCCACCGATGCCATCGTCATCCCCGAGACCGACGACGGCCGGCTGGGTTTCATCGTGCCGTGGGCCGGCCGGTTCGTCCTGGGCACCACCGACGAGCCCTACGATGGCGACCTGGCCGCGCCGGTGGCGACCGCGGCCGAGGTGGCCTACCTGCTCGAGCACGCCAACCGCTACCTGGTGCGCCCGCTGGGGCACGACGACATCACCGCCACCTATGCCGGCGTGCGACCGCTGATCGGCGCGGCTGTCGGGTCCACTGCGGCGCTCTCGCGGGACCACGTGGTGGTCCCCTCGCCCGGGGGGCTCGTGACGGTCACCGGCGGCAAGCTCACCACCTACCGCAAGATGGCAGAGGATGCGGTCAACGTGGTGGCCGCCCGCCTGGGCGGCGCGCGGCCCTGCCAGACGGCGACGCTGCCCCTGGCCGGGGCCGACGGCCTGGACGAGGCGCGCGACGCGCTCGAGGCGGTGGGGCTGCCCGCGGCGGCGCGGGCGCACCTGCTGGAGACCTACGGGGGCCTGGCCCGCGAGATCGCGGCCCTCGTGCGCGCCGACCCCTCGCTGGCCGCGCCGCTTGCGCCCGGTCTCCCACACGTGGCCGCAGAGGTGGTCTACGCGTGCCGTGCCGAGCAGGCGGTGGGGCTGGCCGACTGCCTGTACCTGCGTACGCGCCTGGCGGTCCTGGACGCGCGGGCGGCGGATGCGGCCGCTCCCGGGGTGGCGCGGCTGCTGGCGCGCGAGCTGGCCTGGGAGGAGGCGGAAGTCGCCCGCCAGCTCGAGGCGTATCGGGCGTTGCGCCGCCGCGAGACGGCCGCCCTGACCGCGGCGGCCCCCCTCCCTGCGGCCTCTGGCTGACCGGCGCTCAGCCCACGTCGGCGCGCCCGGCCAGGATCGCCTGGAGCCGGTCGGGATAGCTGGTGATGATGCCGTCGACGCCCAGCGCTGCCACATGGGCCATGTGGGCGGGGTCGTCGACGGGCCAGACCTCCACGGCCAGGTTGGCCTGGTGGGCCATGGCCACCATGTCGGCCGTGACCCACATCCAGTGCGCGTGGAGCCGACGGGCGCCGGCGGCGGCCGCCAGCGCGACGGGATCGACCGGCCGTCCCATGAACAGCACGGCCGTATCCGCGGCGGGATCGGCGCGCCGGACCTCCAGCAGCACCGGGTGGTCGAACGACGAGATCGTCACCGCCGGGTGGCCGACCGTGCGCGTCACCGCCACCACCCGCTCGGCGATCGTCGGGTAGTAGATCGGCCCGTTCTTGATCTCGACGATCACGCGCACCCCGCGCAGGAGGTCGAGCGCCTCGGCCAGCGTGGGGATGCGCTCGCCGGCGAACGCCTCGCCAAACCAGCGCCCGGCGTCCAGCCGCCGCAGGGCCGCCAGCGCCAGGTCCCGCACCAGGCCGGTCCCGTCGGTGGTGCGGTCGACGATCGAGTCGTGCAGCACGACCGGCTCGCCGTCGGCCGACAGGTGCACGTCGAGCTCCACCGCGTCGACCCCGAGCGCCAGCGCCCGCCGGAAGGCCGCCAGCGTGTTCTCGGGCGCCTGGGCCGACGCGCCCCGGTGCGCGATCACCTGCGGCCGGCTCACCCGTGGGTCTCCGGCAGCACCTGGGCGACGCTCTCGAGGATGTAGTCGGGCCGGGGCGAGGCGGCCAACGCTGCCTCGCGCGTGGTCACCCCGGTCAGCACCACCGCGGTGGCCATCCCCACGGCGACGCCCAATGCGACGTCGGTCTCCAGGCGGTCGCCCACCATGAGGGCGTCGGCGGGTGCCGTGCCCAGGCGCTCGAGCAGCACCCGCCCGGTGATCGGCGAGGGCTTGCCGACCACGGTCTCCACCGGGCGGCCGGAGCACGCCTCCAGCGCCGCGATGATCGCCCCGCAGTCGGGCAGGCCGCCATCCGGGGTGGGGCAGTAGGCGTCCCGGTTGGTGGCGATGAAGCGCGCGCCCGCGCGC
Organism: uncultured bacterium; assembly: GCA_964526945.1. Taxonomy (GTDB): domain Bacteria; phylum Sysuimicrobiota; class Sysuimicrobiia; order Sysuimicrobiales; family Humicultoraceae; genus Fervidifonticultor. The sequence continues at coordinate 24,944 of CAZGNA010000006.1, forward strand.
AGCGCGTCGAACCCGAGCTTCAGCTTGCGGTAGTCGAAGGTCCGGTCGAAGCAGGCCACGACGTAGTCCGCCCGGCGGGGATCGTCGGTGAGGGCGAAGCCCGCCGCGCGCAGCTCGGCCTGCACCGACGGTTCGCCGATGACGAGCAGGGACGCCCCGGGGGCCGTGGCCGACAGGTAGCGCACCAGGACGTAGGACGAGTTGATCACGTCCTCGGGCGCCGCGGGGATGCCGAGCCGGGTGAGCTTGGCCGCGTACTCCTCGCGGGTGCGCAGCGGGTTGTTCGAGAGGAACACGACGCGGGCCCCGGCCCGCCGCACCGCGGCCACGGTCTCCACGGCGCCAGGCAGGACCCTCTCGCCCAGGTAGAGCGTGCCATCGAGGTCGAACGCGTACCCGGCGTACAGGCGCGCCGGTCGCCCGAGCCCCTCGGGCATCTCATCCGCCGCCGGAGCCGAACAGCCCGCCCATGCGCGCGCCCGTCAGCCGGTAGACGGCGTAGAGCGTCGCCGCGCACAGCAGGATCAGCACGAAGCCCAGCGCGGCAGCCTGGCCGATCGTCCCCGACGTGTAGAACGTGAAGATGCCAACGGTCATCGTCTCCCAGCCCGGCAGGAACAGCAGGATCGTGGCCGCCGCCTCCTGCAGGGCGAACATGAGCGAGAAGAGCGCGCCGGCCAGCACACCGCGCCAGATCAGGGGCAGGGTGACGTCGAAGAAGGTGCGCAGGCCGGAGGCGCCCACGCTGGCGGCCGCTTCCTCCATGGACCGGTGGAGGTTCAGCAGGGCCGCGAACGTGGCGCGGACGGTGTACGGCATGCGGCGCACCGCCAGCACCAGCGGCATGATGATCCACAGGCGGCTCAGCACCAGCCCCACCAGCGGGAGGGGGAAGTGGAACGCGCGGATGTAGGCGATGCCGATGGCGGTGCCGGGGAGGGCGAGGACCAGGGTCACGATGGCGTCCATGAGCCCGCGCCCGGGCACCGTGCTCCGCGCCAGCACCCAGCCCAGCGGCACGCCCACCGCCAGGATGATCGCCACGGCCAGGACGCTCCAGCGCAGGGTGTTGATGACGTAGATGGGCGTCAGGTGCAGCACGGCGTCCAGGTGGGCCAGCGTGAACCGCGTGGGGAACGGCGTCAGCGACCACGCCCGGCCAAACGCGGCCAGCGCCACGCCCAGGTAGGGCAGGAAGGCCAGGGTCAGCACGGCCGTGAAGAAGCCCGGCACCACCACCCGCCACGGGCCGCCCAGCGGCCGGCGCTCGACGGCCCGGTAGGAGACCACGGCATACTCCCGCATGGCCACGATGCGGCGGGCCACCACCAGGAAGACGATGGCCATGGCCGCCATCAGCGCGCCGATCACGATGCCCATCTTGAACAGCCGCCGGTCGACGAACTGGACGATGTTGAGGTAGGCCTGCGAGGCGATCAGGTTCTGCACGCCCACCACCAGCGGCGTCGCGAAGTCGGCGAAGGCCAGGATGAAGACCAGCGTGGCGCCCGAGATGAACCCCGGGGTGACCAGCGGGATGGTGATGTCCAGGACCTTGCGCAGACCGCGGGCGCCGGCGGCCTCGGCGGCCTCCTCCAGCGAGGCGTCGACCTTGCTCAGGCCGTCGACCACGTTGAGCGTGATCAGCGGGAAGTAGTGCAGGATCATGGCCAGCAGGACCCCGTGCCAGCCGTAGATGAAGTTCACGGGCGTCCGCAGCCCCAGGTAGTCCATCAACAGGACGTTGACGGTGCCGGCCCGCCCGAGGATGAACACCAGCCCCATGATGCCCACCAGGGGCGGCATGATGATAGGCAGCATCGTCAGGTACGAGAACAGCGCGCGGCCCGGGAAGTCGTAGCGCACCAGCAGGAACGCCGCCAGGAAGCCGATGACGGCGCAGCCCAGCACCGTGCCGCCGGCGACCACCACCGAGTTGAGCAGCGCCCGCTGGTAGAACGCGTCGCGCGCGAAGTCCACCAGGTAGCGCACCGTCCACTGGCCCTCGTCGGTGGACACGGCATCGGCGAACAGGCGCCACAGGGGGAAGACGATGAACAGGAACAGGAAGCCGTAGATCGGCGCCACCCAGACCACCGCCGGCAGGCGCCAGCGGCGGGCTGCGGTCGGCAGCGGGACGACGTCGACCGCCGGCGAGCTCACGCCCCTCGGTCCTCCGGGAAGACCAGCGCCGAGGTGGCGGCAAACCCCACGGTGACCTCGGCTCCGGGGGCCAGGAGGCGATGGCGGCGCAGGTCGTGCACGTCGACCAGCATCACGATCCCCCCGCCCGTCTCCAGCTCGTACCGCACGACGTTGCCCAGGTACTGCGAGAGCACCACCCGGCCCCGAAGCGTCACGTCCAGCGGTCCCGGCGCCTCGCGCTGCAGCACGAGGTGCTCGGGGCGCACCGCCACCACCGCGCGGCTGCCCGGGGGGAGCGCATCGCGCGCGATCCCCCGGAGCGGGCCGACCGGGGTCTCCACCACGACCTGGCCGTCGTGGGACGCCGCCACGGTGCCGGCGACCAGGTTGTTGGTCCCGATGAAGTCGGCGACGAACAGGCTGGCAGGGCGCTCGTAGAGGTCCACGGGCGTCCCGATCTGGAGGATCCTGCCCCGGTCCATGACCGCGATGCGGTCGGAGAGGACCATGGCCTCCTCCTGGTCGTGGGTGACGTAGACCGTCGTGATGCGCAGCTCCTGCTGCAGGCGACGGATCTCGCTGCGCAGCCGCGCGCGCACCTTGGCGTCGAGGTTGGAGAGCGGCTCGTCGAGCAGCAGCACCCGGGGGTTCAACACCAGCGCCCGCGCCACGGCCACCCGCTGCTGCTGGCCCCCGGAGAGCTGGCCCGGCGTGCGATCGCCCAGGCCCTGCAGCCCCACCTGCTCGAGCGTCGCCTCCACCCGGCGGCGGATCTCGCCGGGGGGCACGCGCCGCAGGCGCAGGCCGTAGGCCACGTTCTCGTAGACGGTCATGTGCGGCCACAGGGCGTAGTTCTGGAAGACGATGCCGATCCCGCGCTCGGCGGGCGGGACGCCGTTCATCAGCGTGTCGTCGAAGTGCACGGTCCCCGCGTCGGGGTCGTAGAAGCCCGCGATCACCCGCAGCGTCGTGGTCTTGCCGCAGCCCGAGGGCCCCAGCAGGGTGAAGAACTCGCCGTCGGTGATGGTCACCGACACCCCGGCCATGGCCTCGACCGGGCCGAACCGCTTGACGACGTCGGTCAGGCGGACCTGCATCGCCGTCCCGTCACGGGCAGTACAGGCGCTTCAGCTCGTTGTGCCGCTCCACGATCAGCTTGCGGAACGTGTCGTTGACCAGGCTGTAGCGCTGCTGGGCCACGTTGTCGTCGTAGACGTTGCGCACGGGCCGGTCGAAGAACGACTTGATGCCCGCGAACTCGGCCATGCGCGCCAGCGGCGAACCCGGCGGCCCTTCCATCCGGTGCTTGGGGGTGATGCCGTACTGGCCGCGGGCCATCATCACCCGCTGCCCCTCGTCGCTGAGCGCGTACTGGATGAAGGCCCGGGCCGCCCGCGGGTTGCGCGATCCGGCCAGGATGGCCAGCGGTTCGGGGGTGACGAAGGCCGCCGTGGGGTGGACGTACTTCAGGTCGTGGCCGTCCAGCACGTCCTCGAACGCCATGTAGGCCGGCACCGCGAAGCCCACGGCGAACTCGCCCTTGGCCACCACGGTGGGCACGTCGCGGCTGCGGGCGACGAAGATGCCGGTGTTGGCGCCCAGCCGCTGGGCCCACTCCCACCCCTTCTGCCAGCCGTGCATCTGCAGGATGACCTCGTAGGAGGCGTGGTTGGAGCTGGAGCGGTCGGGCGTGGCCTGGGCCACCTGGCCCTTCAGCCGGCAGTCCAGCAGGTCGTCCCAGTCGCGGATCGCGTCCATCCCCAGCCGCTTCAGCAGCCGCGGGTGGTAGACCAGCCCGTAGGGCGTCAGGCAGCACCCCACCCAGAAGCCCCGCGGGTCCTTCAGGAGCACCTGCTTGGGGGTGCCGATGGCCGCCGGGATCTCACGCCAGACGGCCTCGGGCAGCTCGAGGAGGGCCAGCAGTTTCCGCTCGGCCAGGTCGTCGAACAGGGCCGGCTCCCCGCCCCAGAAGATGTCGGCCTCGGGCCGGCCGCCCCACTCGCGGATGCGGCCGTACGCCACCGGGGTGCCGGCGGAGACCACTGTCACCCGCACGTCGACGTTGAACTGCCGCCGCGCGAACTCGCGAAACGCGGCCACGGTCGGGTCGGCCACGGTCCGCGCCACCGGCGTGATGATCACGAGCCGGTCCTCGATGGCCGGCTGGGCGCCGACCCACGCGGCCGGCAGGACCACGGCCGCGAGTACCACTGCCAGCGCACCTGTCCGCATGATCCGCCTCATCGTCGTCTCAGCCCCTCTCCTCGGCAGTCTGCGCGTGCCGCCCACAGAAACCCGGGGGTCTGACTTCCCCGGCGGCTGTGGGTTTTCCTCGGTGCACCGTCACCGCAACCCGGCGTACATGAAGCTCTCCACGAACTTCCGCTGGAACACCACGAACGCCACCAGCAGGGGCAACGTCACCAGCACCGTGGCCGCCATGAGCAGGGTCCAGTCGGCACCGCTCTCCTGCTGCACGAACATCGCCAGGCCGATCGTCAGCGTCCGGACGCTCGGGGTGTTGGTGACGATCAGCGGCCACAGGAAGTCGTTCCAGTGGGTCACGATGCTGATGAGCGAAAACGCCACCAGCGTGGGCCGCACCTGGGGCACCAGGATGCTCCAGAGGAAGCGAAGCCCACTGCATCCGTCGATCAACGCGGCGTCCTCGAGCTCCTGGGGTACCTGCCGAAACGCCTGCCGCAACAAGAAGGTGCCATACCCGCTGGCCCAGAACGGCAGCATCATCGCCAGCCGGGTGTCGAGCAACCCCAGGCTCTTCATGGTCAGGTAGTTCGGCACGATGACCGCATGGACGGGCAGCATCATCTGGACGATGAACAGGTAGAAGAGCACGTCGCGAAAGCGAAACTCCATGCGGGCGAAGGCGAACGCCGCCAGCGTGATGGTCACGAGCTGCACGCCGAGGATCCCCAGGACCACGATCACCGTGTTGAGAAAGTACGTGCCGAACGGCGCGTAGCGGAACACGTCGAGGTAGTTGGTCCACTGCCACGTCGACGGCCACCACTGGGGGACCGGGGTGAACACCTCGGCACGGCTCTTCACCGAGGCCGACAGGGCCCACAGGTACGGCGCCAGCATCAGCAGTGCGGCGCTGGCCAGGACGCCATGCAGCGCTGCAGCCGCCGCCTGTCGCCGCACCCATGCCGCCCGCCGGGACGCCGCGGCGTGGCGCGTCCATGCTGCCACGGGCACCAGACTAGACCTCATAGAACACCGCCTGCTCCATGCGGCGGACCGCAACCAGGATCAGCAACAGCAGGAACCCCACGAACAACACGGTGAGCGCACTGGCCACCCCGATATCCCAGAACCGAAAGGCCTGCTGGTAGACGTAGTACACCAGCACGTTGGTGCGATCTGCCGGCCCGCCCTGGGTCATGATGTGTACCGCGTCGAAGATCTGGAACGAGTTGATGACCGACACCACCACAACGAACACCGTCGTCGGCCCCAGCAGCGGCCAGGTCACGTGCCGAAACCGCTGCCAGACGCCGGCACCCTCCACGCTGGCAGCCTCGAGCAGGTCGGACGGAATCGCCTGGAGCCCAGCCAGGTACAGGATGGTGAGGTAGCCGACGTTCTTCCAGATCCACGTCACCATGATGGCCGGGAGCGCCCAGTTCATGTCGTACAGCCACTCGATGCGCGGCACGCCGAGTTTGCCCAGGTAGTAGTTCACCAGGCCGATGCCCGGATTCAGCAACCACACCCAGAGCATGGCCGCCGCGGCCATGGGCAGCATCGTGGGGTAGAACACCGCCGCCCGGTACAGCCCCCGCAAGACACCCAAGCGTTCGTTCAAGAGCACCGCCAGGAACAGACCCAACCCGATGGTCACAGGGATCCCCACGGCGGCGAACAGGAACGTGTTCCGCACCACCAGGCGAAACACCGGTTCCGCCAGCAGTTGCTGGTAGTTGCGGAGTCCGGCGAAGACGGGCTGCGGGTGTGCCACGTTCCACGCCAGCACGCTGGTCGCCAGTGCCCGCAGCATGGGGATGTAGGTGAACACCGCCAGGAAGACCAGCGAGGGGAGCAGGTAGAGAAGCGCCCGCTCCCCCCGCCAGACCCCGGCACGCCGACGGCCAGGCGGCACCGAGGCCCCTGACGTTACTGCGGTCTCAGCCACGCGCCCAGGGCGCGCTCGGCTTCGCGCTGCGCCTGGCGCAGCGCAGCCTCGGGCGGTACGCGGCCGCCCGTGGCGTCGTCCAGCGCCCGCTTGAGGATCTCCCGCAGCCGCTGGAAGTTGGGCGCCATCATCTTGCCCGATGCGTACTGCAGCTGCTCACGCGCGACCAGGTACTCGGGGTTCTTATCGGTGAACTCACGCATGGCGGGCACCTCGTAGGCGGACCGCCGCACCGCGATGTACCCCGAGGCCATGGACCACTGCGCGGCGCGCTGGGGCGTCACCATCCACCGGATGAACTGCCAGGCAGCGTCCTGGTTGGCCTTGGGGATCTTCTTGAACACGTAGAAGTTGCCGCCGCCCACCTCCGCCCCGTACTGCTTCTTTCGCGGCATGAACGCCACGCCGAACGGGAACTTCACGGAGTTCTTCAGGAACGTCAGAATGCCCGTCGAGTGGTACAGCATGGCGGTCCGGCCGGCCACGAAGTCCGGAGGCGTGGAGGCCCAGGTGCTGTGGGGTGGTGCCACCTTGAGGTCGTTGGTCAGGGTGACCCAGAACCGGAGCGCCTCGATCGCCTCGGGCGAGTCGAAGCGCAGCCTGCGCCGCTCGTAGTTCAGCAGCTCGCCGCCGTTTTGGCGCACGAACGCCTCGAACAGCCAGTCGTTCCACCCGCCGGAGATGGTCACGCCCCAGCGCTGGACGTTGCCGGCGGCGTCGCGCTTGACGAGCTTCTTGGCGTAGTCCTCGAGTTCGTCCCACGTCGTCGGCGGGCGATCGGGGTCGAGCCCGACCTCCTTGAACGCCTCCTTGTTCCAGTAGAAGACTGGCGTGCTCCGCTGGAACGGGACGGCGTAGAACTTGCCGTCGGAGTAGCTGTTCTGCAGGAAGGCCGGGAAGAAGTCCTGCAGCCACGCGCGCCCCTCGGCACGCACGTAGCCGTCCAGCTCAATCAGGGCATCCATCGCCAGCAGGGTCGGCATCTCGGAGATCTCGACGATCGCGATGTCGGGCGGGTTGCCCCCCATGACCGCCGTCTGCACCTTCTGCATGGTCGGATCATAGTCACCGGAGTAGACGGGGACGACCTCGATGCCAGGCGTCTGCTTGTTGAACTCCCCGACCATCTCGTCGATGACGCGCGCCAGCGGGCCTGCCACTCCCACAGGGTAGTAGAACGTGAGGCGCACGAGCCGCGGTGCCGGGGCGCCCAGCGCGACGACACCGGTTGCCATGATCACACCCACCAGCAGGCTGAGCACCGCCACCAGCCGTGCTCGACGTCGTTCCACGATCTCCACCTCCTCCCCTTACCTCGCCATGCACGTCCGCCGGCGCGAGCGCTCACCAGCACAGAAACCCGCCCGGCCAGCCTCCTGGCCCACGGCGGGTTTCTCCAGACTCGCCCGCGCCTGTGCAGTTTTCACCATGGATTATTCCACCGCGGCGCTGCGCGCGCAAGGCCCGCCGCGCACCACGCAGCAGACCACGCGCCCCACACGGGCCACGCAGGGCACGGGGCGGGACTACCGGAGGTCGGGGGCCTCCAGCCCCCACAGCGCCCGGGTGCTGCTGGAGACGCCCACAGCCCCGGCGGCCAGGATGGTACGGACGTGGTCCGGCGTGCGCACCAGCCCGGCGCCCAGCACCGGCACGCCGAGCCCGCGGCCCAGCAGGTCGCTGACGTAGGGCACCATCAAACCCGGGAGCACTTCGACCGCGTGGGGACCCGCGTCGCGTGCCGAGGCCAGGCCCGTCGCCAGCGCGTCGGAGTCCACGGCGAAGATGCGCTGGATCGCCACCAGCCCGTGACGGACCGCGTGGCGCACCAGCTGCGCACGGGTGCTGGCGATGCCATGGAGTCCCAGCTCGGCCAGCAGCTGCACGCCGGCTTCGTCCTTGCCGATTCCTTCCAGCAGGTCGAGGTGGACCAGCACCGGCCGTCGCCCCGCGGCCAGCTGCAGCACGTCCCGGAGGGTGAAGATGGTCCCCTTGAACACCAGCACCGCTGCCCCGGGGCGGTGCAGGGCCTCGCGGGCATCCTCGATTCCCCGCAGTGCCGGTACCACCGGAAACCGCCGCAGGCCCGCCGCGATCCGCCGCCACCCCACAGCCGCGGGCTCGGCCTCGCCGGGCCGTCCGCCGGGCGGGCTCACCGACGCGATGCCCACCGTGCGCGAAGGCAGCCGCCGACCGCGCGCAGCAGCGCCGCCTCGTCCAACCCGACGACGACGGCGCGCCCGCCCACGATGAACGCCGGGTAGCCGCGGGGCCGAAACCGGAGAACGCGCAGCATCCACGCCACCGAGAACGGCTCGAGCAAGTGGACCACCACCTGCGCGTCGAAGCGCTGCCGCAGCGCATCGAGCATCCGGTACAGCTCGTACGCCCGCGATCGGGACGGCACCTGGGATCCGCTCCCGTTCTCCCAGCGCAGCAGCCCCCGGACGCCCGGCGCACCCAGCCCGGGCGCCAGCACCTCGACCACCACAGGCGTGCCCATGGGCCCGGTGTAGAGTCCGCGACGGCGCCGCACGACTCCTGCCGGCGGGCCTGTGCAGCCACCAGTACCGCCGAAGCCGGGGCGAAGAGCGTCATACGGTGCGCGCAGCAGGTCGGCATGGCAGCGCCCACGCCAGGCCCCCGCGAGGACCCCGCGGCGTACGCTCCACAGCGCGCAGGAGGAGTCGCGGCGCGCGCCCCGTAGGTGTCGGAGGAACCCGAGGGCTGGAGGTCTGTGCGTGCGCGTCTGCGCCATCGTCAACCCGCAAGCCGGATGGGGCCGCGGCGCCCGCATCTGGCCCCAGGTGCGCTCGGTGCTGGAACAGGCCGGCTGGTCGATTGCGGCCACCATGACGGAGCGGCGCGGACACGCCCTGGAGGTGGCGCGCACAGCGCGTGCGGACCTGGTGGTGGCCGTCGGCGGCGACGGCACGGCCCACGAGGTGGTCAACGGCCTGCTGGCGACGGGCCGGGGCGGCCCGCTGGGCATCGTCCCCGTCGGGACGGGCTGCGACTTCGCCCGCGCCATCGGGCTGCCGCGGGACGCGCTGGCCGCGGCCAGGGCGCTGCCGGGCTGCGGCCTGCGCCAGGTCGACGTGGGCCGGGTGAACGACCGGTACTTCCTGACGATCGCCGGCGTGGGATTCGACGGCGAGGTCGCGGCCCGCGTGAACCGCTGGCCCAAGCTCGTCGGCGGCACGGTGGTGTACGTCGCGGGCATTTTGACGACGCTGGCCACCTACACGCCCGCCGAGGTCGACCTGGAGGTGGACGGGGCGTCCACGCGCGAGCGCATCTTCCTGCTGGCGGTGGGCAACACGGCCTGGAACGCCGGCGGCATGTGGCTCGTGCCCGGCGCCCGGCCCGACGACGGCGTGCTCGACGCGGTGGTGGCCGGCCCGCTGGGCCGGCTCGAGACCCTGGCGGTGCTGCCGAAGGTGTTCTCGGGCCGGCACGTCCACCACGCCAAGGTGCGCCAGGTGCGCGCGCGTGTGATCCGCGTCCGGGGTGGCCCGCTGGCCATTCAGGCCGATGGGGAGCTTGTCGGTCGCCTGCCGGCGACGTTCAGCGTGGTGCCGCGGGCCCTGACGGTGCTGGCGCCGTAGCGCCGCGGGCGGGTTGCTGGTCGGCCGGCAGCAGCGCGGCCAGCGCGTCGATGAACCGCTGGCCCCAGGCGTCCAGCACGTCGCGGGCGATGCGGCCGTCCAGACGGGGCGGGTAGAGGGGCGGTCCCAGGCGCACGACGATCGGGTGCGAGCGCGGGAGCCGTGCGCCCTTGGGCAGCATCCGGTGCGCGCCCACCACGGCCACCGGCAGCACCGGCGCACCGGTGCGGAGTGCGAGCAGCGCGGCGCCGGGCTCGGCGGGCTGCAGGCGCCCGTCGACGCTGCGCGTCCCCTCGGGGAAGATCACCACGACGCCACCGCGCGCCAGTTCCAGGGCGGCGATCTGCAGGGCGCGACGGTCGGGCTCGCCCCGCCGCACCGGGAAGCCGCCCAGCGAGCGCAACCACCAGCCGAGCACGGGCACCCGGAACAGTTCTTCTTTCCCCATGGTGATCACACGACGGCGCAGGGCGATCGCGACCAGCACCGGGTCGGCGGCGCTGGTGTGGTTCGCCACGACCAGGACGGGACCGGAGGCGGGCTCGTGGTGCGCGCCGTCCACCCGGAACCGACACTGCACCCGCAGCCAGACCAGGAAGAACCGCTTCCAGAAGCTATACCACACCGGTCCGCTCCCGCACGAGCCGGAGGACCTGCTCGACGACCTCGTGGGACGCGCGGCCGGTGGTGTCGATGACCACGGCGTCCGCGGCCGGCCGCAGCGGGGAGACCGTGCGGGTCTCGTCGCGCCGGTCGCGCTCGGCCTGCTGGCGGCGCACGACGTCGAGATCGACGCGCAGGCCCCTGGCGGCCAGTTCTGCGTGGCGGCGGCGGGCGCGTTCCTCCAGGGAGGCGTCGAGGAAGACCTTGACCTCCGCATCGGGGAAGACGACGGTGCCGATGTCGCGCCCCTCCACCACCACACCCCCGCCGGCGCCCAGCTGCCGCTGCCGCGGCACGAGCGCCGCGCGCACGTCCGCCACCGCGCTGACCACGGAGGCGGCCTCGCTCACCTCGGGCGTCCGGATCGCCTCGGTCACGTCTTCCCCGTCGACGAGGACGCGAGACCCGGCGGGGTCTGCGCGCAGGTCGATCACCAGTGATGCCGCCAGCGCGGCGAGGGCGCCGGGGTCGTCCAGGGGGACGCCGCGGCGCAGGGCGGCCAGGGCCACCGCCCGGTACATGGCACCGGTGTCCACGTGGCGGAAGCCCAGGCGGGCCGCCACCGCGCGGGCCACCGTCGACTTGCCCGAGGCACTGCGGCCATCGATGGCCACCACTGGCAGACGCCGGGTCACGGGCGCCTCCGCCGGACGCGCGCCGCCGGCCGGCGCGCCACGATGCGCCCCAGCCAGCGGCCCTGCCCGCCGTCTGTGAAGTAGCCCTCCGCGAGCTCCAGGACCTCCCATGCCCCAAGACGCCGGCGCAACTCGCCGGGCCGCAGCCGATGGGCACGCCGCGTGGCCCAGGGGTCGGCCGACGGCTGCGGGCTCGCCAGGTGGGTTTCCACTACCAGCAGCCCGCCGGGACGCACCGCCGCCATAAGGTGCGGGAACAGCCGGCGTTTGAGGAAGAACGTGTTGACGACCAGATCGTACCGTGCCCGCGGCAACCGGTAGCGGTCGAGGTCCGCGACCACCCAGTGGACCCGCAGCTTCCTGGCGCGGGCCCGGCGGGCGGCCTCGCGGATGGCCGTGGGTGAGATGTCGATGGCGTCCACGCGCCACCCACGCCGGGCGAGGAACAGCGCGTTGCGGCCCAACCCCGTGGCGACGTCCAGGGCACGTCCTGGCCGCAGCCGGGCCGCCCAGCGGACGAGCACCGCTGACGGCGGGCCGTCGTGCGGCCGTTCTCCGCTGCGGTAGCGAGCCTCCCAGGTGCGCCGTTCGGCTTCCACCGGCGGTCAGCCCGTCGCCCACGCCGCCGAGCGCGCCGCCACGTTGCCCGACGTCACCCGCTGGCACCCCGCCTCCACCCTACCGGGGCACGCTACCGGGGTACGCCCCGCGCGGCCACCAGCGGCGCCCGCGCCACCACGGTGGCGCCGGCGACCACTTCCACCTGGCCAACCACCGCGCCGGCGGGCACGGGCGCATCCAGCGGCTGGCGCAGGACCACGCGTGACGCCACCGGCGTCCCCCGTGGGACCACCGCGTAGAGGTCGGCAGCCAGCACGGCCTCGACCCGCGCACCCCGGCGCCCCACGGCGACGGTGGCGAAGCGCTGACCTGCTGCGGCCACCCGTACCGGCTCGAACCGCGCGAAGCCGTAGTCCAGCAGGCGCTCGGCCGCCGAGACCACCTCGGGGCTGTTGAGCACCACAGCCAGCAGCTGCCATCCACCGCGCGTGGCCGAGGCCACCAGGCATGGACCGGAGCGCGCGGTCCAGCCCGTCTTGACGCCGTCTGCGCCCTCGTAGCGCGCCAGGAAACGATTGGTCGTGACGACCTCCTGGAGCTCGCGGCCGGGTCGCTGCAAGACCCACGCCCGGGTGCGGACCAGCGAGGCGAACACCGGGTGGTGCAGCCCATAGCGGGCGATCACGGCCAGGTCGTAGGCCGTGCTGTAGTGGTCGGGACGGTCGAGGCCATGGGGGGTGGCGAACTGACTGTTGCGGGCGCCCAGGTGCCGTGCCCTGGTGTTCATGAGGGCCACGAACTGTTCCACGCTGCCCGCTGCGGCCTCGGCCAGGGCCACCGCGGCGTCGTTCGCCGACCTCAGCATCATGACGTGCAGCAGCTCGTCCACGGTCCACTGCTCGCCGGGGGCCAGACCGATGGCGGCGCCGTCGCGTTGCGCCGCCGCGCGGGCGCTGATCGTCACCGGCGCCGACAGCGACAGCCGCTCCAGGACCAGGATCGCCGTGAGGATCTTCGTGGTCGACGCCGGCGCCAGACGGCGGTGCGGCTCGAACGCGTAGAGCACCCGGCCCGTGCGCACGTCCATGAGCACCGCGGCCGCGGCGTCCACCGCCGGTGGCGCGCCTGCCACCGCTGCAGCGCTGGCGCGGGCCGCCCCTGCCCGCGCCGGCGCCGTCACCGCTGCGACGCCGCCGAGCATGGTGACGCAGGCGCCCAGGCCCACCAGCCACCGCAGCCGCATCAGCCCAGGGTGTCGAGCAGCGCCTGGACGCCGCGCTCGCCCAGTGGGGGCAGATCGCGCAGGTCCCGCAGGCCAAAGTACCGCAGGAACAGGTCGGTGGTGCCGAACAGCACCGGACGGCCGGGCGCCTCGCGCCGCCCGACCTCACGGATCAACTGCCGTTCCAGCAGACGCTCGATGTGCCAGTCGCTGCGCGCGCCACGGATCTGCTCGATGTCCCCACGCGTGCACGGCTGGCGGTAGGCGATGATGGCCAGGACCTCCAGCGCCCCCTTGGACAGCCGCTCGCGGTGCTCGGTCTGGAGGAAGCGCCGGACGACGTCCGCGTGCTCCGGACGCGTGCCCAGCTGGTACCCCCCGGCCACCGCCTGGACCAGCAGCCCGCTGTCCGCCAGGCGCGTCTGCAGGACGGCAACGGCGCGTTCGACCTCCTCGGGACGCGCCCCGGTCACCTCGGCCAGCCGGCGTGTCGGCACCGGCCCGCCGGCGACGAAGAGGACGCTCTCCACTGCGGCGGCCAGCCGGACGAGGGTCGTCTCCTCACCCGGGACCTCCTCGAGGGCGACGCTCGCCGGCGTGTCGGCGTCGGTCATGCCGCCACCGCCCGCAGGCGGATCGGGGCCAGCGGCCCGTCCTGCTCGGCCTGCACCTTACGGTCCTTGATCAGCTCCAGCAGCGCCAGGAAGGTCACCACGATCATGACCGTCGTCACCTGCGCGGGGAACAACTCGTCGAAGGTGATACCCTCGGGCGCCCGGCGCACCGCCTGCAGAATCGCCGCCATGCGGTCGACGACCCGGATCGGCTCGGCCGAGATCTCGGCGGCGCGGTTGCGGCGGGCGCGTTCCAGGACCGCCGCAAACGCCTGGAAGAGCTCGTCCAGGCTCAACCCGATCAGCGGCAGATCCGCAGGGTCCGGATCCTGCGGGGGACGCAGGAAGATGCGCTGCTGCACCTCTTCCAGCGCCCGCAGCGCCTCGGCCGCCTCGCGAAACGCCCGGTACTCCGCCAGCTGCCCTTCCAGCTGCCCGGCGAGGTCCGTCGTCTCCGGCTCCGGCTCCGGCAGCGGTTCTGCAGGCGGCGGCTTGGGCAGCAGCAGCTTGGCCTTCATCTCGACCAGGGCCGCCAGCATCCACAGGGCCTCGGTGGCCTCGGGCAGGTCCAGCCGGTGCTTGGTGCGCTCGAGCAGGTCGCGGGCAAGGTCGGCCAGCGGGATCGTCGACAGGTCGACGTCACCGCGATGCGCGAGGGTCAGCAACAGGTCCAGCGGCCCCTCGAACCCCGGGACCTTGACGGTGTAGACCGCAGCCGCACTACGCCCGAACGGGCCGTCCCGGTCGCCGTCGGCGGGCCCGGCCTCGCCCTGCGCCGCCGTGCCGGGAGGCGTCGGGACCTCACGCATCAGAAGAACCCTCCGCCCAGCGCCGCGCGCACGAGCCACTGCGTGGGCGGCCAGAGCACGCCCCCACGAGGTTGCCCGGGAGCACGAGCACCGCCAGCAGCACCAGCGGTCCGTAGGGCTGCAGCCGGTCGTAGGCGAGGGCCTGGCGGGGCGGCAGCAGGCCGGCCAGGATCCGCGAGCCGTCCAGCGGCGGGATCGGCAGCAGGTTGAACACCGCCAGCACGGCGTTGATCACCATGATCGTGAAGACCAGGCGCCCCAGCAGGCCATCGGCCACCACCCCGCCCTGGACCACCAGGCCCAGCAGGAACAACAGCGTGACGTTCGCCAGCGGCCCGGCGGCCGCCACGAGCATCATGCCCTGCCGCCAGTGCGCGAAGTTCCGCGGGTTGACCTCCACCGGCTTGGCCCAGCCGAACCCGACGAGCAGCAACAGGAGCGACCCGATCAGATCCAGGTGGACCAGCGGGTTCAGCGACAGGCGGCCGCGCAGGCGGGGCGTGGGGTCGCCCAGCCGGTCTGCCATCCACGCGTGGGCGAACTCGTGGACGGTGGCCGCGATCAGCAGCGCGACCAGGCGCAAGACGAGGGTGGGGAGCTCCAGCCCCAGCATCAGCGCGGCGCGGTCGGGTCCGACGCGCGGGCGCGCAGCGGTCGGTCGAGCCGCACGAGGTCGTCCAGCGTCTCGCGGGCCACGGCGAGTTCGGCCTGGCCGTCACGGACGAAGACCACCGCGGGCCGCGGGTACCGGTTGTAGTTGCCGGCCATGGCGTATGTGTACGCGCCGGTGGCGAAGACCGCGATCAGGTCGCCCTCGCGCACCTCGGGGAGGGCGGCGTTCCAGATCAGCACGTCGCCCGACTCGCAGCAGCGCCCCGCCAGCGCCACCGTGCGGGTCGGCGCGGCATCGGCGCGGGTGGCCACCACCGCTTCGTACCTGGCCCCGTAGAGCGCCGGCCGGGGGTTCTCGTACATGCCGCCATCG
Source organism: uncultured bacterium (assembly GCA_964526945.1). Classification (GTDB taxonomy): domain Bacteria; phylum Sysuimicrobiota; class Sysuimicrobiia; order Sysuimicrobiales; family Humicultoraceae; genus Fervidifonticultor. The sequence continues at coordinate 40,342 of CAZGNA010000006.1, forward strand.
ACCGACACGTAGGTGCGGACGCCCGGGATCGTCTTGATGGCCCCGGCCGTGTACAGCGTCACCCCCGCGTCGCCCACGATGGAGCGGCCGGGCTCCAGCATCAGCGTGGGCAGGGGCAGGCGGTGCTGGTGCAGCAGCTGCTGCACGGTGGCGGCCAGCGTGCGCACGAAGACGGCGCGATCGGGTGGGGCCTGCTCGGCCACGTAGCGGATCCCCAGCCCCCCGCCGAGGTTGAGCTCGTCCAGCCGCAAGCCGGCCTCCTGCATCTGGGCGGCGAACGCGACGACGGCGCGCGCCGCCTCCAGGAAGGGCTCGAGCTCGAGGATCTGGGAGCCGATGTGCGCGTGCAGGCCGCGCAGGCGGAGCCCGCGGGCCTCAAGCGCCCAGCGCACGGCCCGGGCGGCCGCCCCGCCGAGCAGCCCGAACCCGAACTTCGAGTCGACCCCGCCGGTCTGGATCGCCCTGTGCGTGTGCGGCTCGATGCCCGGCGTCACCCGCAGCAGGATCTCGGCCACCTGCCTGCGCTCGCGGGCCAGCCGGTCGAGGGTGCGCAGCTCGTGGTCGTTGTCCACCACGATGCGCCCCACGCCCACGTCCAGCGCGTACGCCAGCTCCTCGGCGGTCTTGTTGCTGCCGTGGAAGACCAACGCCTCGGCCGGCACGCCGGCCAGCCGGGCGGTGTGGATCTCGCCCATGCTGACCACGTCCAGGCCCAACCCCTCGTCGGAGACCACCTGGCAGGACGCGATGGTGCACAGCGCCTTGCTGGCGTACAGCACGCGGCCCGGGCCCGGGTAGGATGCCCGCAGGGTCTGGACGTAGGCGCGGCAGTTGGCCCGCACGCGGCCTTCGTCGATCACGTGCAGCGGCGTGCCGAACTGCGCCGCGAGGTCGGCGGCGTCGACCCCGCCGACGACGAGATGGCCCCGGCTGTTGACCTCGAAGCCGTGGCGGGCGGGCGTCGTCATGGCCGCATCGGACGCAGTCGACATCGCGCGCACCCACCTGCCTGCAAGATCGGTGCCAATCTAACACGGGCACCTGGGGGTGTCAACGCGACCCAGGCGCGG
>CAZGNA010000007.1:0-39239 GCA_964526945.1 uncultured bacterium
CGGTGCACGCCTGTTGTTGACACTCGATCCGCGGCGGTGGTACAGTTTTTCAGGGCATGCGCGGGTTCTCGCGTGTGCCTCTTTGCGTGATTGGAGCGTGTTTGCATGACCGACGCCCCTACCTACACCGCTGAACAGATCCAGGTTCTGGAGGGTCTTGAAGGTGTCCGTCGACGTCCGGCGATGTACATCGGGAGCACCGGACCCGACGGGCTGCACCACCTGCTGTACGAGGTGGTCGACAACTCCGTCGACGAGGCCCTGGCGGGCGCGTGCACGCGCATCGAGGTCGTGCTGCACGCCGACGGCAGCGCTACCGTGCTGGACGATGGTCGGGGCATCCCGGTGGACAACGTGCCCAAGGTGGGGAAGCCGGCGGTCGAGGTGGTGCTCACGACGTTGCACGCCGGCGGGAAGTTCGGCGGGGGTGGGTACCGGATCTCGGGTGGGTTGCACGGCGTGGGCGTGTCGGTGGTCAACGCCCTGTCGGAGTGGTTGGAGGTGGAGGTCTACCGCGACGGGAGGACCTACCGTCAGCGGTTCGAGCGCGGGAGGCCGGTCACGCCGCTGCGCAGCGAGAAGGGTGCCCGCCAGCCCCACGGGACCTGCGTGCGGTTCAAGCCTGACCCGACGGTAATGACGGCCACCGAGTTCGCGTTCGACGTGGTGGCCAAGCGGTTGGAGGATATCGCGTACCTCAACGCAGGATTGCAGATCCACCTGACGGACGAACGCAGTGGCAAGCAGGTGACCCTGCGCCACGCGGGCGGCATCAAGGAACTGGTCGCCGCGCTCAATCGGACGCGCACGAAGATCTCCGAGGTCATCTACAAGCACCTCGAGCGCGACGGCGTGGACGTCGAGGTGGCCATTCAGTACAACGACAGCTACCTCGAACACGTGCTGACGTACGTCAACACCATTCCCACCACCGAGGGGGGGACCCACCTGGCCGGTTTCCGGTCGGCGCTGACGCGGTCGATCAACGACTACGCGAAGCGCGCGGGGCTGGTGAAGGAGAACGATCCGGTCCTCACCGGCGAGGACGTACGGGAAGGACTGGCGGCGGTCCTGTCGATCAAGCTGGCCGAGCCACAGTTCGAGGGCCAGACGAAGACCAAGCTGGGGAACACCGAGGTCAAGGGCATCGTCGAGTCGGTGGTGGCCGACGCCATCGAGGAGTTCCTCGTCACCCACCCTGCCGACGCGCGGCGCATCGTCGCCAAGGCCCTGACAGCGGCCCGGGCCCGCGAGGCCGCCCGCCAGGCGCGGGAGCTGGTGCGTCGCAAGAGTGCCCTCGAGGTCGGCACGTTGCCCGGGAAACTGGCGGACTGTGTGGAACGCGATCCGAACCAGTGCGAGCTGTTCATCGTCGAAGGGGAGTCGGCCGGGGGGTCGGCCAAGCAGGGCCGCGACCGCCAGTACCAGGCGATCCTGCCGATCCAGGGTAAGATCCTCAACGTGGAGAAAGCCCGGGAAGACAAGATGATCGCCCACGAGGAGATTCGGGCGATCATCACGGCGTTGGGCACGGGCGTGGGCGACGAGTTCTCGCTGGAGCGGCGGCGCTACGACCGGGTCATCATCATGTGCGACGCCGACGTGGACGGCAACCACATTCGTACGCTCCTGTTGACGTTCTTCTACCGATACATGCGGGCGCTCATCGAGCACGGCAAGGTGTACATCGCCCAACCCCCGCTCTACCTGATCCGGAACGGGAAGGAGCGGCGGTATGCGTACACCGACGAAGAGCGGCAGATCCTGGTGCAGGCGCTGGAGCGCCGGGGGCAGAAGGTCGAGGTCCAGCGGTACAAGGGACTCGGCGAGATGAACCCGGAGCAGCTGTGGGAGACGACCATGAACCCGGCGACCCGGACGCTGCTGCGGGTGGAGCTGGAAGACGCCGAAGCGGCCGACGCCATCTTCCGCACCCTGATGGGCGAAGAGGTGGAACCCCGCCGGCAGTTCATCATTCAGTACGCGCGCAACGTCAAGAACCTGGACGTGTAGCGACATGGCAGGCGACGAGGACCTGCGTATCATCTCCCGCCCCATCGAGGAGGAGATGAAAAGCTCCTACCTCGACTACGCCATGTCCGTCATCGTGAGCCGGGCGCTGCCCGACGTGCGCGACGGCTTGAAACCGGTGCAGCGGCGGATCCTGTACGCCATGGCCGAACTGGGGCTGCGGCCGGACGCCGCGTACCGGAAGAGCGCCCGCATCGTAGGCGAGGTGCTGGGGAAGTTCCACCCGCACGGCGAGGTGCCGGTGTACGACGCGCTGGTACGCATGGCCCAGGAGTGGTCCTTTCGCTACCCGCTGGTGGATGGTCAGGGGAACTTCGGGAGCATCGACGGCGACGCGCCGGCGGCCATGCGGTACACCGAGGCACGCCTGGCGCCCGCGGCGGCCGAGCTGCTGGCCGACATCGACCGGGACACCGTGCCCTTCGTCCCCAACTTCGACGAGAGCCTGCAGGAGCCGGTAGTCCTGCCCGCGCGCCTGCCCAACCTGTTGATCAACGGAGCCAGCGGCATCGCCGTGGGCATGGCGACCAACATCCCGCCGCACAACCTCGGCGAGGTCGTCGACGCGCTGGTGGCGTTGATCGACGACCCCGCCCTGGAGACCGAGGGGCTGCTCAAGATCGTCAAGGGGCCGGACTTCCCCACCGGGGGGGTGATCCTGGGCCGCGAGGGGATCCACCAGGCGTACACCACGGGGCGGGGGAGCCTCACGGTGCAGGCACGCACCGCGTTCGAAGAGCTGCGTGGTGGGCGGGTGGCCATCGTCGTCACCGAGATGCCCTTCATGGTCAGCAAGGCGGCGTTGCTGCAGCGCATCGCCGACCTGGTCCGGCAGAAGAAACTGCAGGGAATCGCCGACCTCCGCGACGAGTCGGACCGCCGGGGCCTGCGGGTGGTCATCGAGCTGCGCCGGGACGCCAACCCCCAGATCGTCCGCAACCAGCTCTTCAAGCACACCCAGATGCAGACCACCTTTGGGGCGATCCTGCTGGCGCTGGTGGACGGGGCCCCCCGACAGCTGACCCTGAAGGAGATGCTCGAGCACTACCTGGCCCACCGGCGTACGGTGGTGATTCGCCGCACCCGGTTCGACCTGGCGCGGGCCGAGGAGCGGGCCCATCTCCTGGAGGGGCTCAAGATCGCCCTGGGCGCGCTGGACGAGGTGATCGCCCTGATCCGCCGGGCGAAGGACGTGCCGGCGGCCCGGGCGGGGCTGATGAACCGCTTCAAGCTCTCCGAGGTGCAGGCCACCGCGATCCTCGAGATGCGCCTGCAGCGCCTGACGGCGCTGGAGCGCACCCGCATCGAGGAGGAGTACCGCGCGCTGCTGCGCGACATCGCCCGGTTCCGGGAGATGCTGGCCGACGCCGATACGCCGCGGCCGCGGCTGATCATGGCCGCTATCCGCGAGGAGCTGCTCGCCCTGAAGGAGCGGTACGGGGATGCGCGGCGCACGCGCATCCTCAGCCGGGAGGCCGAGGCGTTCGAGGCCGAGGACCTCATCCCCGACAGCGACGTCGTCATCACGTTGACGCGCAACACCTACATCAAGCGCATGCCGCTGGAGACCTACCGGGTGCAGCGGCGTGGCGGGCGGGGTGTGGCTGGCCTGGCGATCCGCGAGGAGGACGTGGTCGAACACGTCGCCGTCACGACCAACCACTCGTTCCTGTTGTTCTTCACCGATCGAGGGAAGGTGTACCGCATCAAGGCCCACGAGGTGCCCGAAGCCGGCCGGACGGCCCGCGGCCTGCCGGTCGTCAACCTCATCAACGTTGCCCAGGGTGAGCGGGTCAACGCCGTGATCTCGTTGCGGTCCTTCGAGGAAGCCGGGGCGCTGTTCATGGTGACCCGGCAGGGGCTGGTGAAGAAGACGGGGCTCATGGAGTTCGTGAACGCCCGGCGCGCGGGGATCTTCGCCATCGCCCTGGAGGGCGACGACGAGCTGGTCGGCGTGCGGTACGTGCAGAAGGACGCCGAGGTGGCGCTGGCCACCCGGCAGGGGCGTGCCATCCGGTTCAAGGCCAGTCAGGTGCGCGAGATGGGCCGGACGGCGCGGGGGGTCATCGGCATCCGTCTTCGGGGCGACGACCGGGTCGTCGGGCTGGCGGACAATACGGAGGGCCGCTACCTCCTCACCATCACCGAACTGGGCTACGGGAAGCGGACACCGTTCGTCCAGTATCCGGTGAAGCGACGTGGGGGGATGGGCGTCATCAACATCAAGGTGACGAAGCGCAACGGCCCGGTGGTTGCTGTCCGGGCCGTGGACGACGACGACGAGGTGCTGATCATCTCTGCCGCGGGGTTGGTGAACCGTGTGGCGGTCCGGGAGATCGCCGTCCAGGGCCGGCAGGCGCAGGGCGTGCTGGTGAAGCGGCTCGAGGCAGGAGACCGCGTGGCGGCCGTGGCCCGGATCGCCGGGCGCGACACGTGAGCGGGTCCTGGGCCGGCAGGGTGCCGGCGCTGGGCGTCATCGGTGCCACGGTGGCCCTGCACGAACTGGCCCACGCCGCCGTGGCGCGTGCGGTCGGGGGCCAGGTCCGCGAGGTGGCGCTGGGTTTCGGCCCACCGGTGGCGCGGGGGCGCATCGGCGGGACCACGTTCTCGCTGCGGCCGGTGCCGCTGGGGGGGTTCGCCGCGATCGACATCGACTGCCTGCCGCCGGCGCGCCGCCTGCCGGTGTTGCTGGCCGGGCCGCTGGCCAACCTTGCCGTCGGCCTCGTGCTCCGGACGCTGGGTGATCGACGGGGCCCGGACCGGTTGCCGGGACAGCGACGCGCTGTGGAGGTCGGCGGCCTGCTGGCGGCGCTCACGATGCTGCAGCAGGCTGCTTCCATGGGACCGCAGGCGCTGGTCCGCACGGCCGGAGTACTCAACCTCAGCGTCGGCCTGGCCAATCTCTTGCCGCTTGTGCCCCTCGATGGCGGACACCTGGCGATGGCGCGGATGGAAGCAGCGGGCGTGAGTCCGGCCGCGCGCCGGTGGTTTCGTCGGCTGACGGCGGGGTTCTTCGTCGGTCTGGTCGCCCGCGTCTTCTTTGCCGACCTGGCCCGCCTGGCGCACGCGTCGGGCTCGTAGGACCCGTCGGGACCGGTGCAGACCGTCATCGCTCCACTCCGCGACGCGCCGCCCGCGGATCCGCACGCGCTGCCCGCCGAGTGGGCATCCTGGGCCGAGGAACCCGGCCACCTCGTGAGCGTCGAGGAGGACGGGCAGATCCTCGGGCGCGTGCACGTGGTCATCGTCGGTCGCGACGAGGCCTGGCTGGAAGGGTTGTGGGTGGCGCCGTCGGCACGTGGCCGCGGGGTGGCCCGGCGACTGGTGGCCGCTGCGGAAGAGGTGGCGCGACGGTACGGTACGGGGATTGCGCGGACTGCGGTTCCCCGGCACGACTACGTCGCCGCAGTCGTCGCAGAGCATGCAGGATTTCAGCGGGCGTGCGACGCGGTGGTGCTGGTGACCGGCGTGCCCGCGGGGCCGCTCGAGTCTCCGTTCGAGGCCCCGGTGGTGCCAGCGGGCGAGGCGGACGTACCCACGCTGATCGCGGTGCTCGGCGCAACGCCGGTGCTGGCTGCCTGGCGCGGGCTCGTGCCCCTGGGATGACGGTTTCGCCGCCTGGTCCCCGAACTGGTCCGCGGGCTCGTCAAGGACGGACGCGTGCTGCGGGCCGGCGACCCGCCGGAGGGCACGGCCGCGTTCGCGGTACGCGGGACGGATGCGGTCGTCTCCTGGGTGACCGGTACGACGGCGCACCAGCAGGCGTTGTTCGCAGCGATCGCCGAGCGCGCCCGTGCTGCCGGGGCCGGGCGGGTGGCGGTGTTTGCACCCGACGCGCGGGCCGTGGACGGTGTGCGCGCCGCATTCACACCGCACCCATGGTGTCCGGACGGCATGCTGGTGGTCGAGAAACGACTGGCCTGACGGCGAGGTGAAGCGGGGTGGGCGAGATCCCCTGGGCGGTGCTGGCGGCCGGGTTGGGCGCGGCGGTGGCGTGGATCGTGGCCAGCGCCCGGGCGCGGGCGGTGGCGGCCGCCGAGCTCGCCGAGGTGCGCAGCCGGCTCAGTGCGGCCGAAGGCGTGGGCGCGGAGCTCCGGCAGCACCTTGCGCAGCGAGAGCACGAGCTGGCGGCGGCGCGGACGGCGCTGGAACAGGAACGGCAGGCCCGGGTCGAGGCGCAGACCCGGCTGGCCCAGGCGCAGGAGAACCTGCAGGCGCAGCAGCGGTTGCTCGAGGAGGCCACGGCGCGCCTGACCGATACGTTCAGGGCGTTGAGTGCCGAGGCGCTGCGCAGCAACAACCAGTCGTTCCTGGACCTGGCCCGGCACGCGCTGGGCGCCGTGATCAACGAGGCCAAGGGCGAACTGGGCCAGCGCCAGGAGGCGCTGGGCGCCATGATCCAGCCGTTGCAGGAGATGCTGCGGCGGTACGAGGAGCAGGTGGCCGACCTGGAACGCCGGCAGCAGGCAGCGTACGGGAGCCTGGAGGAACAGCTGCGCGCGCTCAACGCGACGCAGCAGCAGCTGCAGCGGGAGACGGGCAACCTGGTGGCGGCGCTCCGCAGCCCACGGGTGCGCGGGCGGTGGGGCGAGACGACGCTGCGGCGGGTCGTCGAGATCGCGGGGATGACCGAGCACATCGACTACGTCGAGCAGGAAACGCTGGACGGCGAGACGCGCCTGCGGCCCGATCTCATCGTCCACCTGCCCGGCGGGCGGTCGATCGTGGTCGATGCCAAGGTGCCGCTGGACGCCTACCTGGACGCCGTGAATGCCGTCGACGAGGAGGCGCGCCAGGGGGCCCTCAAACGGCACGCGCAGCAGCTCCGCGGGCACATGACGGCGCTGGCCAACAAGGCGTACTGGGAGCGCCTGCCCGGCACGCCGGAGCTGGTGGTGATGTTCATTCCCGGTGAGTCGTTCTTCGCGGCGGCGGTAGAGGCCGATCCGCAGCTGCTCGAGGACGGCATGGCCAGTCGCGTGGTGCTGGCGACGCCGACGACGCTGTTGACGGTGCTGCGCGCCGTGGGCTACGGGTGGCGGCAGGAACAGATCGCGGAGAACGCGCGGCAGATCAGCGAGCTCGGCCGACAGCTCTACGAGCGCATGGCCGTGCTGGCGGACCACCTGAACACGATGGGCAAGGCGCTCGGACGCGCGACCGAGGCATACAACAAGGCGGTGGGATCGTTGGAGAGCCGCGTGCTGCCCGCGGCGCGACGGTTCCGGGAGCTGGGCGCGGTGGCCGGAGAGGAGATTCCGCTGCTGGAGACGGTCGACCAGGAACCGCGGCAGCTGAGCCTCCCCAGCATGGGGAGTCCGGACAGCCCGGAGCGTGGTACGTAGCGAGCAGAACGGGTCGCGAGCCGGACCGTGCTGGCGGTCGGGCGGCGCGCGAGGTGGTGGGGGATGGAGATGGATCCGCTGATCGCCGCGCACTGGAAGGCGCTGGACGATCTGCACCGCCAGATCGTCGAGCTGGCCGCGCCGTTGTCGGACGAGGTGCTGAACCGCCGGATCCCCGGTTTGCGCAACACTGCCGGCATCCTCCTGCGGCACGTTGCGGGGTCGGAACGGTACTGGATCGGCGAGGTCCTTGGCGGACATCCGGCACATCGGCGGCGGGCCAGCGAGTTCGAGCACGACCGGGTCGATGGCGCGACGGTACTGGCGGAGCTGGCCCGGGTCCGGGCGGGCACCCGCGAGGTCCTGGAGAGTCTCCGTCCGCAAGATCTGCTGGCCGACGTGACGGTCGAGCGGTCGACCGGACCCGCGAGGGAAACCAAGGCCGACGCGCTCCTCCACGCCATTGCGCACGCCGCGTACCACCTGGGGCAACTGCGATACCTGGTGACGCCGCTCCGCCAGACGGTGTAGCCCGCGTGCGGGCCACGGTGGGAGTCCTGCTGGCCGTCGTCGTCGCGCTTGCGCTCGGCGCGGGAGCGCACGGGCTGGGTGCAGGTGTCGGGGGCCCGGGGCGGGCGACGGACGCCGATACCGGGGCCGACGTTCGAGTAGCGGGCGTGGCCGGAGTCCGGTACGGGGCGCGCGGGCCAGCCGACGACGGTCAGCACGCATCGGTCGTCCCCCTGGCCGTGTCCGCACGCACCGCCGCGCGGCTGGGGCTGCGTGTCGGTGATCTCGTGGAGCTCGGCGCCGAGCCGTCCCTTGCGCGTGCACGGCGCGCGCGCGTGGTCGCCGTGTGGGAGGGGCCGGAGCATCCCGCTGACGTCGCCAGGCAGGAGGCGCAGGTGCGCCTGCCGCTGTCCGCCCTCGAAGCGTTGCTGGGGCGGGAGGATACCGTCGACCGCATCGTCGTCCGACTCCACGCCGGGGCGGACCCCGCGCGCGTGCGCGACGATCTCCGGGCGATGGTGGCCGGTGCCGACGTGTACACCGCCACCGCGCTGGCCGAGCGCACGTCCCGGGCATTTACGGTGATCGCCCGGTTTCACCGGGCGATCGGGGCCGTGACCATGCTGGCCAGCGGGGTCTTCCTCGTGGCGATCGTGTCGCTGAAGCTGTCGGAGCTGCGGCGGGACCTGGGTGCCCTGCGCCTGGTCGGGATCGGGGCGGGGACCGTGTGGCTGACGGTGGCGGGGCTGGCCGCCGTGGTGGCACTGGTGGGCACCGCGGTCGGGGTTACCCTGGGAGCGGTGCTCACCTGGGGCATCAACGCCTACTACCGACCGCTCCTCGACAGCGCGCTGGTGTTCGCGCGCCTGGAGGGGCGCACGGTCATCCGGGCCGTCACGCTGGCCGTGGTGGTGGCGCTGAGCGCCGGCGTGGTCACCGCGGCGCGGCTGGCGCGCCGCCGTCCTCTGGACCTCGTCGGCCGCTGATGGTGTGGTTCCTGGCGCGGGGTGTGCTGCGGCGAACGCCGGGACGGACCGGGCTGCTGGTCGTGGGAGTGGCCGTGGCAGGCGCGCTGGTCTTCGACATGGCGATGCTGGGCGACGGGCTCGAGCGGAGCTTCGGCGCGGTCCTGGCCACGCTGGGCTACGAGGTGCGCGTCGTCCTCCGGGGGACGCTTCCGCTGGCCACCGAGGCCTTGCTGCCACAGGCGGACGCGGTGGCGCGGGCGCTGGCACGACACCCCGACGTGGCCGCGGTGATGCCGGTCCTGGTGCACCAGGTGTACCTGGAGACCACAGCCGGCCCCGTGCCGGTGGTGGTCGTGGGCGTGCAGGGGGACGCCGGGGGCCTCGTGCGTCCTCGGGGCGACGCGCCGGCAGGCGGTGTGCTGGTGAATCCCCGTCTGGCCACCACGTTCGGCCTGCGGCCGGGCGCGCGGGTGCGGCTGGCCGCGCGGCGCGATCCCCAGACCGGGGCGATGCTGCGGGCGCGCGACGTGCGCGTGGATGGCGTGGCCGAGTTCGTCTTCGACCTGCAGGGTCAACGTTCGCTGGCCATGCCCATCGGCGCGCTGCGCGACCTCCTGGGGGTCGACCCCGGCGCGGCGTCGTTCCTCGCGGTCAAACTGCGGCCGGCGGCCGACCCTGACCGCGTCGCGGGGTGGGTGGCTGTCACGTTCCCCACGCTGGAGGCGCTGTCCGTCCAGCGGCTGCTGGCCCAGGTGCGCCGCCAGCTCATGTACTTCCGCCACTTTGCCGTGGTACTGAGCGGTGTGGGGTTGCTGCTGGCGGCGCTGCTGGTCGGGGCGGTGCTGACGGTGGCCATCGGCGAGCGGCTGGGCGAGCTCGCGATGCTGCGCGCCGTGGGGCTGGCGCGCCTGCGGCTGGCGCAGCTCGTGCTGGCCGAAGGGCTCGTGCTGGCGCTGGCGAGCGTGCCCCTGGCGCTGCTGCTGGGCATGGGCGTGGGCACGATCCTCGACGGGATCCTGCGTACGACGCCGGGGATTCCCCAGAGCCTGCACTTCTTCGTGGTCACCCCGACGGCTGCGGTGCGCGCTGCGGGGCTCGTGGTGTGCACCGCCGCGCTGGGTGCGGTCTATCCGGCGTGGGTGGCCGGGCGGTTGAACGTCGCGACGACGCTGCACCAGGAGGTGCTGTGACCTGCGAGCGCTGACGGTGGTGCGGAGGTGGGCGCGGCGTCAGGACGGCTGGCCGGCGGTGGCATCACATCTGGCCGCGCGCGCACCCCACGAGCTGGTGGTGGACGTCGTGCACGCGACCCGTACTTACGCGGTGGACGGCGCCACGGTGACGGCTGTGCGCGACGTGTCGCTGCAGGTGCACCCCGGGGAGTTCGTGGCGATCGTGGGGCCCTCGGGCAGTGGCAAGTCGACGCTGCTGCACCTGATGGGTGGTGTCGATCTGCCCAGTGCCGGCGAGGTGCGGCTCTTCGGGCTACCTACCCACCGTCTGTCCGATGCCGCCCTCTCGGCGCTGCGCCTGCACCGGATCGGCTTCGTCTTCCAGCGCTTCTTCTTGCTCCCGATGCTGAGCGTGGAGGACAACGTCGCCCTGCCGTTGCTGGAGGCGGGTGTGCCGGCACGGGAACGGCGGGTGCGGGTGGACGAGGTGCTGGCGTACGTCGGGCTGCACCACCGCCGCACGCACCGGCCGGGGCAGCTCAGCGGCGGCGAGATGCAGCGCGCGGCCATCGCCCGGGCACTGGTCAACCGACCGGCGCTGGTGCTGGCGGACGAGCCCACCGGTGAGCTCGACCAGCGCAGCGGGCAGGAGATCGGGCTCCTGCTGCGCAGGCTCCACGAAGACGGTACCGCGGTGGTCGTGGTGACCCACAACATGGAGATCGCCGCGCTTGCGGGACGGGTACTGCGCATGCGCGACGGTCGGGTGGGCGCATGAAGGGCGCTGCGCTGTTGATCGTGCGCACGCTCCTGTACCGGCCCTGGCGCACGGCGGTGTTGCTGGGCGGCGTGGGGCTGGGGGTGGCCGTGATGGTGGCGTTGCTGGCGGTCGGCGACGCGCTCCTCGCGCAGGCCCGCGACCGCGACGTGGTGGCTGGCGGCGACGTGGTGCTCCTGCCCGCAGGACTGGATCCGGAGGTGCTCAAAGTGGGGGCCGTGACTGCCATGTACCTGGCGATCCCCCACGCACGCTTCCTGACCCGCCGGGTCCTGCTGGGGCCGCGGTATGCGGGCACCGTTGCGGGGGCGTCGCCCGAGATCGTGGACAAGCTGGTGTACGTGCGGACCTCCGACGGTCGCGTGCACACCGCCCGGGCCAGCGGCCTCGTGCCGGAGGCGGCCCGCCGCGCGGGCAGCGCGCTGGCCGTGGACCTGCCGGGGGCTGCTGACGACGGCGACCCGCCGTGGCCGGTCCTCCTGGAACGGCTCGACCGGTTCCACGCACCGCCCGCGGGCGCAGCGGGGCGCACGTGGGCCGAGTGGTGGTACTTCAACCTGGCGGGCGCCGACGGGTCCTTTGGGTACCTCAGCATGATCGCCGACCGGCACCGCCGCGTGACGGTCGCGGTCGAGTGGCGGCGGGCGGGCCGGCCCCCGGTGCGCTGGGCCGAACGACATGAGCAGACCGTGCTGCCCATCACCGGGACCGCGCTGGTCGCCGGACCGCACCGGGTCGACCTGCGCGGCGGCGCCTACGTCGTGCGCCTGCGGCGTCGGGGGTTCGTGGCGGACCTGGTGTGGCGGCCCGTCCCGTACGCCTACCTCCCGCCGCTGGAGCTGGACACCGGGGTGGTGCGATCGGGCTACGTCGTGCCCGTGCTGCGGGCGGCGGTGACGGGGACGGTGCAGGTGGGCGGCGAGACGGTGGCCGTGGACGCCGTGGGCTACCACGACCACAACTGGGGTACCTGGTCCGGGGTCACGTGGGAGTGGGGCACAGTGAGCACGCCAGAGGTGGCGCTGCTGGCCGGGAGCATCCGGCACGCATCCCGGCCCTTGCGCGAGATGGTGGTGTCGGTGTACGCGGTGGGTGCACCGCGTCCGGGTGTCCTGGGGGTGTTACGCGCGCCCGCGCCGGAACGCGCGGGGTGGTCCGCTGGCCCGCGGATCGGCGAACGAACGGTGCGGGTACCCCGGCGGTTGGTCTATCGGGCGACCAGCGATGCCGGCGACTGGCTCGACGTGCAGTTTGCGGTCCTGGCGGTCACAGCGACGCCGCTGCGACGTGCGGAAGGGGTGGTGACGGGTGCGCTGGAGGGGCCGCCGTCGGGACGAGAGGTGTTCCTGCAACTGCGAGGGCGGTACACAGTTCGGGGCGTCGTGGGCGGGTGGGCGGTGGCGTTCGTGGCGTCGGGGTTTGCGGAGACGTTCGTGGGGATGCCGCGGTAGTCGGGCCTGTGGTAAGCTGACAGGTTAGCGATCGCGAAGGGCACGGAGGCGGAGGGCGCGGCATGTTGCGGTTTCTCACGGCGGGCGAGTCGCACGGGCGTGCGCTGGTGGCCACGCTGGAAGGCCTCCCGGCGGGCGTCCCCGTGGACGCCGACGAGATCAACGCCCAGCTGGCGCGCCGGCAGCGCGGCTACGGCCGGGGCGGCCGCATGCAGATCGAGCAGGATCGCGTGGAGATCATCGCCGGGGTGATCCGGGGCGAGACGATCGGCGCGCCGGTGGCGCTGTGGATCGAGAACCGGGACTGGCGCCCGGACGAGCCCGACATCACGCGGCCGCGGCCGGGGCACACCGACCTGGTGGGAGCCTTGAAGTACGGGTTCGACGAAGTGCGCCGGGTGCTGGAGCGTTCCAGCGCCCGCGAGACCGCGGCGCGGGTGGCGGTCGGCGCCATCTGCAGGCGTTTCCTGGCCGCCTTTGGGGTGACGATCGTCAGCCACGTCACGGAGATCGGGGGCGAGGTGATCCACGCGCGGCCGGCGCGGTGGGAGGAGATCCCCGAGCGCGCGGAAGCCTCCCCGGTGCGCTGCGTGGACCCGGAGGCCGAGCGCCGCATGATGGCGGCCATCGATGCCGCCGGGGAGCGCGGGGACACGCTCGGGGGCGTGTTCGAGGTGGTGGCGCTCGGACTGCCCCCGGGGCTGGGCAGCTACGTGCACTGGGACCGCAGGCTGGACGCCCGCCTGGCCGCGGCGCTGATGTCGATCAACGCCATCAAGGGCGTGGAGATCGGCCTGGGGTTCGAGGCGGCCCGGACGCCCGGCAGTCGGGCCCACGACGAGATCTTCTACGATCCGGCCCGCGGGTTCTACCGGCAGACCAACCGCTCGGGCGGACTGGAGGGGGGCGTCACCAGCGGCGACCCACTGGTCGTGCGAGCGGCCATGAAGCCCCTCTCGACCCTGCGCACGCCGCTGCGCTCGGTGGATCTGCGCACCAAGGAACCGGTGGAGGCAGTGGTGGTGCGCAGCGACGTCTGCGCCGTCCCGGCCGCGGGCGTCATCGGCGAGGCGATGGTGGCTTACGTGCTGGCCGATGCGTTTCTCGAGAAGTTCGGGGGCGACGCCATGGGGCACGTCCGGCGCGCCTACGAGGCGTACATGGCCGAGATCCGCCGGGCGCCGTGAGGGGTGCCGCGGCGCGGGACGCGCACGAGGGCCGCGCTATCCTGCTGCCGCGTTCGTCGTGGTGAGCGCCGGTGCTGACCATCGTGGGACGCAAGGTGCACCTGCGCGAGTTTCAGCTGGGTGACGCGCGGTGGCTCGTGCAGGCCATGGCGCGGGGGTCCTGGTGGCGGTGGGACGCTCCCTGGGAAGGACGGCCGCAGCCGGACGAGTTGCGGCGCATTCCCGCGCGGGTGGCGTTCCTGGTCCGCGAGCGGGCGTCGCCGCCGCGGCGGATGGTGATCGAGACGCGGGCCGCGCGGCCGATCGGGACCGTGTCGCGGTACTGGGTGGACGAGCGGACGCAGTGGCTCGAGGTGGGGATCGCCATCTACTCGGCGCGGGACTGGGGACACGGGTACGGGTTCGAGGCACTGGGCCTGTGGGTGGAGCACCTGCTGACCGAGATGCCCCTGCGCCGTATCGGGTTGCGCACGTGGTCGGGGAACACGCGGATGGTGCGGCTGGCGCGGCGGCTGGGGTTTCGCCTCGAGGCCCGGTTCCGGGAGGCCTATGTGGTCGCCGACGGCGTCTACGACCGACTGGCGTTCGGCCTGCTGCGGCGGGAATGGCGCCGCGTGCGGCGGACGTGGTGGCGGTGATGCGCGCCGTCACGCTGGTGGGCCCCATGGGCGCGGGGAAGAGCGCGGTCGGTGCCGCGCTCGCCCGGCGGCTGGGCTGGACCTTCGTGGACACCGATGCGGTGATCACCGCCCGCGAAGGACGTAGCATCGCCGAGCTGTTTCGGGACCGCGGGGAGGCGTACTTTCGCCGCGTGGAACAGGCCGTGGTGCGGGAGGTCGCCCGGCGATCGCGGGTCGTGATCGCCACCGGCGGCGGAGCCATCGTGGCGGCGGCCAGCCGCCGGCTCCTGCATGCCGCCGGGCCGGTGGTGTACCTGTGTGCGCCGCTGGAGGTGCTGCTCGCCCGCGTGGGGGGCGACCCGGCCCGTCCGCTGCTGGGGGACGACCCACGCGCGGCGCTGGCCCGGCTGCTGGCCGAGCGCGAGCGCTTCTACGCAGACGGCACGATCACGGTGGACGCCAGCCCGCCGCCGGAGGCGGTGGCAGACGCCGTGGTGGCCGCCTTGGATGGGCGGCGGCGCACGGTGCGGGTACAGGCGGGCGGCGTGGCCTACGACGTGAAGGTGGGCGCCGGCGCGCTGGCGCTGCTGGGCGAGGACCTGCGTCGCCTCGGGGTTCGGGGGACAGCTGCGATCGTCACCCACGGGACGCTCGCCCGGCGTTTCGGCCAGATGGTGACGGCGGCCGTGGAGGCTGCCGGCCTCCGGCCCGTCGTGCTGACCGTGCCGGTGGGGGAGCGGGCGAAACACCTGTCGCAGGCGGCTCGCGTCATCGACCGCATGGCCGCCGTGGGACTGGAGCGGGACACGACGGTACTGGCGCTGGGCGGGGGCGTCGTGGGCGACCTGGCGGGGTTCGTGGCCGGCGTCTACATGCGGGGGGTGCGCCTGGTCCAGCTGCCGACGACGCTGCTGGCGCAGGTCGACAGCAGCGTCGGTGGCAAGGCCGCCGTCAATCACCGGCGGGCCAAGAACCTGATCGGCGTCTACCACCAGCCGGCCCTGGTCGTGGCCGACGTGGCCACGCTCCGCAGCCTGCCGCTGCGCGAGTGGCGGGCGGGGCTGGCCGAGGTGGTGAAGTACGCCATGGTGCTGGATGCGAGCCTGCTGGACGTGCTGGAGCAGCACGCCCCGGTCCGGGACCGCTGGCCCCCCGCGGTGCTCGAAGAGGTCGTGGCGCGGTGCGTCGCGTTGAAGGCCAGGGTGGTCGAAGCCGACGAACGGGAGGTCGGACCCCGCGAGGTCCTCAACTACGGGCACACGGTGGGGCATGCGCTGGAAGCGGCGCTGCCGGGGCGGTTCGTCCACGGTGAAGCGGTGGCCATCGGCATGCGGGTGGAGGCCGCGCTGGCGGTGCGCCTGGGGTTGCTGGCCGCAGGGGACGCGGCGCGGCAGGACGCGCTGCTGGCACGCCTGGGGCTGCCGGTAGCAGTGCCCGCCGGGCCCGTGGAGCTCCTGGTGGAGGCGCTGCGCCTGGACAAGAAACGCCGCGGCGGTCGGCTGCGGTGCACGCTGCCCGAGGGCCTCGGGCGGGCGCGGGTCGGGGTCGAGGTCGACGATGCCATGATGCGGGAGGTCCTGCTGGCGTGCCAAGAGTCCTCGTGATGTACGGGCCCAACCTCAACCTGCTGGGCGAGCGGGAGCCCCAGCACTATGGGGACCTGTCCCTCGAGGCGCTCAACCGCCAGGTGGCACAGGCGGCGGAGGGCCTCGGGCTGGAGGTGGAGTTCTTCCAGTCCAACCACGAGGGCGCCCTCATCGACCGGCTGCACGCGGCGCGGGAACGCTGCGACGCCGTGGTGCTGAACCCGGGCGGGTTGGGGCACACGTCGGTGGCCCTGCGCGACGCGGTGGCGGCGATCGGCCTGCCCGTCGTCGAGTGCCACCTCTCCAACGTTGCGCGGCGCGAGCCCTTCCGCCACACGTCGCTGCTCACCGCGGTGTGCGCGGGGGTGATCACGGGGTTCGGACCGATGACCATGGTGCTGGGCGTGCACGCCGCTGCCCTGCTGCTCCAGGCGCGCCGGAGGGAGGGGCGCTGATGCACGTGCGGGGCGTGCGCGGTGCGGTGACGGCCGAGGCCAACACGGAGGAGGCCATCCTGGACGCCACGCGGCGGTTGCTGGTGGAGATGGCCAAAGCCAACGACGTGGCGCCCCACGAGCTCGCCGCCATCGTCTTCACCGCCACGCGCGATCTCACGGCGGCCTTTCCGGCGGAAGCCGCCCGCCAGCTGGGGTGGGCCTCGGTTCCCTTGATCTCCGGGGTGGAGATCGACGTGCCGGGGGCACTGCCGCGGTGTATTCGCGTGCTGATGCTGTGGAACACCCCGCGCGCCCCGGAGGAGATCGTTCATGTCTACCTCGGCGCCGCAGCGCAGTTGCGGCCCGATCTCGCCGTCCCCGGGCAGACCACAGGGAGCACCCCGCGTGCGACTGTGGCGCCCGACGCGGCGTCGGAGCGACCAAATGGCGCTCCCTGACGAGCCGGTGCGGGAGATCCGGCCTCTGGGTCGGCCTCCCCGCGCGCGCGTGGCGCTGCCGGGATCCAAGAGCCTCACGAACCGCGCCCTGGTGACAGCGGCGCTGGCCGAGGGGCGCACCACCCTTATCAACGCGCTGGTCAGCGACGACACGCTGGCCATGGTCGACGCCCTGCGGCGGCTGGGTGTGGCCATCGAGGTGGAGACCGCCGCGCAGACGATCCACGTGGACGGTTGCGGCGGCGCGTTCCCGGCCCGCGGCGCGACGCTGGACGCCGGTGGCGCGGGGACGGTGGCCCGGTTCCTCACCGCGGTGGTCGCGCTGGGGGCCGGGCGGTTCGTCGTCGATGGCAACGCCCGGATGCGGCAGCGGCCCGTGCAGGATCTGGTGGACGCGCTGTGCACGTTGGGCGTCCGGGCCGTCGCCACCCACGGCTGCCCGCCCGTGGTGGTGGATGCGGCCGGGCTGGCGGGTGGGCGTGCCGTGGTGCGCGGCGCGACCAGCAGTCAGTTCCTCTCGGGACTGTTGCTGGCTGCGCCCTACGCGCGGGCCGACGTGGAGCTGGTGGTGGACGGCCCGCTGGTGGGGGCGCCCTACGTGGAGATGACGGTGGCGGTCATGGCGGCGTTCGGGGTGCAGGTCGAGCGCGAAGGGTTGCACCGGTTTCACGTGCGGGCCGGGCAGCGGTACCGGGCGCGTCTGTACGCCATCGAACCCGACGCGAGCAGCGCGGCGTACTTCTTCGCCGCCGCGGCCCTCACCGGCGGCCGCGTCGAGGTCCCCGGGCTGTCGGCGGCGTCGCTGCAGGGGGACGTGCGGTTCATCGACCTCCTGGAGGCGATGGGCTGCCGGGCGACCCGCGCTGCGGATGCGCTCGCGGTCGAGGGTCCACCGCTGTTGCGCGCCGTCGACGTCGACCTGGCGGCGATGAGCGACCAGACCATGACGCTCGCGGCCCTGGCCCCGTTCGCCGACGGGCCGACGCGGATCCGGGGCGTGGCGCACATCCGCCACCAGGAGTCGGACCGTCTGGCCGCGACCGCCGCGGAGCTCCGGCGGCTGGGGCAGGAGGTCGACGAGTTCGCCGACGGGCTGCGGGTCACGCCGCGCCCGGTCCGGCCGGCGACCGTCGTCACCTACGACGATCACCGCATCGCCATGGCCTTTGCGCTGATCGGGCTGCGCGTGCCCGGTGTCCGGATCGCGGGCTGGCCCTGCGTGCGCAAGACCTTCCCCGACTTCTTCGAGCGGTTGGAGCTGCTGCGGACCCCCGCCTGACCGCGGTCGTCCACGGCGCGCCGGTGCTGCCCCCACCCTCGCCAGGGACGGCCGGTGCAGCCCGCTGTGGGGTCCGCACGACACCACTGCAGGCGGCGGGGCGACGGTCCGGCCCGGCACCCTCCCGCCCCGGGGGAAGGCCAGCTGGGCGGGCGTCGCTTACAGATAGTGCGGGATCGCCTCCCGCCACAACGGCCAGTCGTGGGTGTAGTTCCACCAGACGATGCACCGTGCGGGCACGCCCTTGGCGGTCAGCACGTCGGCGAGGAACTGGGACGGCTGGCGTGCCAGGTCGTGCTCGCCGGTCACCAGCACGATCTCCATGCGGCGCAACGGCGCCAGGTAGGTCTCGTCGGTGAGGTTGGGCAGGTAGTCCACCGGGCAGTTGAAGTAGACGTCGTCGTCGTAGTAGCCGTCGAGGAGCCCCTTGACATCGTAGCGGCCCGACAGCGCCACGAGTTTGGTGACCAGGTGGGGGTGCCGGAAGGCCAGGTTGGCGGCGTGGTAGGCGCCAAACGCCGTGCCGGTGACGAGCAGCGGACCGCTGTTGCGCTGGCGAATGAACGGCAGGTACTCGGTGACGATGTAGCGTTCGTAGTCCCGGTGACGCAGGACCCGCTGGCGCGGTGGGACCGCGCGGTTGAACCACGATTCGGCATCGACGCTGTCGGGGCAGAAGAGCTGCAGCAGGCCGGCGTCGATCTTGGGGGCCAGCGCCGCCACCATCCCGAAGTCCTCGTACTGGTAGAACCGGCCCATGGTGGTGGGGAAGACCAGCACCGGCGCGCCGGCGTGTCCGAACACCAGCGTCTCCATGGAGCGGCCCAGGGCGGGGCTGACCCAGTGGTGGTACTCCCGGTTCATCGGAGTATGGGTACGCTGTCGCCCCCCTGGATTCCCGCGGGGCCGGCACAGGGGCGGTGGCGTGGCGTGCCGAAGCCCGCCCCCATGGACGTCGCCGCGGTGGCCGCCCTGGCCCGCCGGGTGCGGGCCAACGTCGAGCGGGTGTTCGTCGGGAGAGCCGACGTGATCGAGCTCGCGCTGGTGGCCGTGCTGTGCGAAGGGCACGTCCTCATCGACGACGTGCCCGGGACCGGCAAGACGTTGCTCGCCAAGGCCCTGGCCCGGTCGCTGGGCTGCACCTTTCGCCGCCTGCAGTGCACGCCGGACCTGTTGCCCTCCGACGTGACCGGCCTCGAGTACTTCAACCAGCGCACCCAGCAGTTCGAGTTTCGGCCCGGCCCGGTGTTCAGCCAGGTCGTGCTGGCCGACGAGGTCAACCGGGCGACGCCGCGCACCCAGTCGGCGCTGCTCGAGAGCATGGAAGAGCGGCAGGTGACGGTCGAGGGGACGTCCCGTCCCCTCCCCCGCCCGTTCATCGTCCTGGCCACCCAGAACCCGGTCGAGCTCCAGGGGACGTTCCCGCTGCCCGAGGCGCAGCTCGACCGGTTCCTGCTCCGTCTGGTGCTGGGATACCCTTCGGCGGCCGACGAACAGGAGATCCTGCGCCGGCAGCGCGTCGCCCCCGTCGTGGACGCGCTGCCGGCCGTCACCGCACCCGGGGATGTGCTCGCCGCCCAGCGGGTCGTGCGCGACGTGCACGTGAGCGCCGTGGTCGAGGCGTACGTCGTGGCCCTGGCCCGCGCCACGCGGACGCATCCGGAGGTCGAGCTGGGGTTGTCACCGCGGGGCAGCGTGGCGTTGCAGCGCGCCGCGCAAGCGCTGGCGGCGATCCGGGGCCGGGCGTTCGTGCTGCCCGACGACGTCAAGGCGGTTGCGGCGCCCGTGATGGCGCACCGGCTCGTCGTTGGCAGCGGAGCCCGGCTGCGGGATCGCACCGCGCAGGAGCTCGTGGCCGAGGTCGTGCAGAGCGTTCCTGCGCCCGTGGAGCGGGACGTGCGTTCGTAGGGCCGCCGCAGACGTCGTCGGCCCGGGAGCGGATGCGTCCCGGCGGGCGGGGTGGAGGCCAAGGAGCCCGTGTTCACGCAGGGGTGGCTGGTCCTGGGCGCGGTGCTGCTGGCCGTCGGCCTCGGTGTCCGGGCCGGCGGGGTCGTCCTGGTGGGCGCCGTGCTGCTGCTGGGCGCTGCGGTCTCGTACGTGTCGCACCGCACGTGTCTGGCCGGTGTGGAGGTGCGCCGTGTGCTGGCGCCGCGCCGCGCGTTCCCCGGCGAGCAGGTGGTCGTGACGCTGGAGGTCACCAACCGGAAGGTGCTGCCGCTGGCGTGGCTCGAGGTCACCGATGAACTGCCCGAGGAGGTCGTCCCGCAGCGAGGGCGCGTCGTGCCCAGCGTCCGCCAGCGCCGTCAGCACCTGGTTCACCTGTTCACCCTGCGGTGGTACCAGCGCGTGCGCCGGCCTATCCCCCTGCACTGCACCGCCCGCGGCTACTTCCCGCTGGGGCCGGTGCGCGTGCGGTCCGGCGACCTGTTTGGCACGACCTGGCGCGCGGCCGACCTGCCCCGGGTCGATCACCTGGTGGTGTACCCGCGGGTCGTGCCGCTGACCGCGCTGGGCCTCCCGGCGCGCCACCCGCTGGGCGACGCCGCGATGCGCCGCCCGCTCCTCGAGGATCCGGCCCGCACGGTGGGCGTGCGCGCCTACCAGACCACCGACCCGTACCGGCGCATTCACTGGAAGGCGACGGCCCGGCTGGGGCGGTTGCAAAGCCGCCAGTACGAGGCTACGGCCAGCCACCGGGTGGTCCTCTTCCTGAACCTCGACACGCTGGGGGCCTATGCGGAGTATCGCGGGTTCGTGCGCCCGTTGCTGGAGTTGGCCATCATGGTGGCTGCATCGGTCGCGGCGTGGGCGACGACGGCCGGGTACCCGGTGGGGCTGATCGCCAACGGGTACGTCCGCGAGGCGGTCCGGCGCGTGCGCATCGCGCCGGCGTTGGGCACCGGGCACCTCCGCACGATGCTGGACGCGCTGGCCAGGATCCTCCCCTCGCCGATGATGCCGCTTGGTGAGCTGATGTCGCTGGAGAGCGGCGCCCTGCCCTGGGGGTCGACGGCAGTGGTGGTGACGGCGGTGGTGGATCCGACGCTGGCGATGGGTGTGCGCCGCCTGCGCGCGGCGGGGCATGCGGTGACGGTGATCCTGATCGGCGACCAGGTGGAGGACCCGGGGTGGGACGTGCCGACCTGGCGCGTGCGGGGGGAGGCAAACTGGCATGCGATGGCGACCATCCGGCTGGCGTAACCGGTCGTCGGCCCGGCGTAACCGGTCGTCGGCGCGTGTCGCCCGCGTTCCCGGGCCCGGCGTCGCCGAGACGTCCCCTGGCCGCCCTGTAGCCGCCAGGGCCGCTGCCCGCGACGGCCCGAAGTCGCTGCTGCCCGTTGCGCGGGTCGTGATGGAGTACTGCTGGCTCGCCCCGTGGCTGGGCGTCGTGGGCGCGGCGTTCTACGGGCCGGGACGGGCGTTGCTGCCAGGGGTCTGGGTGCTGCTGTTGCTACTCGGTGGAGACGTCGCCGCCCGCGCGGTGACCGGGCGCATGCTGACCCTTGGCCGCGCCCGGGCCACGCTGGTGGCCCTGGGGCTTGCGATCGGGCTTCTGGCCGTACACCAGCAGTACTACGCCGAGGTGCCGCTGTGGGTGCTGGGCTGGTTGTGGCGCCTGCTGGTCGCCACCCATGCCGTGCTGCCGGACGTCCCGCAGGCCGTGGCCGGTGCGGCCGCTGCCGCGTGCCTGTGGTGGCGGGGGCTCGTACTGGGCATGCGGGCGGTCGATGCGGTGGCGCTCGAGGAGGCGTACAGAACCGGCGTCGCGATGGTCGTGCTCTACGTGGTGGCCGCGCTGCTCTACGGGGACACGCGGGCGTTCGCGGCGACCGGCGGCGCGTTGCCGGCCTCGTTCCTGGCGTTCTTCGCCGTGGGGCTCGCGGCGCTGGCCCTGGCGCGGCTGTGGACGATCTGGGCGCGCGGCCTCGATGCCGCGGTGGCGTCCTCGCGCCGCGACTGGCCGCTTGTGGTGCTGGGCGTGGTGGGGATGGTCGTGGGCACGGCCAGCGCCATTGCCGGCGTGGCCACGGTGGACCTGCAGCGTGCCCTGCGCCTGGTGGTGACGCCGCTGCTGCCGCTCGTGGAGGGACTGTTCGTCGTGCTGTTCCTGGCGGCCAGCGTCGTCGCCCGGCTGGTGCTGCTGGTGCTGGCGCGCCTGCCCTGGCGCCAGGTGGCACCGGGCGACGTGCCGTCGACGGCCCTGGGCGACCTGCTGCGCCGCCTGCGCGACCTGGAGGTCCACCCGCACCTGGTCGAAGGCGCCCGGTGGAGTCTGACAGCGGTTCTGGTCGCGGCGCTGGTGCTGGGCATGGCTGTGACGGTGGTCCTGAGGCGGCGCCGGCCGCAGCCGCCCGACGCCGACGAGCACGAGTCGGTGTGGTCGACCCGCGAGGCCCTGGCGCGGCTGGCAGGAGTGCTGACGCGCCGCCGGTCGGCCACGCGCGAACGGGACGAGCCGGCCGGTGAAGGCGCCGGGGCGATCCGGCGGATCTACCGCGAGGTGCTGGCCTGGGGTGCGGCCCTGGGAGCGCCGCGGCCGCCATGGGCGACGCCCCGCGAGTACGTCCCGCGGCTGGGTGGCGTGTGCCCGCAGGCCGGAAGCGAGATTGAGGCCCTGACGTGGGCGTACGAGCGCGTGCGGTACGGTCGCTGGCGTCCTGCCCCCGGCGACGTGCAGGCCGCGCTCACCGCGTGGCGACGCGTGCGGATCCTGGGTGGGGCGCCGCGGGCCGCCCGCGATGCCGGTTGGGCGTCGGGGCAGGACGACCGCCGTACAGGATGAGGAGGCAGAGGCCCATGGCAGGGGACCCGTTGCCGCGCTACCTGCACGACTACCTCGACCACCTGGTGCCGCCGCGACCACCGGAGATGCAGGCGATGGAGGCCTGGGCACGCGAGCACCGCTTCCCCATCGTCGGTCCGGCGGCCGGGCAGTTCTGCTACCTGATGGCGCGGGTGTGCGGTGCACGTTCGGTCTTCGAGCTGGGCTCGGGCTACGGGTACTCGACGGCCTGGTTCGCGCGGGCCATCAAGGAGAACGGCGGGGGTGTCGTGCACCACGTGGTCTGGGACGAGGAGCTCTCGCGCCGCGCCCGCCGCCACCTGGCGACGCTGGGGCTCGCCGACGTGGTGCGCTTCCGCGTCGGCGAGGCGGTCCAGGCGCTGCGCGAGACCCCGGGGCCGTTCGACCTGATCTTCAACGACATCGAGAAGCAGGGCTACCCCGCCTCGCTGCCCGTCATCTGGGAGAAGTTGCGGCCGGGCGGGCTGCTGATCGCCGACAACCTGCTCTTCCACGGCCGCATCTTCGACCCCGACGACCGCTCCCCGCCCGTCGAGGCCATCCGGGCGTTCACCCGCATGGTCACCGACGACCCGCGGTGGACGGCGACGATCGTGCCGATTCGCGACGGCCTGCTGGTGGCGCACAAGCGCGAGGACCCCGGCGGGTGGTAGCGCCCCGGCGGCCACGGGGACGGCAGGGGTGCGTCAGCTCGCCGGCCGCACCGTGTTCAGCGCCCCGGCGCCCACGGAGCGGCAGGGGCGGATCAGACCGGCACGATCTGGTCCTCCAACCGCTTGCTGCGGTGCGTGATGACCTCCGAGGCCGTGCGCCCCACGATCACGGTGTCGTCCTGCCGGAACCCGCCCACGCCGTAGATGTAGATGCCCGGCTCGCAGGAGTAGACTTCCCGTTCCCGGAGGGGTCGGTAGGTGAACGGCATGTCCTCGGGGAACTCGTGGCCGGCGATGCCCATCCCGTGGCCGGTGCGGTGCATGATGTGCGCGCCGAACCCTGCCTGCTCGATGACCGCCTGCGCCGCCGCATCGACCTCGGCTACGGGCACGCCGGCCACGAACTTCTCCAGCGCCGCCAGGTTGGCGGCGGTGGCCGCCTCGTAGGCGCGGCGCTGCAGGTCGGTGCGGGGCGGGCCGACGAACAGGGTGCGTTCGTTCTCGACCACGAGCCCGTTGAGCCGCACGATGATGATGTTGACCACGCCATCGCCGCGTGCCAGGCGCATGGCCGCATCGGCACCGGTGCCGTGGGGCGCCGCCGACGCGGGGCCTGCCAGCGAGAAGACCCGCACCTCCAGCCGGTCGGCGGGAAAGCGCGCCGCGCCCTCCACGGCCATGCGGCGCGCGACCTCCAGGTCCAGCTCGGCCACCAGCATGCCGGGCCGCACCAGCTCCATGTAGCGGTCCTGGCCCCAGTCGGTGAGGGCGGCCGCCAGGCGCATGATCTCCAGTTCCGCCGGGTCCTTCACCATGCGCATCTCGCGCAGGAAGCCCGCGGCGCTGGTGAACTCCACAGGTCCCGGCAGCCAGCGGCGCACGCCGCGGAAGGCGGCGATGCGGTCCGCCGCGTACCGCCCGCGCCCGGCGCCGGCAGCGATCAGGCGGGTCGCCAGGAGTTCCTGCCAGCGGTCGCGGGTGTAGGTGCGCTGCGTCCACCGGGGGTGCTCGACGTACAGGGCGTAGTCGGACACGTAGAGCGTGCCGCGCTCGCGGGCCATCATGAGGTGGTGGGTCGACAGCTCGTTCATGATCAGGAACGGTGGAGCGTCCACCGGCACGACCGCCGCCACCGGGCGCTCCCACGGCGCCACGTCCAGATGGAAGCCCGTCAGCATGTAGAAGTGGTCGGGATCGCTCACCAGCAGTCCCTGGCAGCCCTCCTCGCGCAGCCACGCTCTGACGCGTTGATGACGGTCGGCGAAGACCTCCTGGGGGATGAACGGCATCTACGTCCCTCCTCGTCGGGCGCGGGCCGGTGCGTCTCGCGCCTGCTTTTGCTGATGCGGCGCCCTGTCCCTGCCGCAGGGGATCGTGCGCCGGCGTGGGCGTGGTGGGTGGTTCCACGACGGGCCGGGGTGGGCCTGGCGGGGACCGCTGGGCCGGCCGGACGTGGCCGCGTCAGCTCGTCAGGCGCGGGTCCAGCGTGTCGCGCAGCCAGTCGCCCACGAGGTTGACGCCGAGGGCGGTGAGCACCAGCGCGAGTCCGGGGAACGTCGTGAGCCACCAGGCGTTGTAGATGTAGGTGCGGCCCTCGTTGAGCATGTTGCCCCACGACGGCGTCGGGGGCTGGACCCCGAAACCCAGGAAGCTGATGGCGGCCTCGGCCACGATGTACTGCGCCACCTGGAGCGACGAGAGGACGATGACAGGCGTCCAGAGGTTGGGCAGCAGGTGGCGGAAGACGATGCGCAGGGCCGGTGCGCCCAGCGCCCGCGCCGCCTCGACGTACTCCAGCGTCTTGAGGGCGAGCACCTCGCCGCGCACCAGGCGCGCGTAGACCACCCAGCCCGTGATGATGAGGGTCAGGACGATGTTCTGCAGGCCGATCCCCAGGATGGCGTTCACCACCAGCGCCAGCAGGATGAAGGGGAACGAGAGCTGCACGTCGACCAGCCGCATCACCACTGCGTCGACGACCCCGCCCAGGTAGCCCGAGAGCAGGCCCAGGACGAGCCCCACCGCGCCGGCGATGCCCACGGTGACCAGGCCGATCACGAGCGAGACCCGCGTCCCGTACAGCACCCGCGTGTACAGATCGCGGCCCAGCTGGTCGGTCCCGAACCAGTGCGCGCGCGAGGGCGGACGCAGCGAGCGGCCCAGGTCGGTGTCGACCGGGCCGTAGGGCGTCAGCACCGGGGCCAGGAGGGCGGCCAGGGCCACCAGGGCGACGATCGCGAGGCCACACGCGCCGCCGCGCGAGAGGGCGATCCGGCGTCGGGGCCGGGCAGCGAAGGGCGCCCGGGGAGCACTGGCGGGGACCGCTCCCCGCGTTGCCGGTCGGGCGGCCGACGGCAGGCGCTCGGCCCGTGCGGCGAAGGTCCCGGAGGGCGATCGCTGGGATCCGTCAGGCATAGCGGACGCGCGGGTTGAGCCACGCATACGCCAGGTCGGCCAGCAGGTTGAGCACCGAGTAGGCCACCGCGGTCAGGAAGACGCCGACCAGGACCACGGGAAAGTCGCGGTTGAGCAGCGCCTGGACCAGGAACCGGCCGACGCCGGGCCAGGCGAAGATCGTTTCGGTGATGACCGCGCCGCCCAAGAGCTGGCCCAGCTGCAGCGCCAGCAGCGTGACGATCGGCAGGCTGGCGTTCTGCAGCGCGTGTCGGTAGAGCACGCGCCGGGGGCCCAGGCCCTTGGCCCGCGCGGTGCGGATGTAGTCCTGGCCCAGCACGTCCAGCATCGTCGAGCGCGTCAGGCGGGCGAACCGCGCCGCCACGAACGCGGCCAGGGTGATGGACGGCAGGACGTAGTGCGCCCAGGTCCCGCGGCCCCCGGTCGGGAGCACCTTGAGCCACACCGCGAACACGTAGATCAGCATCAGTCCCAGCCAGAAGCCCGGGACGGCCTGCCCCAGCACGGTGGCGCCGATGCCCAGGTGGTCGAACCAGGAGTTGCGGCGCGCGGCCGACAGCACGCCGACCGGGATGGCGATGGCCAGCGCCAGGGCCATCGCCACGCCCGAGAGCGCCAGCGTGGCCGGGAACCGTTCCAGCACCAGGTCCAGGGCCGGTTCGCCCTGGCGCAGGGATCGGCCGAAGTCGCCCCGCAGGGCGCCGCGCATGAAGCGGGCGTACTGCACGGGCCACGGGTCGTTCAGGCCCAGGCGCTGGCGGAACTCCTCGATCTGCTTGGGGGTGGTGTCGGTCGGCAGGAAGAGCTTGACCGGGTCGCCGGCCAGGAACTGCAGGCTGAAGACCGCGGTCAGCGCCAGGAAGACGACGACCGCAGCCTCCAGGAGACGACGGATGACGAACTGCAGCATCGGACGGGGGCGCGGCGGGGGACGCACGTGCCTTCCCCCGCCGCCGGGGAGCGCTATCCGGCCGGCCGCAACGGGACCATCGGCATGCGCCCGCGCCGCACCGTGCCAGCGCCCGGCCCTAGCGCCTGGCCCACGACGCGTCGTGCAGGAAGATCTTCTCTGCCGGATGCGGGTGCCAGTTGACCCGCTTGTTCACCCCGTAGAGATCGTGCTGCTGCCACAGGAAGATCCACGGCGCCTCGGTGTACAGCATGACCTGGATGCGGTACCAGGCCCGTCGCCGCTTCTCCGGGTCGACGATCGGCAGGACCTTGTTGATCTCCTGCGTGAGCGCGGGGGTGCCAAAGCCGCTGTACGTCCGCTCGGGCCGGAACAGCTCGGCGATGGTGCCCTGGGCTTCCAGGGCCGGCCCCCACCCCAGGTAGAACATCTCGCCGGTGCGGCGGTTGATGATCTTGTCCAGGTGCGTGCCCCACTCGTTCACCACCACGCGCACCTTGATCCCGATGCGGCCCAGGTAGGCCGCGATCGCCTCGGCCGCTTCCTTGTCGAGGGGGTAGCGGCCCGAGGGCGAGTCGAGGGTGAACTCCAGCCGCGTCGGATCGTAGCCGGCTTCCTTGATCAGCTGCACCGCCCGTTGCGGGTCGTAGGGATAGGGCTTCAGGTTGGGGTTGACGTCCTGGTTGAGGGCCGACAGCGCGCCGGGGATGCGGGTGGCGCGGCCCTTGAACAGGTTGGCGATGATCTCGTCGACGTTCACGGCGTAGTTGAGGGCCTGCCGGACCCGCCGGTCCTGCATGGGGCCTGGCTTGAGGTTCACCAGGGCCACGTAGTTGATGCGCGACGACGCCACGCCGCGGACCTCGGCGATGCCGCTGCGGTTCACCTGGTCGACGGCCACGGGCGGCACGTCCTTGACGATGTCGGCCTCGCCCGCCAGCAGGGCCGCCAGGCGGGCGCTGAAGTCGGGGATGAAGCGGAACTCCACCCGGCGGATCGCCGGAGCACCGTTCCAGTAGGTCGGGTTGGCCTCGAGCACCAGCCGTTCGTCGCGATCCCAGCGCACGAACCGGTAGGGGCCGGCGCCGACGGGCTGCCGGTTGGCCTGCTCGTTGCCGACCTGCCGGATGTACTTCGCGTTGTGCACGGTGAAGTCCACCAGCCAGAAGCGGAGGATCGGCGCGGGCTCCTTGGTCTTGATGCGGACCGTCAGCGGGTCGACGACCTCGACGCTGTCGACGAACGAGAACCGCGGTCGGTAGTGCGACTGGTTGCGCGGATCGAGCAGCCACTCGATGGTGGATTTCACGTCCTCGGCCGTGAGCGGGTCGCCGTTGTGGAAGCGCACGTTGGGGCGCAACTTGACGATCCACGTGAGGTCGTCCGGGGTCTGGGGCAGCTCGGCGGCCAGCGACGGCTTGATCCGTGGCGGCATGCCGTCCCAGAAGTACAGCCGGTCGTAGATGTTCATCTGCTGGACGTTGGTGGTCCAGTCCACGATGTGCATCGCCAGCAGACTGCGGGGTTCGGCGCCCAGGGCGACGACCAGCGGGCGCTCCTGGGCCTGCCCCCTCGGGGGCAGGCTGCCTGCCAACGCCAGCAGCAGGGCCAGCAGTCCCACCGCGATTCGGCCCATAGGGGTTCCTCCTCGTGCTCTCGCCTGTGGTATCCGCAACTATTCCCTGCTCCCGCCAGGGTCTCCTGCGGCCGGCGGAGGCGGCCAGCTCCTGCGCACCCGCACGGCGCGCCAGGAATCGCCCAGGGGCCGCCAGAACAGAACAGGCGCCGCAGCGCACGTCGGCCGGGTCGCACGGGTGGTCCGATGCACCGGGGGGCGTGGCCCTGCTGCGCAGGAGGGCGCACGCGGAGGAAGAGACCGCTCCCGCCGGAGGAGATACCTCCACGGGAGGAGACGGCGTGCGCCGGCATCTCGAGTCCGTCGGTGACGGGCGCGAAAGGGCGTGGTGTCCATGGCGACGGTGATCTCGCTGCAGGACAGCGCGCGGCAGGTGGTGCGCACCTGCGCGCGGGTGCAGCCCGGTGAGCTGGTGTGCATCGCCGCCGACACCCACACGGTGGCGATCGCCCAGGTCCTGGCCCAGGCCGTGCGGGAGGTGGGCGCCGAGCCGGTGCTGGTGGTCATGGAGCCGCGCAAGGCCCACGGCAACGAGCCCCCGCGTGTGGTGGCCGCCGCCATGAAGGCGGCTGACGTGGTCCTGCAACCCGTGACCTACGCCATGACCCACACCGACGCCACCCAGGAGGCGTTGCGCGCAGGCGCGCGGGTGCTGGTGCTGCGCGGTGTGACCGAGGAGATCATGACCCACGGCGCGATGCTCGCCGACTACGACGCCATCGACCGGATCACCCGCGAGATCGCCCGCCGCCTCTCGGCGGCGCACACCGTCCGGGTGCGGACACCCGCCGGCACGGACCTCACGATGTCGGTGGCCGGCCGGACCGCGGTGGCGTTGACCGGGCGCGTGGGCGGGCCCGGGACCTTCGCGGCCATGCCTGACGGGGAGGCGGCGATCTCGCCGGTGGAGGGCACGGCCGAGGGCACGCTGGTCGTGGAGCACACCATGGACAACCTGGGGTTGCTGGACGCGCCCATCCGCATGACGGTGCGCGGGGGCCGCGTGGTAGAGATCGCCGGGGGGGAGGCAGCGGCCCGCCTGCGCGCCATGGTGGCGGCCGCCGACCCCAACGCCACCAACATCGCCGAGTTCGCCATCGGGACCAACGACCGCGCGCGCCTGATCGGGTCCATGACGGAGGACAAGAAGGTCCGCGGCACCGTGCACGTGGCCATCGGCGACAACCACGTCATCGGAGGCACGGTGACCAGCGAGCTGCACCTGGACGGGTTGCTGCTGCGTCCGACGGTGGAGCTGGACGGCCAGATCGTGGTGCAGGAGGGGCGGTTGCTGGTGACCTGACCGGCACCTCGGGGCGCGGGGTACGGACACGGAGCACAGAGGAGGGCCACGTGCGACTGGTAGACCTGACTATCCCCTGGGGCCCGGAGATCGAGCCGGTGCCCGACAACCCCCGGATCTTCTACGTCCCCATCATGCGTCATGAGCTCCACGGCTACTCCACCGGGTTCGCCACCTTCAGCATCCACACCGGGACCCACATCGACGCGCCCTACCACTTCGTCGCCGACGGCCTGACCATGGATCAGGTCCCGCTGGAGTGGCTCAACGGTCCGGCCGTGCTGCTAGACCTGCGCGCGGCGGCGCGTCCTGGCCAGCCGCTCACGGTGGACGCGCTGCGCGCAGCGGCTCCCGATCCGGCCGAACTCCGCGACCGGCGCGTCGTGCTCTGGACCGGATGGGCGCAGGAGCACTGGCGCGGCCCCGAGTTCTATCGCGACAACCCGTACCTGGCCAACGACGCCGCCCAGTGGCTGGTGGATGCCGGGGTGCGGGCCCTGGCCGTGGACTTCGCCGTCGATGGCGGCCCGCCCAAGCCGCCGGGCGAGCCGCGCTACCCGGTGCACCTCATCACGCTCGGCGCTGGCGTGTGCCTGATCGAGAACCTGATCAACCTGGACCGCATCGGGCGGCGCCACTTCACGTTGCTCGCCATGCCGGTCCCGGTCAAGGGCGGCAACGGCGGCCCGGCGCGGGTGGCGGCGTGGCTCGATGAGTAACGGGAGGAGCGGGGCGGGCGGGGCCGGGGCGGCGGGGCCGGGGATCCGCGGAATCCACCACCTGGGGATCGTCGTGCGCGACGCGCGCGCAGCCGCCGAGCGATTCGCCCGCCTGGGGCTCGAGGTGGCGGCGTGGGAAGAGTACGGCCCCGGGCTGCTGCGCATCGGCTTCATCCCGGTCGGGGATGTGCTGCTGGAGCTGATAGAACCCCTGGGCACCGACGACTTCAACGCGCGCTGGCTGCAGGACCGCGGCGAGGGCATACAGCACGTCGCGTTCCAGGTGGACGACCTGCCCGCAGCCCTGGCGTGGCTGCGCGCACGGGGCGTGCCGCTGCAGGACGAGAGCCCGCGCCCGGGGGCGGCGGACACCCTCATCGCGTTCCTGGCCCCCGAGGCGGCCGCGGGGCTCCTGGCGGAACTGACCCAGCCGCTGGGCCCGTGGCCCTGGACCCGCCGGCCGTGACCCGGATCGCGGTCGTACAGCTGGCTGCGCCCTGGGAGGCGCCGGCGGCCATGCGTGCCCGCACGGTGCGGGCGCTGCACGAGGCGGCGGCACGCGGGGCGCACCTGGTGGTGCTGCCCGAGCTGTGCACGATCTCCTACGACTTCCGCTGTCGGGACGACGTCGCGCCGCATGCCGAGGCCCGGGACGGGCCGACGGTGACCGCCTGGGCGGACGTCGCCCGCCAGGCCGGGCTGCACGTCGTCGCCGGGTTTCCCGAGCGTGCGGGGCCCCGCCTGTACAACGCCGCCGTGGTGCTGGGGCCCGGCGGGCTGCTGGGCGTCTACCGGAAAGCGCACCTCTACGCGTTCGAACGGGCCGTGTTCGAGCCCGGCGATACCGGCTTCCCCGTCTGGGAGACCGCGGTCGGGCGCCTGGGCGTGCTCGTCTGCTACGACCTGCGCTTTGCGGAGGCGGTGCGCGTGCTGCTGCTGCGGGGCGCCCAGGTCCTGTGCGTGCCGACCACGTGGACGGACCGCGGCAAGCCCCAGCCCTGGGACGACCGCGGCTGGTGCGGTGCCAACTACCTGGCGGCCGGGTACGCCTACGGCAGCCGCTTCTGGGTGGCGTGTGCCGACCGGGCAGGGCAGGACGGACGGGTACGGACGCTGGGCTGCAGCGTCGTCTTCGCGCCGACGGGACGGCCCGTGGCCGGTCCGGCGCCGCCCGACCGTGACGCCCTGCTGGTGGCAGATGTGGACCCGGCGGCAGCCGATGCCCTGCGCGCCGGTCCCGACGCCGACCTGGTAGCGGATCGCCGTCCGGACCTGTACGGGGAGCTCGTCCGCTCCCTGCATCACGACGCCGGCGCCGCGCAGGGGACCGGACGCGAGCGCGGCGCTGCACGAGGAGGGTAGCATGGACCTGGGACTGCAGGACAAGGTGGTCTTCATCACGGGTGGCTCCAAGGGCATCGGCAAGGCCTGCGGCCTGGAGTTCGCCCGGGAAGGCGCCCGCGTGGCCCTGTGCGCGCGGGGCGAGGACGGGTTGCGCGCGGCGGCGGCGGAGATTACGGCCGCGACGGGCCGCGAGGTCTTCACGGTGGCCGGCGACATGACGAAGTGGGAGGACGCCCGCCGGTGCGTCGACGCGGCGGCCGCGCACTACGGCGGCCTGGACATCCTGGTGAACTGCGCCGGCGCCTCGCCGGGCGGCCTCATCCTGAACTTGACAGAAGACGACTGGGCGCTTTCAATGCAATTGAAGTTCATGGGGTACGTGCGGTGCGCCAAGGCGGCCATCCCCCACCTGCTGCGGCGGGGTGGGGGCCGCATCGTCAACGTCGTCGGCAACGACGGCATCAAGCCGGCGTACTGGGAGCTCACGGCCAGCGCCGCCAACGCGGCGGACCTGGCGGTGACCTCGGCGCTGGCGGAGCAGTACGGGCCGCACGGGATCCTGGTCAACGCCGTGAACCCCGGGCCGGTGGCCACCGAGCGGTGGGAGGGGCTGGTGCGCGCGTACGCCCGGGACAAAGGCCTGTCGGTCGAGGAGGCCAACCGGAAGGCGCTGGCCAGCCTCCCGCTGGGGCGGATCTGCACGCCGCAGGAGGTGGCCTGGGTGGTGGTCTTCGTGGCGTCGGCGCGGGCCAGCTACATGAACGGGGCGTGGATCACCCTGGACGGCGGCCAGCGCAAGGCGATCATGGACATCTGACCGTGGAGCTCGTGGGGAACCAGCAGCACGCCGCCAACTGCCGGCGTCGGGCGTCTGCCGGGCCGGTGGGCCGGAGGCGGCGTGCACACCGTGGACAAGGAGGCGTGACGACGATGCGACGGATCACGATGGGCGGGCTGGCAGGCCTGGTGGTCTTCGCGGTCCTGGCGCCCGGCCTGGGAGCCGCACCGCCGGCCAGCGTCAAACTGGGCGGCACGCTGGCGGTGACCGGACCGTTCGCTGCGGAGTGGGGGCCGGTCTACCAGCAGTTCATGCGCGAGTGGGTACGCGCCGTCAACGAGGAGGGCGGGATCATGGTCCGCGAGGCGGGCCGCCGCCTGCCGGTCGAGATGGTGCTCTACGACGACGAGAGCTCGGCCGACAAGGCCGTCGAGCTGTACGAGCGGCTGGCGGCGGTGGACAACGTCCTCATGTTCTTCGGTCCCGCCACCAGCCCCATCACGCTGCGGGCCTCCACGGTGGCCGAGCGGCTGCGCATTCCCATGGTGACCATGGAGGCCAACGACCGCGCCATCTTCGCCCGCGGCTTCCGGTACCTGTTCGGGACGCTCGCGCCGGGCGTCTGGTGGACGCGGCACTACTTCGATCTGGTGCGCCAGGCCAACGCCGAGGGGGCAGGTCTGCGCACGGCGGTCTTCCTCTTCGAGGACACCGCCCACACGCGGGACGTGACCTCGGGGGCCATCGCGTACGCGCGCGAGACGGGATTGACCGTGGCCGACCAGCAGGTGGTGCCGTTCGGGCACTCGGACTTCGCGGCGATCATCGCGCGCTGGCGGGCCCTGAACCCCGATCTGGTGTTCCTGGGGCTGTGGACCGGGCCGTCCATCGCCTACGTGCGCCAGGCCCGCGAGCTGGGGCTGCGGCCGAAGGAGACGTACGTGCGCGCGCTGGCGCTGCCCTTCGTCCAGGGTGGCGGTCCGGCGGTGGAGGGCGTGGTGGGCGCCACCTACACGGCCCGGCGGGCCCTGGATGCGCGGTCGCGCAAGATCTTCGAGCGCATGGGCCGGGACCCGTACGACCTGCCCTGGGTCGCCAACCGGATCGTGGCCCTGGACGTGATCCAGCGGGCGATCGAGGCCACCGGCCGGCTCGACCGGGAGGCGATCGCGCAGACGCTTCGCGATCCCGCGTTCGAGGTGCCCACGGTCATCGGGAAGTTCAAGTTCAGCTGGGACCTCAAACTGGCAGGCTCGACCCTCAACGGCCACGGGAACCAGACGGCGTACGTGGCGCAGATCCAGGGGGGGAAGGTGACCGTGGTGTGGCCGCGGGAGCTGGCCGACGCACCGTACCGTCGGCCCGGCCGGTAGGTGCTGGAGCTCCGCGGCGTCACCAAGCGCTTCGGCGGGGTCACAGCCCTCGACGACGTACACCTCACCGTCGGCGACGGTGAGGTGGTCGGGCTCATCGGGCCCAACGGCGCGGGCAAGACGACCCTGTTCCACGTCGTCTCCGGGTTCCTGCGGCCAGACCGCGGCCGGCTGCGATTCCTGGGTCGGGACCTGGTCGGCCTGCCCCCACACGTCATCTGCCGGCTGGGGCTCGCCCGTACGTTCCAGATCGTGCAGCCCTTCACCCAGCTCTCGGTGGAGGACAACGTGGCGGTGGGCTACCTGTTCGGGCGCCACGGCGGCCGCGCCAGCATCCGGCAGGGGCGCGCCGCCGTCGGCCATCTGCTGGAGCTGCTCGACCTGCGCCACGTGGCTGCACAACCGGCCGGTACGCTGAACCTGGCCGAGCGCAAGCGGCTGGAGGTGGCGCGCGCGCTGGCCACCGGCCCCAGGCTGCTCTGCCTGGACGAGGTGATGGCCGGACTGGCCCCGGCCGAGCTCGACCGCATGGCCGAGGTCATCCTGCGGCTGCGTGCGGAGCTGGACCTGACGCTGCTGGTGGTCGAGCACAACGTGCGGTTGGTGAGGCGCGTCTGTCCCCGGGTGGTGGTCCTCAACTTCGGCCAGGTGATCGCCGATGGTCCGACCGAGGCCGTGATGGCCGACCCGCGCGTGGTCGCGGCCTACCTGGGCGACCGGCGGGCGCGGACCGGAGCCCATGCTTGAGGTCCGGGGCCTGCACGTCCGCTACGGCGACTTCCACGTCGTCCACGGCGTCTCGCTGCACGTGGCCGCCGGCGAGGTCGTGGCACTGCTGGGGCCCAACGGCGCGGGGAAGACGACGACGCTGCGGGCCATCCACGGCATCGTGCCGGCAGCTGCCGGCGAGATCGTCTACGCGGGGCGACGGCTGGACGGGCTCTCGCCGGCGGCGCGTGTGCGCCTGGGGCTTGGTCTGGTGCCCGAGGGCCGGGAGCTCTTCCCGGCCATGTCGGTGGAGGAACACCTCGAGCTGGGCTTCGTGGCCGGCCGCGGGCGTCGCCTGGCCGACGCGCGCGACGAGGTGTACGCGCTCTTCCCGCGGCTGGCCGAGCGCCGCCGGCAGGCCGCCGGATCGCTGTCGGGCGGCGAACAGCAGATGCTCGCCATCGGCCGGGCGCTGATGGCCACGCCGGCGCTGCTGATGCTCGACGAGCCCTCGCTGGGGCTGGCGCCGCGCGTCGTGGACCAGGTGTACGACACGCTGGCGGCGCTCAATCGCCGCGGGTTGACGCTGGTGCTGGTCGAGCAGCACGTCTACGAGGCCCTGACCCTGGCGCACCGGGCCTACATCATGACCGGCGGCGAGATCACGCTGCACGGGCCCGCCGCCGAGGTGCGGGAGCGCCCCGAGCTGCGCGCCAGCTACCTCGCCGTGTAGCGGGAGCAGGGCGGTGTCGGCGGCGCTGTTCGTCGAGCTGCTCCTGGGGGGCGTGGTGGTCGGCGGGCTCTACGCGCTCATGGCGTTCTCGTTCTCCCTGATCCTGGCCACCACCCACGTGCTGAACGTCGCCCACGGCGTGTTCATGGTGCTGGGCGCCGCGGCTGTCACGCTGCTGGTCCGGCACGCGGGGGTGCCGCTTGGGCCGGGGTTCGTGCTGGTGGCCGCAGGATTCCTGGCCCTGGGCGCCCTGGTCTACCGGGGGCTGGTCCGGCCCCTGGGCGCCCGGCCGCCGGGGGAGATGCTGGTCGGCTCGATCCTGGTGACGTTCGGGCTGGCCCTGGCCGCGGAAGCGCTGCTGGGCTTCTACTGGGCCCGGCTGATCGAGCCCCAGCCGATCTTCGCGCTCGCGCCGCGCATCGCGTCGCTGCGGCTGGGGCCGGTCGTCGTCTCCGGTCCCCGGGCGGTGGCGCTGCTGTTCACGGCGGGCGCGGTCGTCGTCCTGCACCTGCTGCTGGTGCGCACGCGCATCGGCAAGGAAGCCCGCGCCGTGGCCCAGAACGCCACCGGCGCCCGCATCATCGGCCTGGAACCGTCGCGGGTGGCCATGGTGGTCCTGACCGTGGGCCTCATGCTGGCGGCGCTGTCGGGGGCGGTGTTCGTCCTGGCGATCCCCTTGACCCCGTACGAGGGCCTGCGGCTGACGATGATCGCGTTCACCGTGTCGGCGGCCGGTGGCGTGGGGAACCTGCCCGGCGCGCTGGCGGCCGGTGTCGCGCTGGGGGTGGCCGAGGTGTTCACCGGCTACTGGGTCGGCGCGGTCTGGTCGCCGATGACCAGCCTGTTGGTGCTCTTCGGGGTGCTGCTGCTGCGGCCGGTGGCGTTGCTGGGAGGCGCGGGGCGATGAACGGCCGCCTGCTGGCCGGCGCGCTGGTGGCGGCCCTGGCCGCAGCGCCGTGGGTGCTGGGCCGCGACCTGCTGACCGCGCTGCTGTTCACGTTCCTGCTCGTCACCCTGGCCTCCAACTACGACCTGCTGGGCGGCTTCCTGGGCCTGTACAACCTGGGCCAGGCCAGTTTCTTCGGCCTGGGCGCCTACGTGGCGTTCCTGCTGCTGCTCCGGACGCCCGCGTTGCTGGCGCTCGGGTGGACCGGCGTCGCGGTGGCCGTGGCGGCCGGCGCGGTGGCCGCGGCGGGCGTCGCCGCGCTGCTGGCCTACCCGTTGCTGCGGCTGCGGGGCGCGTACTTCGCGGTGGGCACGTTCGCGTTGCTGTTGCTGCTGCGGCTGCTGGTCGACAACCTGCCCGAGCTGACCGGCGGCTCCCACGGACTGTACGTGCCCGCGCAGGTCTACCTGAGCCTGACCAGCGCCTACCTGCTCACGCTGGGACTGGCCGCCGGGTCGCTGGTGCTCAATCGGGCGGTGGCCGCCAGCCGCCTGGGGATGGCGATGCTGGCGATTCGGGAGAACGAGGCGGCGGCTGCCGCAGCGGGCGTGGACCGGTTCCGCACGCAGCAGGTGGCGTTCGTGCTGGGTGCCGTGCCCACGGCGGCGGCGGGCGCGATCTTCGGGCTCCACGGGGGCTACATCGACGTGTCGGTGGTGCTGGGCGTAGAGCGTAGCCTGTTTCCCGTGATCGCGGCGATGATCGGCGGCAGCGGGCTGGCGTGGGGTCCCGTGGTCGGGGCGGTGGTCTTGCGGGCGATCGACGTGGCGCTGAAGAACTACGTGCACCTGGCGGTTCCGGCGGTGGCCGTCTACGGGGTCATCCTCATGGTGATGTCGCTGGCCATGCCGCAGGGGATCCTGGCCCTGCCGCAGGCGCGGAGGCAGCGGGCGCGGCGCGCGCCGGTGGGGGCATGAGCATCGGCGTCTCGGTGCCGCGCACGGAGGACCCGCGTCTGCTGACAGGACGCGGCCGCTACGTGGACGACGTGCACCTGCCCGAGATGGCCCACGCGGCGGTGGTGCGCAGCCCGCATCCCCATGCGGCGATCCTGGGCATCGATACCGCGGCCGCACGCGCACTGGACGGCGTCTTCCTGGTGGCCACCGCCGCCGACCTGGGCGACGTGCCGCCGATTCCCATCCGGCTGGGCCCGCACCCCTCGCTGCGCCCCTTCCTCCAGCCGCCGCTGGCGCGCGACCGCGTGCGATACGTGGGGGAACCGGTGGCCCTGGTGGTGGCCCGCGACCGCTACCTCGCCGAGGACGCCGCCGAGGCGGTGGTCGTGGACTACCGACCGTTGCCTGCGGTGGCGGACGCGGACGCGGCGCTGGCCGCCGGCGCGCCCGTCCTCCATCCCGACGCCGGCGGGAACCTGATCGCGCGGCTCGAGAGCACGGTGGGCGATCCCACGGGTGCGATGGCCGCCGCTCCCGTGCGGCTGCACCGCCGCATCGCGGTACAGCGCCACACGGCGGTCCCGCTGGAAGGGCGTGGGGTCGTGGCCGCCGTCGACCGCACCAGCGGCGTGCTGACCGTGTGGGGGCCGACCAAGGTCGTCCACTTCAACCGCCGGGTGCTGGCCGCCTTGCTGGGCTGGCCGGTGGAGCGCCTGCGGTTCGTGGAGCCCGACGTGGGCGGCGGCTTTGGGGTGCGCGGAGAGTTCTACCCGGAGGATTTCCTCGTGCCCTGGGCCGCGGTCCGCCTGGGCCGGCCGGTCAAGTGGATCGAAGACCGCCGGGAGCACCTCCTGGCGACGAACCACTCACGCCAGCAGGTGCACGAGGTCGAAATCGGCGCCACGCCCGACGGGCGCATCGTCGCGCTCGTCGATCGTATCGTGGTGGACATGGGCGCCTACGTCCGCACCCACGGGGTGGTCGTGCCGGAGCTCACCAAGGCCCTGCTGCCAGGGCCCTATCGCGTCCCGCACTACCGGTGCGAGGTGGTCTGTGCCGCCACCAACAAGACGCCGACAGGGACGTACCGGGCGCCGGGGCGGTTCGAGGGCAACGTCGTGCGCGAGTACCTGGTGGATCTGGTGGCGCGCGCGGTTGGGGTTGATCCGGCCGAGGTCCGGCGGCGCAACTTCGTGCCGCCCGAGGCGATGCCCTACAGCGTGGGCACCGCCGCGCTGGGCGAGGCCACGGTGTACGACGTGGGGCACTACGCGTCGGCGCTGAATCATGCGCTGCGCCTGGTGGACTACGACAACTGGCGTGCCCGCCAGGCTGCGGCGCGGGCGCAGGGGCGCTGGGTTGGCATCGGCGTGGGCTGTTTCGTGGAGAAGGCCGGGCCCGGGCCGTGGGAGACCGCCCGCGTCGAGGTCACCCCGGCCGGCGAGGTCGTGATCTACACGGGCGCGGCGGCGCTGGGCCAGGGGCTCGAGACGGTGCTGGCCCAGATCGGCGCGGCGACCCTGGGCGTGGGGCTGGACCGGGTCCGTGTGGTGCACGGCGACACGGCGGTCGTCGACGACGGCATCGGCTCCTGGGGCAGCCGCGCGACCGTGGTGGGCGGTGCGGCCGTCCTGCAGGCGGCACAGGAGGCGCGGGCTTTGCTCGTGGCGCGCGCCGCGTCCCGCCTGGAGGCGGCGCCGGTCGACCTGGTCGTGGCCGACGGCGCCGTTCACGTGCGTGGTGTTCCCGGACGCCGCATCGCGCTGGCCGACCTGGCGCCCGTGGTGGCCGCGGCCCGCTTCGAAGCGCCGAAGATGACGTACCCCTACGGCGCGCACGTGGCCGTCGTCGAGGTCGACCCTGAGCTTGGCCGCGTCGACGTCCTGGACTACGCGGTGGCCTACGACGTGGGAAGAGCCATCAACCCCATGCTGGTCCGCGGGCAGATCACGGGCGGGCTGGCGCAGGGCCTCGGCGGCGCGTTGCTGGAGGAGCTGGTGTACACGCCGGAGGGCCAGCCGCTGGCCACCACGTTGATGGACTACCTGCTGCCCACGGTCATGGAGGTGCCCCGGCGCGTGCGCGTGGCGGTGTTGGAGGAGACGCCGACCCCGCTCAACCCGCTGGGTGCCAAAGGCGCCGGCGAGGGCGGCATCATCGCCGCCGGAGGTTGCATGGCGAACGCGGTCGCAAACG